>NZ_JQNI01000002.1:277500-337500 GCF_000745175.1 Deinococcus sp. YIM 77859
GCCCTGGTGGGTGCGGTGATCACCGTGGCGGCGCGGAATGCGGTTCACGCCGCGCTGGGGCTGGTGGGCACGCTGCTGAGCGTGGCCGGGCTCTTCGCGAGCCTAAGCGCGTCCTTTTTGGCGGCGGCGCAGGTGATCGTGTACGCGGGGGCCGTGATGGTGCTGTTCCTGTTCGTGATCATGCTGCTGAACGCGAATGCGCCGGTCAGGGGACGCGACCCGGTGCCGTTTGTGCGCGAGCTCGCCGGGATCGGCGGAGTGGTGCTTGCCGGAGCCCTCGCGGTGCTGGCCTTGACGTACCGTGATCCCCGTCCGCTCAGCGAGGGGGCAGCGGCGCTGCGTGGCGGCGGAGCCGGACCGGTCGGCGAGGTGCTGCTGACACGCTTCCTGCTTCCCTTCGAAGCCGTGAGCATTCTGCTGCTTGTCGCCATTGTGGGCGCGGTGGCGCTGGTTAAACGGCCGGTGCCGCAGCCCGACGGGGTGACCGATGCGGAAGGTGTGGCGCTGCCGACTTCCCCCGACCTCCAGCCCGCAGCGGAGAGGAGGCGTGCCTGATGGCTCCCACCGCCTACTACGTCGCCCTGTCCGGGCTCCTTTTTGCCATCGGCATGATCGGCGTGCTCACGCGGCGCACCGCGATCATGGTCTTTCTCTCGGTGGAGCTGATGCTGAACGCGGCGAACCTCGCTCTGGTGGCCTTTGCCCGCTCCTGGGGCGACCTGACCGCGCAGACCGCCGTCTTTATCGTGATGACCCTGGCCGCCGCCGAGGTGGCGATCGGCCTGGCCATCATCGTGTCCATCTTCCGCAAGCGCGAGACGACCAACGTGGACGACCTCGCCACCCTGAAAGGCTGAGTGGCGCGTGCCCCTGTACCTGCTTCCTCTCTTTCCGCTGATCGGGTTCGCCCTGCTGATCCTGTTCCCACGCCTCTTTCCGGGGCGGTTGGCAGGCGGGCTGGGTTCCCTCACCGTGCTCGCGAGTTTCGTCGTCGCCGTCGCGCGTTTCCTCGGGCAGACCGACACCCCGGCCCACGAGGTGCTGTGGACCTGGCTCCCCAATATGGCGCTGAACGCCAACCTCGCGGTGGGCTTCTACCTCGACCAGCTCAGCGCCCTGATGGCCCTGATCATCACCGGCGTCGGCTTCCTCATTCATGTCTATTCGGTCAGCTATATGGGCCACGACCCGAAGTTCACGCGCTTTTTTGCGTTCCTGAACTTCTTCGTGGGCATGATGCTGATCCTGGTGCTCGCCGACTCCTATCCCCTCATGTTTGTGGGCTGGGAGGGGGTGGGCATGGCCTCCTACCTCCTGATCGGCTTCTGGTTCGGCGGGCGCCATTCGGAGGCGTCGGACCGTGACCTGCGCGCGGCCAGCGACCGCGAGGGGCTGGCCAACTCCAACGCGGCCCGCAAGGCGTTCATCATGAACCGCATCGGGGACCTGGGGTTCATGCTGGGCATGTTCCTGATCTACCGGCTCTACGGTACCCTCTCGATTCCCGAACTCTTGGAGCGGGTGGAGGGTGCGCAGGTCGCCGTTGCCGGGATCGAACTCGCCTGCCTGTTCCTGCTTGTGGGCGCGGTGGGCAAGAGCGGTCAATTGCCCCTCACCACCTGGCTGCCCGACGCGATGGCTGGCCCTACGCCCGTCTCGGCGCTCATTCACGCGGCCACGATGGTCACGGCGGGCGTGTACCTGATCGCCCGCAGCCATTTCCTGTACGACCTCGCGCCGACCGCCTCCACCTGGGTGGCCTGGGTTGGCGGCCTGACCGCGCTGTACGGGGCGCTGTCGGCCCTCAACCAGCACGACATCAAGAAGATCCTGGCGTACTCCACCGTCTCGCAGCTCGGCTACATGTTCCTGGCGGTGGGTCTGCACGCCTACTCGGCAGGGGTGTTTCACCTGCTCACCCACGCCTTTTTCAAGGCGCTGCTGTTCCTTGCGGCGGGCGCGGTGATTCACGCCCTGCACGAGGAACAGGACGTGCGCGCGATGGGCGGCATGCGGAAATTCATGCCCTTGACGCACGTCACCGCGTTGCTGGGCGTCCTTGCCATCGCCGGGATTCCAATCTGGAGCGGCTTTTTCTCCAAGGACGCGATTCTGGCCGCCGCCTTCACCGCCAGCCCGCCCCTCTACGTGATCGGGCTGGGCGTGGCGCTGCTGACCGCGTACTACATGGGCCGCTGGTACTTCCTGGTTTGGCGCGGTGAGTACCGGGGTCACGTCGCCCACCCGCACGAGGCCGACGGGCTGATGCGGGTACCGCTGGGCATCCTCGCGGCGCTCGCCACGTTGGGCGGGTTTCTGAACGTCCCCTCCTTCCTGGGCGGCGGGCACGCCTTTGACACCTACCTGGGCCGCGCGCTGCCCGTGCACGCGCACGAGATTCCGGTGGCGACCGAATGGCTGCTGACCCTGCTGGCCGTCGCTGCCGGGGTGGGCGGGCTGCTGTGGGCTTATGCCGAACACCGCCGCCGCGTTCTGGCACAGGGGCCGCTGGGCCGCGTCAGCACGCAGGCACTGTACCTCGATCGCCTCTACGACAGCCTCTTGAGCCTGCCGAGCCGGGCCATCGCCGATGGTCTCGACGCGGTGGACCGGGGCGTAGACGGCGCGTTGGGGGGGCTGGCACGCAACAGCGTCGCGCCCGGTGGCCTCTTTGCCGCCTGGCAAAACGGGTTCGTGCGGGCCTACGCCGTCTCGATGTTGCTTGGAACAGCGCTGATCCTGGGCTACTGGGCCCTGAGGACGATTGGAGGCGGCGCGTGATTCACCTGATGATTTTCCTGCCCCTGCTGGGGAGCCTGCTGCTGCTCGCCACGCCCCGACGCTGGCGGGAGGAGGTGGCTGGATTTTTCGCGGCCCTCACGCTGGGGCTGGGCCTGCTGATCTGGCGCGGCGGGGGCGCAGACCTCTTCAGCGTGAACTGGATTCCAGCGCTGGGCGTCACCTATTCGGTGGCCCTCACCGGCGTGAGCCTCGCGCTGGCGCTGATCACCGCCTTGATGTCGTTGATCGCCGTGCTGTACGCCGCGCGGCGGATAGAGAATCCCGGCACGATGCTTTCGCTTGTGCTGGCGATGGAGACGGGGCTGATCGGTATCTTTGCGGCCCGCGACCTGGTGCTGTTCTACGTGTTTTTCGAGGACGCGCTGCTGCCCGCGCTCTTGATGCTGGCGATCTACGGCAAGACGAACCGCATGCGCGCTCTGGTGAAGTTTGCGGCGTATACGCTGTTTGGCAGCCTCCTCATGCTGCTCTCCATCATCGGCGTGAAGTTCTACGGGGGCAGCCCGACCTTTGCGCTGGCGGACCTGGTGCGGTACCCGGTGGAGGGCGCCACTCAGACCTGGCTGTACCTGGGCTTCCTGGCAGCGATGGCCGTCAAGCTGCCGCTGTGGCCGCTGCATGCTTGGCTTCCGGACTTTCACGAGCAGAACCACGACAGCGGCGTGCCGGACGTGATGGGCACGCTCTACAAGGTGGGCGGCTACGGCATCTTTACGTTTGGCCTGCCGCTTTTCCCCGACGCTTCCGAACAACTTCGCCCCCTCCTGATGGGTCTGGCCGCCTTGACCGCCCTGTATGCGGCCTGGATCGCCTTCCGGCAGACGGACTGGAAGCGGCTTCTGGCCTACGCGGGCCTCTCCCACATGGGCCTGGTGGGGCTAGGCGTCTTTTCGCTGAACGAGACGGCCCTCATCGGCGCGATGTACCTGCTCGCCTTCCAGAACGTGTATACGGGCGCGCTGTTCCTGGCGGTTGGGATGCTTCAGGAGCGCGTGGGGAGCGTTCATACCCAAGTCGGCGGCGTGATGACGCAGGCGGGCGCGCTGGGCGGTATGACGCTGGTGCTCTGGTTTGCCTCCATCGCGGTGCCCGGCCTGGCCGGGTTTATCGGAGAGTTCAGCGTACTGTTGGGCGCATACCAGGTGCAGCCCTGGCTGACCTTGATCGCGGCCCTCTCCAGCATCGCGGCTGCCGCCTATGCCCTGACCGCCTTCCAGCACACCTTTTGGGGGGGGCGCCCATTGGGAGCGGTGCGGGTCTGGGACCTGCGGCACACCGAGTGGCTGGTGCTGGGGTTGCCGCTGGCGGTCGCCCTGCTGTTCGGCGTGTACTCTGCGCCCGCCTTAAACCTCATTCAGCCCGCCGTTCGCGGCGTCCTCGCTACCCTGGGGGGCCAATAGATGCTGCAAGTCCCTGATGTCGCCCTTGCCCCCATGCTGCCCATCCTGATCGTGTTGGCGGGGGCCGTGGCCAGCACCGTGCTGGGCTTCTCTCTGCCCCGGCGCGCCCTGACGATCATCAACCTCGTGATGCTGACGCTGAGTGGAGTCAGCATGGGATACCTCTGGAACAGCGGGGCAACCGCGTTTGGCGGTTCCCTGCGGGCCGACAACGCGGCTCTTTTGCTGGGCCTCATCCTCCTGATCGGCAGCGCGATGACCCTGCTGGTGAGCCTCGACACCGCCTACCGCGCTCGCGTCAGCTTTCCGGAGTTCGACGCGATGCTGATGTACGCGGTCACCGGCACGCTCTTGATCGCCTTTTCCGGCGACCTGATCACCCTCCTGATCGGCCTGGAGATCATGAGCCTCAGCGGCTACGTCCTCGCCACCCTACAGGACTCGCGCCCCGCCGAGGAATCCGGCCTGAAGTACTTTCTGCTGGGCGCGGCAGGCAGCGCCATCCTGATCTACGGCATCGCTCTGGTGTACGGCGCGACCGGCAGCCTGAATTACGTCGGGATCGCGGAACGTGCAGCGGGGCTTACGCCGCAAAATCTGGCGATCCTGGTGGGTGGAGCGCTGATGCTGCTCGCGGGCTTTGGGTTCAAGGTGGCGCTGGCCCCCTTCCACCAGTGGACGCCGGACGTCTACAGCGGCGCGCCCACCAGCATCGGCCTCTTCCTCAGCACGGTGGTCAAGGTCGCCGCCTTTGCGGGCATGCTGCGCGTGTTCGGCGGAGCGCTTCAGAACGCGCCGGGCTGGGCCTCTGTCCTTCAGGTGCTGATCGCCTTTACCCTGATTGTGGGCAATGCCGCCGCGCTTTTCCAGACCAACTTCAAGCGGCTGCTGGCCTACTCGGCGGTGGCGCACACCGGCTTCCTGGCCCTGGGCCTGCTGGGCACCCCGGCTCAAGGAGGGGCAGCCCTCACGTACTACCTGCTGATCTACACCCTGATGACCGCTGCGGCCTTTGCGGTCGTCGCTGCGCTGCAACGCACCGAGGCGGGCATGGGGATAGGCGACCTGCGCGGGCTGTACTACCGTCACCCGGCGTATGCGGCGGCCCTCGCGGTGTGCCTCGCGTCCTTGGCAGGTCTGCCGCCCTTTGCAGGATTTTTCGGCAAGTACCTGGTGTTCCAGGCGGCCCTGCAAAACGGGTACGTGTGGCTCTCGGTGCTCGCGGCCCTCGCCAGTGTCGTCGCCCTGGTGTACTACCTGCGCCCCGGCATGCTGATGTTCATGCCCGACCGCACTCCGGCCCGCGAGTACCCGCACGGCGAGCGCAGAGCAACCACCCTCACCGTCGCTCTTGGCGTGGTGGGGGTCACCGTGCTGGGCATCCTCCCCAACCTCTGGTACGGCTGGGCGGCGAATCCCGCGTTCTGGGAGCTGCTGGCGGGAAGGTAGGAGAGGGGCGCTTTGTGATGTGCGGGGAGGATCAGTTCTCCCCCTGTTCCCGCTGGTACTTCATTCGGTAGCGGTTGCGGCTGGCGGCCTCGATCAGCTCGGTGGCGGTGCGGATCTCCGGGCCGGTGGTGGCGCCGCCGATGCTCGCGCGGAGGGGCAGGTCGCGGTACTGGAGGCCTTCGAGGATTTGCCGCGTCGCTTCGGTGATGCGGGCGAGTTCCTGCGGCCCGGTGTTGTCGAGCAGCACGGCGAACTCGTCGGAGCCCCAGCGAAACACCACGTCGCCGCGGCGCTTGTGCGCCTGCAGGCGGGCAGCCAGATCGCGCAGCACCTCGTCTCCGGCGGCGCGGCCATAGGTCTCATTCACCCTGCGGAAGCCGCTGAGGTCCACCAGCAGCAGACCGATGGGGCGGCCCGCACGGCCCGGCCAGCGGTGCTCGACCGCGCGGGTAAAGGCCAGGCGGTTGCCGAAGCCGGTGAGGGGATCGCGGGTGCCCAGGTTGCGCAGCGTCCACCAGCGTTCTAAGCCGACCAGAGCGGTGCCTAGGACCGCAGCGACCGAGACGGTCACGCCGGGAAACAGCACGTTCACCAGCCAAAGCGGCGCGGCCAAAGCGAGGGCCAGGAGCGCGATCACAAAGCCCCACAGGCCGCGTGTGAGCACCGCCAAGGCGGCGGCCAGCACGCACAGCAGTACCGTCAGCCACAGCGGCAAGCGCAGAAACGGCGCGCCCAGCAGGGTGGACACCGCCTGTGCCTGGAGGAGGATGGCGGGGGTGGGCTGGCCCGCCGCGTTCTGAGCGCTGGGGTGGTCCTGGGCGGTCAGGCCAATCAGCACCACCCGGCCCTGAAGGTCCCCGAAGCGAACGTTGCCGTTCACCACGTCGCGAAAGGGAATCACGCCCAGTCGGTTGGGGTCACTGCGGATGTGGCGCAGCAGCCGGGGGGTGGGATCAAGCGGCACGGGCTGCCCCGCACTCGTGGCAAGCTGCCGCACGAAGGAGGGGACCAAGCGGCCGTTGCCGTGCTCGTAAGCGGTTTGGAAGGTGCGGACACGCCCCCCCGGCCCAGCCGCAAGGCCGCTGACCCCGGTTTGTGCTCGCCAGCTTGGGGGCAGGTCCAGCGTCTCGCCCGGGGGAAGGGCAAGCACCACGTTGGGGCGGGAAAAGACCTCTGCCAGCCCCGGCTCGCGCCGCGCGAGTTCGGAGAGGGGGACGTCCAGGCCGATGGTCTGTACCCCCGCCTCGTCGAGGGTGCGCATCGCCTGGGCGTAGAGGCCTTGGGGCCAACCAGACAGCGGGCCGTAATCCCGCAGGGAAGCGTCATCGATCCCCACCACGACCACGCGCGGATCAGGCGGGCTGGGAAGCGCCTGGTTCAGAGCGTCCCACAGGCGGTCATTGTTGGGAAACAGCAGCCCTAGCGCGGCCCCGAGCAGGACCGCCAGCACCAGCATGGCCCGCGTCAGGGGGCGCTCAGGGGAGGACCGCATGCGCCTCATTTCCCGCCTCGTCCGACACCGTCAGGCGCACCGGAGTTCCGGGCGTAGGTGCGGGCAGCGTCAACTGAAAGTCCCCCGCCTCGCCGTTCGGTCTGACCGTGCGGCGAAAGCGCTCCGGTCCCAGCTCCACCGTGACGGTCAGGCGGCTTCCGGCGGCTGCTGTCCCCTCGTCGCGCGCCGTGCCGCCCACCAGCAGCACATTGCCGCTCCGTTCGGCGCGCAGGTTGCCCAGGGTGGGGGGCGTGCGGTCGATCACGACCCGCAGTGTCCGGGTGCGCACCTGCCCGCGCCACTCGGCCCGCACCACCACAGTATGGCGGCCTTCGGCCAGCGAGGTGGGCGACAATCGGAACTGACCTGCCGCGCCGGTAACCGGGCTGAGCGGGAAGGTGCGAGTGCCCACCTGGGCAGTCACGCGGGCGTTGGGCAGACTGGTCACGCTCAGCGTCAGGGTGCGTGTGAGGCGGGGGGGAGCCGCCAGCTGGAGGGTCAGGGGCTGTTCTAGCTCCGCATCGAGGGGCCGGTTGAGGCCGCCGGCCCCCGCGCTGCTGGGGGGGGCAGGGACCGTGCTCGGCCCAAAGGTTTTGGTGACTCCGTTCACGCCCAGCAGAAACGTGCTGCCGCGCAGGGCACTCCCCACCAGAGGCGTGCCGCTCCCGCTGCCGCGGACGACATTCCAGGCATTGCCGCGGGTGAGCTGCAAGGTGACCTCCTGTCCGCGAGGGGTGCGTGTGCTGCCCACAACGCTCAGTTCGCTGCCCGCCTGGAGGCGCAGGTAGCCGCCCCCCGCCAAGCCCACCTCCGCCCATGCCCCCTCTCCCGTCTGAAGGCGCTCGCCAAGCTGCAGAAGACTTCCGACTTTGGCGATCTGCCGGGTGCCCCCGCGAGCGAGGTAGACCGGGCCGCGCGTGGCCTCTACGGTCACGGAGCCCACGCCCGTAAACTGCGGCGCATACCACGGATCCCCCTCGCTGTAGGCCGAGACCGCCCCGCTCCCCAGGTTGACCTGTTGCCCGGCCCCCAGGCGCAGCACGCGCGTTCCCAGCGCCAGCCGCCCGCTTCCCGCCAGCACCGCCACCCGCCGTGGCGTTCCGCTGGCCATGAGGTCCACTCGGGCCTGGCTGTCCCGTTCGAGCACCAGGTGATGCCCCAGCACGTAGGCGGCGACCGGCCCCACAAGCAGGAACCGGCCGCCCTGGAGGTCCGCTTCGCCCCTGAAGACACGCAGGCGCGAGTCCGGCCCAGCCAGGATGCGGCCCGTCTGTCCTTCACGGGTGCTGGTCAGCCAGACCTGGCCCGCTCCGGTTCGCAACCCCTGCGCCACAGGCACGGCCCTGCTGACCGGCCGCCACGCGCCCCCCTGGAGCACCTCGGCGCGGCCCTGCACCTGCTGCGCCTTGAGGGGCGAACTCTGGGCACGGGCGAGCGTCCCGGCCAGGAGGAGCAGCGCGGTGAGGGCCAGGCAAGGGGACCACGAGCGGCTTCGGGCGGCGGGCAGCCACGGAGAGGCAGTGGCGCTCATTGCCTCAGTGTATAGGGAAAAGGGGAACGTATACTGCGGAGCGTGCTTGTTGCCGTTCAGGACGCCACCAAAGAGTACGGGCCGCTCACCGTCCTGTCCGGGGTGACCCTTCAGGTTCAGCCTGGTGACCGTGTGGGGCTCGTAGGCCGCAACGGGGCGGGCAAAAGCACCCTGCTGCGGCTGCTGACCGGCGAGGTGCTGCCGGACAGCGGGACGGTCCGCCGGGCACCCGGTGTGCGCGTGCGCGCCCTCACCCAAGACCCGGTCTTTCCTGAGGGGGCCACGGTCGACAGCGTGCTGGAGGCTGCCTTTCACGACCTCGACGCCCTAGAGGCCGAACTCGCCGCCGCTGCGGAGGCGATGGCGGACGGCACTCCCGAGAGCGTGCTGAGGCACGAGGAGGTGTTGGAGCACTACGCGCGTCGGGGCGGCTTCGAGCGCCGCAGCCGCAAGGAGGCGGTGACCCTCGCTTTCGGCTTTCGGGGCCGTGAGCATGACCCAGTCGCGGGCTTGTCCGGCGGCGAGCGCACCCGCCTCGCTCTGGCCGCGCTGCTCGTCGAGAACCCCGACGTGCTGCTGCTCGACGAGCCCACCAACCACCTCGACATCGTGATGGTGGAGTGGCTGGAGGGCTTCTTGAGCCGTTATCCCGGTGCCGTGCTCGTGATCAGCCACGACCGCGCCTTTCTCGACGCGGTGACGAACGAGACGGCCTACCTGCGGGGCGGCACGCTGAGGGTGTACCCCGGTGGATACACCACCTTCCGCGCGGCGCTGGACGCCGAACTCGAACAGCAGGCCGCCCGCTTCGAGCAGGACGCAAAGGCGATTGCTGCCCTGCAGGCGAGCGCCGACCGCATGAAACTCTGGGGCCTGGGCATGAGCAAGCTCGCCCGGCGCGCCCGGGCCATGCAGGCCCGAGTGGACCGCATGCAGGCCCGTGCCACCGCGGCCCCCCCGCCCGAGGAACGCACCACCCGGATCACCTTCCACGCGCCCGAAAGCGGCGAGGTGGTGCTCGACGCCCGCCACCTCACCAGGGCGCTCGGCGGGCGTTCCCTTTTCCGGGATGTGAACGTCCAATTGCGCCGAGGGGACCGGGTGGCGATCATCGGGCGCAACGGGGCTGGGAAGACCACCCTGCTGCGGACCCTGCTGGGCCTCACGCCGAGCGACGACCCACGTGGCCGCGTGCTGACCGGAGCTCGGGTGAGCGTGGGCTACTACGACCAGGCCCTGCGTGGCGTGGATCCCGAGCAGACCCTCTACGACGTGGCCCGCGAGTACGTCGAAAAGGACACCGAAGCCCATACCCTGCTGGGCACCTTTCTCTTTCCCTACGACCAGCACGATAAGCCTGCCCGGATTCTTTCGGGCGGCGAACGGGCCCGCCTTGCCCTGCTCAAGCTCGCGCAGGAGGACCACAACCTCCTCGTCCTCGACGAGCCGACCAACCACCTCGATATGGAGATGGTGGAGGCGCTAGAAGACGCGCTCACCGCCTATACCGGCACGCTGCTGATGGTGAGCCACGACCGAGCCTTGATCGAGGGCCTCGCCGACCGGGTTTGGCTCCTGGAGGACGGCCAGTTCTACGAGTACCCCGGTTGGGCGGACTACCGGGCCAAGCACCGCCCCATACCGGCCGAGGAGGTCCGTGCCGAGGCCAAACCCGTCTCCAGGCCCGCCGCGCCCAAGGGCAAGAGCCTGTGGCACCTCAAACGCGAGGTCGAGGCCCTGGAAGCCGAGATCGCCCGCCTGGAGGCTGAACTTCTGGAGGCGCAGGCCGCTCTCGCGGCGGCCCCGCCCAACGCCGATTTCGTGACCCTGGGACGGGCTGCCCACGCTTTGGAGACGCAGCTGACAGCGAGGCTGGAAGCCTGGGGCGAGAAACAGGCGGAGGTGGAGGCGCGCGGCGGCTGAACCGCGGGCCGGGCTACGGCACGCGGGTGATCTCAATGAAGTTGAGCTTCGTGTTTGTGCCGCCGATGGCGTCCACCGTCAGGAGGCCGTCCGAGACCGTCACCGTCCCCGTCGCCTGCCGAAAGGGGGTTTCGACCGTTGGCTCGAAACGGTCGATCAGGGGAACGCCTTCCACGTTGATCGTGTGGCGGGAGGGACCGCTGGTAAAGGCCATGCGGCTGGGGTCACCCACACCCACAGTGACGGTGTAGGTGCCGTTGGGGACCCTGCGCTGCCAGGCCACGTTCGTCGGGATGTGTGGCAGCGTGCAGATGTTGGCGCATTGCAGGTGAATCAGGGTCGCCCGGAGCTCTTCCAAGGAGGTGGAGACGTCGGGGCTGCCGCGCCGGTTGCGGGTGTTCGGGGTGGCATTGAAGGGGACCGGAGCGGCGCTGCGAGCACTTGTTTCCGTAATCCAGCCGTAGCCGCGGGCCTCGTCGTAGGGAAGCCCGTTGTCGGGGGTGTACCCCGGTGGCGTGACGCTGTTGAATGCCGCTGGGCGGAAGCTGAACCGTTCGGCGGGGAAGGGGCCTGTTTGGGCGGGGGCTACAGCGCTCAGGCCGAGCGCCAGGAGCAGGAAAGCGAAGCGACGACTGCACGGGCGTGGCGACATGTACAACCAACCTTTCGCAAATTTCGCAAAGAAAACCGGGGTGAGGGGAAAACTCACCGCCAGTCTTCCGGGTCAGAGCCTGCGGGGGATGAAAAGAAGACCACGCCTCCTTGAGAAGGGGGCGTGGAGATGGCCCAGAGGCAACCCTCACAGGCCAGCGGGGTAGGTATCCGGCACCTCTTCCTCCTCGTCCCCGGGAGTCGCGTCCAGCGCCACCAGGGCGCTTGTCTCGTCAAAATAGAGCAGGGCGTCGTACATATCGCTGAGCCGGGTGTGAACGTAGTGGCTCCAGCGCTCGGTGTCCGGCCGGTAGATCACCCCGATGAAGCGTTGCAGCCGCTCGTCGCGCAGGCCGTCTGTCGCCGCGTTCTGCTCACGCAGGTCCAGCCAGAAGTTGCCTCCGACCCGGTGCAGCAGGTCTTCTACACTGCCGGGCAGGCCGGGGCGCACGCGTTTGGTGCGGGCAGGCTCGTCCCAATTGTCGGCGGCGGTGACGGTGCCGTGGTCGGTGCTTTGACCCAGGAGAAAGGTTTCTTCCGGCCAGCGCTCGCGCGTGAGCTGCCCCAGGTTGAGTTCACCCTGTCGCCAGCTCATCTCGCTGGCACGGGCGTCACCGAGGTGCGAGTTGTGCGCCCACACCACCACCCGTTGCGGGCGGCCCCGCGCCTCGCCGTGCTGCACGAGCGCTTCGAGGGTCTCCACCATGTGGGTATCGCGGATATTCCAAGACTCGTCGCGGCCCCGGAACATCGCTCGGTAGTAGTTCTCGGCGTTCAGGGCCAGGCGCGCATTTTGTTCCGCGAAGAAATGCTCGTCTTCGGCAAGCGGGCCCTGGCTGAGCTCCGCTTCCCGCCGCTGGAGTTCCAGCAACTGCTGTACGGCGGCGTCCTCGCAGGGTTCGCGCTGCCCGTACTCGGTGGCGTAGCCGTACGCCTGCGGGTTTTCCCCGAACTGCTCGAAGCAGGCGTACCGTTGCCGTGCCCGCTGCGCCGCTGCCGGGTCCACGTCCTCGAGGTACTCGATCACCGCCCGCATAGAGCGGTGCAGGCTGTAGAGATCCAGGCCGTAAAACCCGACGGCTCGTTCTGGATGCCGCTCGTTATGAACACGCAGCCACTCCACGAAGTCCTGCACGTCCTCGTTGCGCCACATCCACTTCGGGAAGCGCTGGAAGTCGCCCAGAGCCTCCTGCGCGTTGTTGTCCCCACTCCCGCCGCGCACGTAGCGGTTGACGCGGTAGGCGTCGGGCCAGTCGGCCTCCACCGCGACCGCCGTGAAGCCCTTTTCCTCGATCAGGCGCCGGGTGAGCCGCGCCCGTTCCCGGTAGAACTCGTGGGTACCGTGGGAGGCTTCGCCGATCAACACGAAACGCGCAGTGCTGATGCGTTCCAAGAGGGCGTCGTAGTCCCGTGAGGCTCCGGTCAGGGGCCGGGCCACCTCGCGCAGGGCCCGGATCAGGTCCGCTTCAGGGTGTGCCATATGTTCACGCCTCGCTTTTGGGGGAGGCGGCGCGCGTCAGGAGGTCGCGCACCTCCTCGTCGGTCGTCTGGTGAAAGTCCACATAGAACTGCCCCACGGCCATAAAGTCCGGCGGGGTGAGCAGGCATACCACCTCGTCGGCCTCCCCTCGCAGGGCGCGGCAAACCTCGGGTGGGGCCACCGGCACGGCCACCGCCACCCGGGTGGGGGAGAGGGCGCGCAGGGCCTGGAGGCCCGCACGCAGCGTCGCTCCGGTCGCTACGCCGTCGTCGATCAGCAGGGCCGTCTGGCCGGCAACAGGCGTGGCGGCCCGTCCCTCGCGGTAGGTCCTCTCGCGCCGGGCAAGTTCTGCCTGTTCGCGCTCCTCGGCGGCGGCTAGGGCGCTTGGCGTCACTCCCGCTCGGCGCACCAGGTCCTCATTCAGCACCCGCACGCCGCCCGACGCGATGGCCCCCATCGCCACCTCCTCGTAGCCCGGCAGGCCCAGCTTGCGGACGAGAAACACGTCCAGTGGAGCTCGCAGCGCACGGGCGACCTCATAGGCCACCGGCACGCCGCCGCGTGGGAGCGCGAGCACGGTGGTCTCCGGCCAGTCGTGGAGCGAGCGGAGCCGGGCCGCGAGTTGTCGTCCCGCGTCCCGGCGGTCATAAAAGCGGTTCTGGGGCATGGCGAACCTCATGCCGATTGTCGGCGTTGCAGCTGGGCGCTGCCACCCGGGTTCGCTTCATGGGCTTTTGGCAGTGAGCTCAGAAAGAGGCGTGGCTGCCGGCGGGCGAAAGCCAGGACTTTCCGCTTCCGTCTCCACAGGCCTTTAAAGCTTCAGGTCCCCCTTCTCGGTCACGCTGAGCCCCTGCGCGACTTCCCGCGCGGCGTTTTGCCGTTCGCGGTCGAGGTAGGTCTGCGCCCCGTTGACCTCGCGGCCCAGCACCTCGATGGTCTCCTGAAAGCGGTCGAGGGCCTGGGTGCGGTAGGTGCTGATCGCGTCGAGTGCGCCGTACACCTCGCGGAAGGCGGCCTGAATAATCTGCGGGTCCACCGTGGCGCTGCCCGCCTGGCGCTGAATCTCGGTGGACTGCTGCCGCAGCAGGCTGGCCGTCGAGCCGATCATGCGCCCGGTCGTGTCGTTGAGGGCCGTGATCTGCCCCAGCACCGCCTGCTGCGTGCCCAGGGCCTGCGCGACCATAACGGCGGTCCTGAGGGCGCTCACAGTGGTGGTCGTCGCCCGGTCTACCCCCTTGATGAGTTCCAGGTTATTGCGCCGCACCAGGTCGAGCGCGAGATACCCCTGAATGCTCACCGCGAGCTGCGTCAGGAGGTCCGTTACGCGCTGGCGCACGGCGAACAGCAGTTCCTCGCGGACGACGCGGGCCTTTTCGGGGTCGGTGGCTTCCAGCTCGTGCAGCCGCTGGGTCAGGGCTTCGTCCACCGCCTGGCCCACGTGCGCGTACTGACGCAGCTTCTGCATCGTCTCCCAGAGATGGACCTTTTCCGTCTCGATGCTGGCGTTGTCGCGCCGCAGCTCGTCCTGCGAGCGGTAGAGCGTCTCCAAGATGGCATTCAGGTGTCCCTGCGCGCTCTGGTAACGGTCCAGCGCGTTCACGGCTCGGCGGCCGCCCGGCAGCTTTCCCAAAAACCCCCGCATGGTCGGCGTGCGGCTGGGGTCCAGGTCCTCTACGGTGCGCCGCAGGTCGGTGAGGCCCCTGAGGATCTCGCTGCCCTCCGCGAGGGCCCCGGCTTTTGTCGCCCGCAGGGGACGTTCCAGCATGCGGCTCGACACCTGCGCCGCCGCACGCTGTTCGGGAACGCCCAGGTCATGGATGGCCTCCAGCTTGCGCCTGAACTGAGGACTATGGGTGCCGGCTTGCAGCACGTCCTCCACAAAGGCGCGGGCCAGTTGGTCGAGCCGAGCGCGGTCTTCGGGGGAGAGGGGCACCATTTCGGGCGCGTCCTGCCGCTGCACCGTGGGTACGGGCTCCGGCGCGTGCAGCAGCGCTTCGGGGGGCGTCAGGGGGCCGGGCTTATCCGCACTCATGCCTCACAGTACGCGCCAGCGGGATGAGCAGTTGCATCCGGCAAAAGGCGGATGGGCGGCTGATCAGCGCAGCGTCACCGTCACGGCGGGCGGGCGCAGACTCACCGAACGGTCCCAAAAGGCCGCGCGCAGCGTATAGGTGCCGGCAGGAAGGGGACGGCCGCTCGCGTCCCGGCCATCCCAGCGGAGACTCAGCACGTCCTCCGTCTCGCCGGGGGCCACGTCGGTGATCACCAGCTGCTGGGTGCAGATGGTATTGGTCACGGCGGGCCGCACAATCTCCCCAGCCGCGTTGAGCACCTCGAACTTGAGGTCACACGCACCGTGTTCCAGGTGAATAGGGGTCTCTCCGGTGTTCGTGAGTTGCAGCGTCCAGGTGCCCGCCGTGCCTCGTACCAGGCTGGAGGGGCCGACAAGTGTGGCCCGGTGCGGCTGTCCTAGGGCGGGGCCAACCGGCAGGCTGGAAGGCCCCACGGTACTGGAGGCGGGCGGCGTGACAGGAGCGCTGGGCGTGACCGGGGCGGGCGTCACGGGAACCGAACGGGGTGGGGGGGCCGTGACGCCGGGCGGCAGCGCGGGAATATCATTCACGCTGATGGCGGAAGCCAGGCCAGCTCCAGTGAGGGCAAGGGTCAACAGCAGCTTCAGGGGCATGCCCCAGCCTGGCCCGCCGCTCCTGACGCTGCATGAGTTCGCGTTCAGGTCGCCCGTATACTCCTGCTTATGATTGACGCGGCCCAAGTCGAGCACCTCGCGCGCCTCGCGCGGCTGGAACTCACGCCGGAAGAACGCCGGAGCATGCTCGCGGACCTCAACCGTATCCTAGGGTACTTCGAGCAGCTCAGCGCCGTGGACACGAACGGCGTTGAGGAGATGCAGCGGCCGGTGGCCCTCGTGAACGTGCTGCGGGAAGACGAGCCCGGCGAGGTGTTTTCTCCCGAGGTCGTGGCGGCCCTCGCTCCCGAGATGGAAGGCGGCTTCGTCCGCGTGCCCCGCACCGTGGAGGCCGAGTAATGCTCGACCTCAAGTTCATCCGCGAGAACCCACAGGCGGTGCAGCGTGCCATCGAGGTCAAGGGCGTGGACCTCGATCTCGCTGAGCTGCTGCGCCTCGACCGCGAACTCGTCGAGCTGCGGCAGCGGGTGGAGGCCCTCCAGACCGAGCGCAACGCGAACGCCAAGCGGGTGCCGCAGGCGACACCTGAGGAACGGCCACGCCTGATTCAGAAGGGCAAGGACCTCTCGGAAGACATCAAGGCCCTCGAACCCCAGCTTCGTGCCCATGAGGATCAGCTTCGGCAACTGCTGCTGCGCGTGCCCAACATTCCGCATCCCAGCGTGCCGGTCGGCCGGGACGACAGCGAGAACGTCGAACTGCGCCGCGAGGGACAGCCGCCCGTGTTCTCCTTTACGCCCCTTGACCACGTTGAGCTTCTGGAGCGTCAGGGCTGGGCGGACCCCGAACGGGTGGCGCGGGTCTCGGGCAGCCGCTCCTATCTCCTCAAGGGCGACGCCGTGCTGCTGGAGATGGCCGTGCTGATGTTGGCGATGGACTTCCTGCGCGAGCGCGGCTTGACGCCCCTGAGCACCACGGCCCTGGTGCGTCCAGAAACCCTGGTGGGCTCCGGGCACTTTCCCGGTGGCGAGGATCAGGTCTACAAGATCGAGGGTGAAGAGCTGATGCTGGCCGGAACCGCCGAGGTGCCGGTCAACAGCCTGTACGCGGGCGAGCAGCTCGCCCTGGAACAGCTTCCCGTCGCCTATGCCGCGATCAGCGCGGCTTTCCGCTCCGAGGCCGGGTCGGCGGGCCGGGACGTGCGGGGGCTTATCCGCGTTCACGAGTTTCGCAAGGTCGAGCAGTACGTGATGACGCGGGCCGACGAGGCCGAGGCGCTGCGCTGGTTCGGGATCATCCTGGAGAACGCGGAGGGCATCCTGCGGGCGCTCGAACTCCCCTACCGCGTCGTGCAGAACTGCACTGGCGATATGGGGGCCGGCAAAGTCCTTATGTATGACATCGAGACCTGGGTCCCCAGCGAGGGGAAGTACCGCGAGACGCACTCCTGCTCGTACCTGGGTGACTGGCAGGCCCGGCGCACCGGCCTGCGCTACCGCGACGAGAGCGGCAAGCTGGTGTATGCCCACACGCTGAACAACACCGGGATCGCCACGCCACGCATCCTGGTGCCCCTCCTCGAAAATCACCAGCAGGCGGACGGGACGGTACGCGTGCCGGAGGCGCTGCGGCCCTACCTGGGCGGGCGCGAGGTGTTGGGGGCGCCGGTGCGAGAACGCTGAGATCGGGCGTGCCAGCCTTCAGCCGGAAGTGGTCGCCGCCTCCCGCGCCTCGCGCCGGCGGGCTTCCAGTTGCCGGGCCTTGAGGCCCTCGGCGGCGAAGTAGCTGCCGACGACGGCGACCACCGCGACGACCTGCGCCACCAGCCCTTCCCAGGTGGGATAGAGGCCCAGCCACAGGCTCGCCCACGAGGGGAAGGCCGTGCCCAGCGGGTGAACCGGGAACCAGCCCACCAGTTGCAGGACGTGCACCGTGTTGCCCACCATCACGGCGAGCACGGCGCAGATCATCATGCCGGTCCAGACCAGCAGCTTCTTCATCGGCAGGCGGGCCTGCAGGGCGAACACCAGCACGCCCACGCCCAGCACGCTCAGCACGCCCAGGCCGGTACCGGTCAGGACGGGCACGGTGCCCGACTGCAGCACCAACGACTGCAGGAAGAGCACCGTCTCGAAGCCCTCGCGGTAGATGGAGGTAAAACCCAGCACCACAAGGCCAATCCACTGGGCGAGCTGGGGGCTTCTGCCGGTGGTGAGGCCGTGCTTCTGCTTTTGGAAGGCGGCCATGCGGTCGGTCCAGTACACCTGATGGAAGAACCAGTTCATGATCAGGAGCAGCACGCCGATGGCGATGACGCTGACGACCGCCTCCAGCTTTTCGCCGTAGCGGGCAAAGAGGCCCAGGGTGCCGCTCAGCACGAACCAGGTAGCGGCGGTCGCGGCCAGGGCGCCCAGTGCCCCCAGCCACATCGGGCGGCGCAGGTGGCGCACTTCTGGTCGGCGCAGGCTGCCCATCAGCGCTGCCAGGATCAGCACTGCCTCCAAGCCCTCGCGGAACACGATCACGCCCGCGTTCGTCGCGGCGGCGGCGGGCGCGACCTCGGTCCCCAGCGCCTCGGCGGTTTCCTTAAGGGCTCCTTCGAGTGCGGCGCGTGACTCGCGGAAACGAGCGACGTCGGCACGCTCACGGATCAGGCGGGCGAGGCCATCCGGGTGCTGGCCATTCCAGAAGAGATTCTCCAGCCGCAGTTTGAGGTCGGGGGCGAACACCGCGATGCGGGCTTCGGCGCCGCTTTCCAGGAGGGCGTACGCGTCCAGCCGGGCTGTTTCGGCAGCGGCCCAGTCACCCGCCTCGGCCGCGGCGACCACGGCGCTGAGCTGCGTGCGGATAACGCCCAGGTCGGCGTTCGCGTCATGGGCCTGCCAGGCGGCGGGGAAAGCCGCCCGCACCCGGTCCAGCAGTGCCTTGACGTCCGCCTCGATCTGGCTGGGCGTGGGGGCGTCCCGATGGGCGGCGGCGCGCGCCAGGCTCGCCTCCAGCCCCGCGAACCCGGCCTGAAGGGCCTTGACGTCTGTTTCCTTTGGCAGCAGCGGCGCGAGGTCAGCCAAGGCAGCGTTCGCGCCGCTCAGAAAGGTGCGGGCCTCGGTCACTTCCAGGTCACTGCTGACGACCGCCGCCGCGCCGCTCAGCTTCACGCCGCGTCCGTATTCCACCGGCACCAGCGCGAGAAACCGCGTGACCTGCCCCGCCCGCGCCTTGACCTCGGCGGGCGAGAGGGGGGCCGCGCGAAAGCCCTCCAGGTCGGCTTGCACGCGCTTCAGGCTGGCAGGCAAGGCGGCGAGGTCCGCCTGTACGGCCTCCAGCCGCGTTTCCCCCCGCTGGGCGCGGTAGGCGGGGGCCAGCAGGGTGAAGTAGCCCTGCGCCAACGCGGCCTGCTCGGCGCTGCGGGTGCGCCACCCGCGGGCCTGCGCGGTCTCCAGTTCGCGCAGCGCCTCGCTCAGCCGCGCCTGATAGCCGTCGAGCACGTCGGCGCGCACGGCGGCCAGGGCCGCTTGCGGGGTCAGCCTGCCGGCGTCCAGCGCCTCCACGGCCTCGGTCGCGTCGGTGCTCAGGCGGGTCAAGGCGCTGGCGGTGCGAAACTCGCGAGCGGCCAGCCAGCCCCGCGCCTCGTCCGCGTCGCCGCTCCTCACACTGCGCTCCAGACCGGCATAGGTTCCGGCAAGCACCCCCGTCCAGGCGTGGGCACGGGCGGCGGCGAGGGCTGTTTCGTCTCCGCTGCGGACCGCGCGCTTTGCCCCTTTCAGAGCGGCTTGCACCGCTCGCGCCGCCGCCGGGTTTACCTCGCGGATGGAAGGAAGGAGGCGAGCCGCGGCCCGCTCCGCCTCTCCCACCAGCTCGGCGGCACGGGCACGGTCAAAGGTAACCTCAATCTGTGCCTCGGCAAGCTTGGCGCGCAGCGTCTCGGCGGGGGGAGCGAGGTCGGCGGCCTGGGCACCGGCGAGGCCGCAGGCCAAGGTCCAGGCGGCGGCGCGCAGGAAACGCCCCATCACTCGACCTTGATGCCCAGCAGCGCGGCGGCCTGGGTGAGGCGGCCGGTGATTGCCGTGGCGCGGTCCTGCGCCTCGGCCTGGAGGGTCTCGGCCTGCTCGGGCGTGAAACGCCGCTGCCGTTCCTGCACCACCAGGCGGCTCACAAAGGCGGCCAGGTCCCTCAGCCCCGCCCCGATCTGGGCATCAAGCGCCGGGCTCCGGCCCTTGACGGCGGGGCTGAGGCCCGCGTACATCACCTGCCAGGAGCGCACATTGCCGGCGAGGTCCGCGAGGCGCGAGATCACCACGAAGTCAGTGCGGCGGCTTTGCCCGCCAAGCACGAAGCGGCTGGTTTTCCAATTCTCAAAAAACACGGGGCCCACCGTGGGCACATTCGCCACCAACGCTCCAAACACGTCGGCACGGGTAGGCGTCCAGCGGGCCGCCGCCTGCCGCAGGGCCCCGGTTTGGCGGTGCAGCTCGGCGGCGGCGGCTTTCAGGACGTTCGCGTCGGGCAACTGGTCCCCGAAGTCCAGCGTTCCATTGCCGTCCACGTCGTAGGCTACGCCGGTGCCAAAGGCCTTGACCGTGCCCCACAGCGCGGCCTCGTTGACGCCGAAGAGGTTGCCGGGTCGCGGCAAGACTTTCCCGTTGGGCAGCTTCAGATCAAAGGGCACCACGTTCTCTCCGCCCTCGGCGGCGCTGGTGCCGGCATCCAGAATCAGGTCAAAGTCGCTGAGGGCGTCCACTCCGGCCACGATGCCTTCGATGTCCTCGTAGGCTGGGCTGGCCTTGATCCATCCGGCGCGGGCCGTCTGGAGGGCCGCGCGGGTCTGCGGGAGATGCGCGACCCGGCGGTAGTCGAAGTTGGCCGCTTTGGCAAGCGCGTAGTACCGGTCGGCACCCTGTACGAGCTGAGCGGTTCCCGCCTCCTGCACGCGCAGTTTGCTCTCCAGATAGGTCTTGACGCCGTCCAGGGGAGCAGCCTGGCTCTGACCCAGGAGCGCCGACGTCAGGAGGATCAAGGCAAGCCTCATGCCGTTATCCTGAACTATTCCGATTTTCTAAGTCAAGATTGTTGCCGCGCGCTTTTCTGTTGCCGCTGCTACCCTCAGGGGATGGATACCCCCCCTGCCTCGACCCGCACCGATAAGGGCGTACGTGGTTTTGACCTCGACCTGCACGTGACCTTTGCCCGGCCCCTGGCCCGTGAGGAGGCGCTGGCGCTCCTGCGGATCGCCGAGGGCTTCACGGTCGACCTCTATGCCCGGCACGATCAGCCTGGGGGGCCGGTGCCCTCCGCCCGCCTCACCGGGCCGCTGCGTGATGCCGAGGCGGTGCGTGCCGCTTTGGCTGCCTGGCTGCAGGGGGACGTGCGAACGGTCGAGATTGGCCTGCGCGGCTTCCTGCGTTCCTCGACAGGACAAACGGAGTGGATGCCGTGGCGGCGTAACCTCGTCGTGCCCCGCGCCGAGACGGGCCGGGTGGCCTTTGAGGAGGGTGTGAAGTACGTGCTGGAGTGACGGCCCGGCCTAGGCGCTCAGGGGCAGCACCAGCGCCCTTGCCTTGGCGTGCTCTTCTGTAGCGGGGCGGAGCACCAGGACGGAGAGGCGTACGTCGGGGCGCAGCAGATAAGGAAGCCAGGTGTACGTCAGGGTTCGCAGGGCTCTTGGCGCCGCGTCGGTCGAGGGCAGGTCGCGCAACACCAGCACGGCCCGTTCGCCACTCCCGGTGGTCCACACGTCCACCCGGCCGAGTTGGTCGACGCCTTGATGATCCCGGTACTCGAATTGATGGCCCCGCCTGAGTAGGTGCATTCCTCTGGTCACTCTCCGCTTCTGACCGCGTCGGCCCGGTTTTCAGTGGCCCGACACGGCTGAGTTGTCGCTACGGGTTCCACCATACGGAAGCGTTCCGTGGCCTTTGTCCCGCGGCCCGCCCAGCGCCCTCCTCTACAATGAACCGGTGTCCCGCAACAGCCTGCGCGAGATGCTGCTGGAGTACCAGGGGTACATCCTGGCCTACCGCCTGCGGAACGCGGTGGGCGGCCGGGTCGCGCCGCGCGGCGACGTGTTGAGCCTCGCGGAGTACGCGCAGCGGCGGTTGGAGCGGCAGGCGCTCGCGCTCGCGCTGGTTCGCGAAGGCCTGGACGCAGAGCGTATGACCCGGCTGGAGACGCTGTCGAGCGAACTCATGTTCGGCTTCTGGCTGAACCCCACCGAGGTGGCCGCCTTCCTGCGGGCGGCGCTGCGGCAGGGCGGTCATCCGGCCCTGGGCGACGCGGAGGCCTTTGCCGCCCTGCTGTCTTCCAGCGAGCGCGAGCGCCTGGGCGAGACGGGTGTGCGGTTGGTGTGTGCCCATCACCTCACCTGCCTCTCCCTCGCCGCGTCGCTGCTGGACCCGCATCAACTGGCGCGTGTCTGGCAGCGGGTAGAAGCCACCACGCCGCCCCTTTTTGTGGACGAGCTCGCGCGGGCGGGGCAGGTGTAGCGTGCGGGCCTTTCTGCGGGCGCTCCTGCCCCGTTCCTGTCCCGGTTGCGGCGCCCAGCTCGGCCGGGCGGCGGGGCTGTGCAGCAGCTGCCGCGTGGCCCTCAGGCCCCGGGTAGAACTGTACTCGCCGCTTTCCCCCCGCCCCGAGCCGCATCTGGTCACCTTGGGCCGCTACCGGGGAAGAACCCGCCGGGCCGTCCGTGCCCTGAAGTTCGGCGGCACCCGGGAGCTCGCCGAAGTGCTGGGTGCGGCGCTGGCGACCGGCGTGCCCACCCGCTGGGCGGTGCAGGCTGTGGTGCCCGTGCCGCTGCACCCCAGCCGGGAGCGCGAGCGGGGCTTTAACCAGGCGGCGTTATTGGCCGGGGTGGTCGCCGCCGAGCTGGGGGTACCCAGCGTTCCTGTTCTGCGCCGCACGCGTGTGACTCGGCAGCAGGCCCGCCTGTCCGCGCACGAACGCACCGCCAATGTTGCCGGGGCCTTCCAGGCAGACCCACGTCGCCTCCCGCCGGGGGCAGTTCTGCTGCTGGATGACGTGATGACCACCGGTCATACGCTCCTCGCCTGTCGGGACGCGCTCCACCGGGTGGGGGTGACGCGGGTGTACTTCGCGGTGATCGCGCACTGAAGCCCAAAGGACGCCTTTCTCCCCCCATGCACTTTGAGAAGGCGCTCACTCATCTACGTGCGGTACGGTACAGGCGATGAAGCCTGTTCTGTCCGCCACGCTCGCCGCTGCCCTGCTGCTGGGGGGAGCAGGCGCCCAGACGCTTGTGCCCTTCAAGGATCCGAAGCTGCCCTTTACGGTCAGTCTCCCCAAGGGCTGGCTGGGCTTCAATGACGGCACAAGCGGCGTGAGCATCGTGTCTGCCAAGACGCCGCCCGCCGCCATGATCCGGCTGCTGTTTACCCCCAAAAACGGCAAGGCCGTAGACCTCAAGCAGGAATTCCAAGGCTTCGAGGCGGGCGTGAAGCAAACCGGCAGCACCCTCAAGCTGCTGGGCGGAAAGAATGTCAGTTACGGCGGCGTTCCCGGCGTCGAGCGGCACTATGCCCTCAGCCACCCCAAGGGCCAGCTGCGCCTGCGGATCTGGTTCGGAAACGGCGCGAAAAACCTCTACTCCTTTCAGGTGACGGACACGCCCGAGCGCTTCGCCGCCAGCAGCGCCCTCTTCAGCCGGGTGCTGGACAGCGTGCGCTTCTGAGGTTGGGCACCTAGGAGGTGGATATGCGTGCTCTGCTCACCGCTGTCCTGGGCCTGCTGACGCTCACGGTGTCCGCCCGCGCGGGGGACCGCCTGGACGTGCAGCGGGTGGCGTTCTCTCCGGAGGGCGCCCGCGTGCTGGTGCTATGGGGCGGCGTGCAGGACGGCAGCGGCTTGAGCGTCGCTCGTCTGAGTGTGCTCGACACCGCGAGTGGGCGGCCCCTGTACGCTGCCTCGGCGCGCTCTACCTCCGAGTCGGCGGCCTGGGTGCGCGACTGGCTGTGGCGCAGCGAGGAGACAGCCCTCGGGCGGCTGGGGGTGCGCTCCAGCCGCGCGGCCCAGCCTGTCTATGCCCGTGCCTTTCCCCGGGCGGCCCCCGTCTGGACCGAGGGCACGCGGGGGGATGCCTCCACCACCACGCTGGTCCGGTTGTGGTCACGGCCCGTTCCCGTACGGCTGACGGTGCGGGCTCTGCCTTCCCGCTGCGCCTTTCCGGAGATGCTTCCCGAGGGCGAGCGGCCCGCTGGCTTCATCCTCACCGTGAACGGGCAGACGGTCCACGCGGACCGCAGCCTTCCACCCGACCGTGAGTGTGCTGCCCGCTACGCCCTGGACCGCGTGTACGTGCAGGGGAACCGCGCCGTCTTCATCATTCGGGCCTACACACCGGGTTTCGAGGGCCCAAATGCGGACGTGGTGACGGTCGCGGCGCAGCTGCGGTAGGGCAGAGTTCGCCTCAGAGCTGGGCGGCCACGCCCTGCAGGAGTTGCCGGACGGCGTCGAGTTCGTCTCCATGGATGCCGTGTCCCAAGCCCGGATAGACGCGAGCGTCCACCTGTGCCCCCCGTGAGCGCAGCTGGGCGGCGCTCTCCTCAAACCGCGAGAGTGGAATATGCGGGTCGTCGGGCGCGACCCCCATAAAGACAGGCATGCCGCTCAGGTCGCCCGGCTGATCCAGGGTGATGAGGGCGCCACTCAAGGCCACCACGCCGCCCAGCCTCTTCCCGGCGCGGCTGGCGTACTCCAGCGCGAGGCAAGCCCCCTGGGAAAAGCCGCCCAGCACCACGCGTTGCGGCGGAATTCCCCGCGCTTCGAGTGCGTTGAACGTGGCCTCCACCGTGGCGAGGGCTTGATCGAGCTGCGGCTGGTTGCGCTCCACCGGCGCGAGAAAGGAGAGCGGATACCAGCTGTTTCCCGGCGCCTGTGGGGCGAGGTACGCGAACGCGCTAAGGTTCAGTTCGTCCGCGAGGGAGAGGATGTCTACCGCCCTGCCGCCCCGACCGTGCAGCAGCACCATCGCGACCCGCGCTTCCCCCAGGGGACGGCCCGCCGTGTAGACCTCTACGCCCGGCTGTTCGGGCCCGTTTTGATCCGTGGCCGCGTCCAGCACCCTGGTGCCGATGGTCACGCCGTACTCGCGGTTGACGATCCTCGGCACGTGGGCCTCAATGGCGGCCCGCTGCCCCTCGAACCAGGCGGGGAGCTTGAGGTGCCGGCCGAGTTCCTCCACCGGTTCATCGGCGGTGAAGCCGGGCGCGTCGGTCGCGATCTCCAACAGCACCCCGTTCGGTTCGCGGAAGTAGATGGAGTGGAAGTACTGCCGGTCCTGTACGGGTGTGGGCCGGTAGCCCGCTGCGCTCAGGCCCGTGCGGTAGGCCTCCTGCTCGTCATCGCTCCGGGTGCGCAGCGCCACGTGATGAATGCTGCCGGCACCAAAGCTCCCGCGCGGTTGTCCAGGCCGTTCCACCACGTCCACAAAGAGGCCGACACCCTCGCCGCTTCCCCGGAAGCGAGTGCGCGTGCCCTCTGCGTCGGGCTCGCTGCCCACCTCCGTGAAGCCCAGGGAGCTGACCAGGAGGTCGCGCACGGCACCCGTATTACCCACCCAGGCCGTGACCGAGTGAAACCCGCGCAGGGCGTGTTCAGCGGGCACAGGGCTGGCGGGCCAGGGCTGCACGGGGGGGCCGTCCTCAAAGACCAGTTCGGTCCAGGTGCCGTCCGGATCCTCTACGGTCAGCACCCGCTCTCCGAAACGCTCGCTCTCCTGAATGGCGAAGCCGCGCCCCGTCAGGCGGTCTTTCCAGTAGGCTGCGCTCGCACGGGGAGCGCTGTAGGCTATGGCGACAGCCTCACCGTTGCCGCGCACGCCCCTCCTCGCACCCGGCCAGGGAAAGTGGGTCATGACCGTGCCGGGCTGCCCGGTCAGATCCCCGTAGTAGAAGTGGTAGGTGCCGGGATCGTCGAAGTTGACGGTTACCTTCACCAACCGTTGCCCCAGGGTCTGGCTGTAGAAGTCGATGTTGCGCTGCGGGTCCGAGGCCATCACCGTGACGTGATGTAACCCCTGAACCGGCGTCGTGCCGGGAAGGGGGGAGCGCGTGGTCATGGCCGCAGTGTCGTTTAACATCAAACGTTTCATTGTGGGACAGGGCACAAGAAAAAGTCAGCGGCTGACCCAGAGCAGCGGGGAACCGGGAAGTTGGTCGGCTGGGGACTACCCCTGACGCTTTCTGCGTGGGGGCGTCTCCGCCGCGTCCCCGACCAGGCTGCGTCCCAGTTTGCGTGTCAATGTGGCGAGTTCTTCCAGCTCTTCGGCAGTGAGGGCCGTAAAGAGCTCCCGGATGCCCCGCACGTGGTTCGGGAGCACACGGGCCACCAGGGTTTCTCCCTGGGGAGTCAGAAACACTTTCATCACCCGGCGATCCTGGGGGTCGCGCTCGCGCCGCACCAGGCCGCCTCGCTCCAGGTTGTCGATCACCATGGTCAGGTTGCCGCTCGAGCGCAGGATCTTGTCGGCCAGTTGACGCTGGCTGAGGGGACCCAGGTGGTAGAGCGCCTCCAGCACGCCGAACTGGCTGACCGTCAGGCCGTGGTCCGCCAGATGCCGATTGGCAGCCACCTCCACCGCATGCGCCGCGCGCCACAGCTTGATGTAGGCGTCCAGAGCGGCGCGTTCCTCGGGTGAGCCTGGGTAACGGGTCGGCATGGCGAACATCCTCGGGGCCAGGATGAGAGAAATCAAGCCGCGGATGTTCGCGTTCTTCCGCGGAGCGGAGGGTGAGTTGCCGTTCCCCCAGCAGGATTGCCTAGCGCCCCGCCTGCTCCCGCGTTGCCCGCGCTTCCTCCGTCGCCAGGCGGATGCAGGCCGCTACGACCTGCATCGCGGTGCGGACTTCTTCGACCGGGGGGCGCGTCGGCGCGAGGCGGATATTGCGGTTGTGCGGGTCCTGCCCGGCGGGGTACGTCGCCCCGGCAGGCGTGAGGCTTACCCCAGCCGCTTGGGCGAGCTGCACCACCCGGTCCGCAACAGGCTCGCTGGTGTTGAGGCTGATGAAGTATCCCCCTTTGGGCTGTGTCCACGTCGCGTAGGCACCGTCCTCGCCCAGCTCGGCGCGCAGCGTTTCAGCCACCGCCTCAAACTTGGGGGCGATGATGGCGGCGTGTTGGCGCATCAGACCTTCCAGGCCGCCGGGGTATTCCGTCAGGAACTTGACGTGCCGCGCCTGCTCCAGCTTGTTTGGGCCGATGCTCTGCGCGTTGAGGTACTGGGCCAGCCACCGGATGTTGTCCTCGCTGCTCGCCACGAAGCCGAGGCCCGCGCCCGCAAAGGTCACCTTGGAGGTGGAGGCAAACACAAAGGCCCGGTCGGGCGAGCCCGCGTCGCGGGACAGCGCCACGAAGTTCACCGGCTCGGCACGGTCCTCGTCCCAGAGGTGGTGTGCGCGGTAGGCGTCGTCCGCAAAGATCGTGAAGTCGGGAGCCGCCGCCTCCAGGCCCGCCAGCCGCCGCGCCTTTTCGAGGCTGATCGTCTCGCCCCCCGGGTTGGAGTAGGTTGGCACGAACAGCACGCCCTTGACCGACGGATCCGCCCCCGCGAGCCGTTCGATGGCGTCCACATCCGGGCCGTCGGGCTGCATGTCCACGGTGAGGAGTTCGAAGCCCAGCGTTTGCAGGAGCAGGAAGTGCCGGTCGTAGCCGGGCACGGTCACGATCATCTTCGGCTTTTGGGTGATCCACGGGGCGACGCTCCCGCGCACGCCGTGGAGGAGCGCAAAGGTGAGCACCAGGCCCTGAAGCTCCAGGCTGGAGTTGTTCCAGACCAGCACGTTTTCTGCCTTGACGTCGAGGTAGTGGGCGAACAGGGCACGCGCGGACGGCAGGCCCGCGACGCCGCCGGGGTAGTTCCGCAGGTCCAGGCCGTCCATCTTCACGTCCTCTTCGCCCAGCACCGTCAGCAGGCCGTTTGAGAGGTCGAAGTCGGCGTCGGAGGGTTGCCCGCGCTGCATGTTGAGGTTCAGGCCGCGTGCCCGGAACGCTTCGTACGTCTGGCGGGCGGCTTCGAGGGCCGGGGTGGAGAGTTCCTTTGTCATGCCTTCACGTTACCCGCCCTGTGCCCGGCGAGGAGAGGAGATGCTTAGCAGGCAGAGGGGCCGCTGGCAGATGCTCTATGCTGCGTGCGCCCGCACCGCCGGGAATCCGGCTTGCCGGCGGAGCTTTTTCCGTCTTCTTTTTCCCTTGCAACAGGAGAATGGCAATGCAGTACGTGGTGACCCGCCCCCGCGTGGGCGTTTTTATCGACACGCAGAACCTCTATCACTCCGCCCGCGACCTGCTGGAACGCACGGTCAACTTCGAGACGCTCCTGCGGGCCGCCGCGAAAGACCGCGAACTCGTTCACGCCATCGCCTACACCGTCGAGCGCGAGGGCGAGGCGACCGCACGGCCCTTTATCTATAAGCTCAGTACGCTGGGCTACAAGGTGCGCCGCATGAACCTCACCCTCCACCACGTGGCAGAGGGCGGCAAGGCCATCTATGAGGGCAACTGGGATATGGGCATCGTGGCCGACATGGTCCGGTTGATGGACCACCTCGACGTGGTGGTTCTCGGCAGCGGGGACGGTGACTTCACCGACATCGTGGAGGTGCTGCAGGAGCGCGGCAAGCGTGTCGAGGTCATCGCCTTTCGTGAGCACACCGCCCAGAAACTCGTGGACGCCGCCGACCGCTTTACGCATCTGCCCGACCTGGAAGACGCGCTCATGCCCGCCCGTCAGAAGGGGGAGGTGAGGGGGTAGGTGTCCGCGCGTTTGTGGAGTGCTCCACGCCTCGTTTCACCCCCTGATGCCTATGGACGCTGACGCCGTTCTCGCCCGCCTCGCCTTTGAGTTGCCTCCCGAGCGCATCGCGCAGAGGGGGGCCGAGCCCCGTGACGCCTCACGCCTGATGGTGGTGGGACGTGACCGGATCTCGCACCGTATCTTCCGGGACCTGCCCGAGCTGCTGCGCGCCGGAGACGTGCTCGTGTTCAACGAGAGCCGGGTGATTCCCGCTCGGGTGATGGCCCGCAAGCCGGTCACACCGGAGGGCTTGGGCGGCGGTCAGGTGGAGGTCCTCCTCCTGCGCGAGGAAGAGCCAAACGTCTGGTCGGCCTACCTCAAACCCGCTCGGCGCGCCGGCAAGGAACTCTGGCTCGGCGAGCACCGGGCCGAAGTCGTGGGCATCCTCCCCGACGGCGCGCGGCTGCTGCGCTTCGAGCAGGACATCAAGCCGCATCTGGACGAGATCGGGCGCTTGCCCCTTCCGCCCTACATCGCGGCGGGAGACGACGAGACGTGGCGGGAACGCTACCAGACGGTGTACGCCCGCGAGCCGGGCAGCGTGGCGGCCCCTACGGCGGGGCTCCACTTCACGCCCGAACTGCTCGCTCGCCTGGACGCGCTGGGCGTGGAACGGCACGCCCTGATCCTGCACGTCGGTGCGGGCACCTTCCGGCCGATTACCGGGAGCGTGGCCGAACACGTGATGCACGCCGAACGCTATGCCATCCCGCCGGCGACGGCTGGGGCGATCAACCGCGCCAAGGCGGAGGGACGGCGCGTGATCGCCGTCGGCACCACCACCGTCCGCGCCCTGGAAAGCAGCGCGAACGAGGACGGCACGGTGAACCCCGGGGAGGGCGAGACCCGCATCTTCATCACGCCCGGCATGCCCGTGCGCGTTCCAGACCTCCTGATCACCAACCTGCACCTTCCCGGGAGCACCCTGCTGCTGCTGGTGGCGGCCTTTGCGGGAGAAGACCGCATCCGGGCCGCCTATGACGCCGCCCTGGCCGGAGACTACCGTTTCTATTCGCTGGGGGACGCGATGCTGCTGGAGCGGGAGCGTGAACCGTAGAACGTGGACCGTGGGAGCTCCTGCCCTGGCTGAGGGCTTCCACGCTCTACTGGAAGATGCGTGCCACGAGAAGCCCCGGCCTGTAGGCCTGGGGTAGTTCACGTTTCGCCCCCCACATTCCGCTTCAGCGTCACCGTCGCCGCCTCCCGCACGAAGCCCAGCCGCTCGTTGATGGCGAGCATGGGGCGGTTTCTGCTGTGGTTGCTCGTGCGGGCGTGGGTGAAGCCCCGGCTCAGGGCAGCGCGGGCCGCCGCGAGTTTCAGGGCGTAGGCGACGCCGTGGCCGCGCCAGGCGGGAAGGACACCCGTCAGGCCGTTGTGCAGGGTGCCGGGGCGGGTGGGGATGGGCTGGTGCAGTTCGCTGAGGCCGATCCACTCACCGTCCGGGGCCACCGCGATGAAGAATCCCGCGGGTTGGATACGCCCCGGCACGCGCTGCTGCCAGACCTCGAAGGGCCAGACGCTGATGGGCGTGGCCGTGGGTACGTCGCGCAGCAGGGCGGCCATCAGGGTGTAGAGGCGGCGCTGGGCGGCCTCGTCGAAGTCGCGGACCAGTTCAGCGAGGGGTGCGATGCGCACGCCCGCGGCCCCGGCGCGTTCCTCGTCGAGGGCGAACCGGGCGAACTCCAGCGTCCGCAGGTCCAGCGTGCTGCTCCACATACGGTCGTGCTCGTGGTAGCCGCGGGCCTCGTAGAACGGTTTTTCCCACCAGTCCTCCCGAACGCGCGTGACCAGGGTATGCGCGCCGTGCTGGAGGGCCTGCGCCTCCGCATGTGAAAGGAGCGTTGCGGCCAGCGTTCCCCCGGCCCCTTTCGGCAGGGTGCGCACCGTCACGTCCAGCCATCCGGGATGCCCGTCCATACGCGGCACGCCCGTTTCCGCCATGCCCACGATCTCGCCCGCCTGTACGGCCAGCGTCCGCACGAAGGGTTCATCCTCCAGTCGGCGCGCCTCCAACTGCTCCAGGTCCTCCACGGCGACGGGGGACTCGGGGTGTGCAGCGGTCAGGAACGCGGCCACGCGGGACAGATCGGCGGGGGTGGCGGGGTGAAGGGTCACGGCGTCCATGCAGAAGCCAAGCATAGTCCCCGCCCGGCGTGCCATCCGCCGTTTGGCGCAGCATGGGGCGGGCACGCCTCTCTATACTCGCCGCATGACACAAGCGCCTCCCGCGCCCGTTCAGAGTGAGAATCCCCTCCTGAACGTGGGTTTTCGTATTCCCTTCGACCGGATTCGCCCCGAGCACGCTGAACCGGCTGTGGACACGCTGCTCGCGCAGACGCGCCTTGGGCTGGAGAGGCTCGCGCGGGCGGGGGAACGCGATGACGCCGACTTCATGGCGGAGCTCGACACGCTCACCGAGCAGCTCGACACCGTGCGGGTGATCGTGGGCCACCTCGACAGCGTGGTGACCAGCCCCGAGTGGCAGGCGGCCAAGCGCGCGATCCTGCCCAAGGTGACCGAGTTCTACACGCAGCTCAGCCTCCACCCGGGGCTGTGGGCGGCGCTCAAGGGCTTTGCCGGGACGGAGGCCGCCCGCGCGCTCGACCCGGTGCGGGCCCGGCACCTCAGGCTCACCCTCGACGAGTTTCGCCGCCAGGGCGCGGACCTGCCCGACGCACAGAAGGCCCGATTGCTGGAGGTGAATACCCGCCTCGCGCAGGTCACGAACGACTTTGCGAGGAACGTGCTCGACGCGACCGCTGCCTTCGAGCTGTACGTGCCGACCGAGCGGCTGGCTGGAGTTCCGCAGCGTGTGCTGGACGCCACCCGCCGCGACGCAGAGGCGCGCGGGCAGGAGGGCCACCGCCTCACGCTGCACCTGCCGACGGTGGAACCCGTCCTCACCTATGCCGACGACCGCGAGCTGCGGCGCGAGCTGTGGCTGGCTCAGAACGCGGTGGGCACCACAGAGGGCCGCGACAACCGCCCCCTCGTCGCGGAGATCCTGCGGCTGCGCCGCGAGCAGGCCCAGCTGCTGGGCTTTCGCAACTTCGCCGACTACGTGCTGCAAGACCGCATGGCGGGGAGCGGTGACCGAGCGCTCGCCTTTGAGCGCGACCTGGAAGCGCGAATCCGGCCCTTTTTTGAGCGCGAGAACGCTGAGCTCGAAGCCTTTTACCGCGAGCAGGCGGGGCAGGACGCCCCCGCGCTGGAAGCCTGGGACGTCGCCTACTGGGCCGAGAAGCAGCGGCAGGCGAAGTACGCTTTTGACGAGGAAGCCCTGCGGCCCTACTTCGCGCTGGATAACGTGCTCGCGGGTCTGTTCGAAATCGTGAACCGCGTGTTTGGCATCACCGTTCGTGAGGCGCAGGCTCCCGTTTGGCACCCCGAGGTGCGCTACTACGACATTCTCGATGAGGCGGGCACCCACGTCGCCTCCTTCTACACCGACTGGTTTCCTCGCGACAGCAAGCGCGCCGGGGCGTGGATGAACGCCCTGGTGACGGGCGGTCCCCGCGAGGGCGGAGTAGACCCGCACCTGGGGTTGATGTGCGGCAACATGACGCCCCCCTCCGGTGACACGCCCGCCCTGCTCTCCCTGCGCGAGGTGGAGACGGTCTTTCACGAATTCGGGCACCTGCTGCATCACGCCCTCTCGCGCGTCGAGGTCCGCTCCCTCAGCGGCACGCGGGTGGCCTGGGACTTCGTGGAACTCCCCAGCCAGATCATGGAGAACTGGGTGCTGGAACGGGAGGCCCTCGACCTGTTTGCCCGCCACTACCAGACGGGTGAGCGGCTGCCCGACGACCTCTACAAGCGCCTGATTGCCGCCCGCAACTACCGCGCCGCGAACGCTGCCATGCGCCAGCTCTCCTTCGGTACGGTGGACCTGGAACTGCATATCAGCTTTGACCCCGACGCGCCCGGAGCCGACCCCATCACGGAGGCCCGCGAGATCATGGCCCGCTTCTACCCCTACCCCCTCCCGGAGAACTACGCCCGCATCGCGCAGTTCGGGCACCTCTTCAGCAGTCCGGTCGGGTACGGGGCCGGTTACTACTCCTACAAGTGGGCGGAGGTGCTCGACGCCGACGCCTTTTCCCGCTTTGCGCAGGAAGGCCTTTTTAACCGCGAGACGGGCCGCGCCTACGTGGACACCATTCTGAGCCAGGGAAACAGCAAGGACGCCGCCGAGCTCTACCGCGACTTTATGGGCCGCGACCCCGACGCGCAGGCCCTGCTGCGCCGCAGCGGCCTGGTGGAAGCGTAGGCCCCGCCTTCCCACCGTTGGCGCAAGGGTGGGGCCGCGAGCGGAGAAAGCCCGGGTCCCCTTTCTCATGTCCCGGGGGCACCGGCCCTTTACTCTGTCTTCACATGCTTCGTGCCCAACTCACGATTCTGGCCGGTGCCCTGGTAGCCCTGGGCTCCGCACACGCGCAGTCCCCTGCCGAGGCCGAGCTGCTGGCCGGGCTGAACGCCGCCCGCGCTCGGGGCGTGACCTGTCCGGGAACCGGCGCCCGGCCGGTTGCTGCCCCGCTGACAGCTGCGCTGCCCCATGCCCTTGCCGCCCGGACGCAGGCGGGCTACATGAGCAGCAGCGGGCGCATCACGCACGCGGGCGCAGGCGGCAGCACTCCGCGCCTGCGGGCCGCAAGCACGGGGGTTCAGGCCGTGAGCGTCACCGAGATCATCTACATGGGTCCAGGGGTGAATCCGCAGGGAGCGGTGCAGTGGTGGCTGGGATCAGCTGTGCACTGCACCGTTCTCACCGACCCCCGCTACACCCACGCCGGGGCGAGCGTGGTGCAGGGGGCCCGCGGCACCGCCTATGTCGTTGTGCTGAGCAGTGAGCCGCGCTAAAGGGGCGCGCGCTTTCCTTCCTCAACCGGCGCGGCCCTCTAGAATCCGGGTCGTGAGACAGCTCCCGCTCGCTTTCGCAGGTTCCAGCGCCTCTTTGGGGCTGGGCGTGACAAGTGTTCCGTTTCGGAGCGCCCGCTTTCAGAACTGTGCCCCTGGGCTTCGGGCGCTGACGGACCGGGAGCCCTCATGATCGCCTACCTCAGTGGCGTCGTTCGCGAGGTGCGTGAGGCGAGTGCCGTCATCGTGACGGGTGGGGTGGGGTACGAGGTGTACTGCCCCGCCTCCACGCTGGGCCGGCTCAGCGTGGGGCAACCGGCCGAGCTGAATACCCGTTTCGTGGTGCGCGAGGATGCCCAGCTGCTGTTCGGCTTTCAGGACGCCGACAGCCTGCGCCTCTTCGACCTGCTGACCGGTGTGAGCGGCGTTGGCCCCAAGCTGGCGCTGGCGCTGCTGTCTGCGCTGCCGGTGAGCGCCCTCGCCCAAGGCCTGCGGACCGGTGACGTGAAGCTGCTTTCCAGCGTGTCTGGAGTGGGCAAGAAGACCGCTGAACGGCTGGTCCTCGAACTCCAGAACAAGGTGCCCGAGCACCTGGCCGCACCGATGGGGACGGCGGGAAAAGCCGCGGCGGTGGAGGGGACCGCGGGGCGCGACGCGGTGGAGGCCCTGCTCGCGCTCGGCTTTCGCGAGGCGCAGGTCCGCGGTGTGGTCGCGGAGTTGCTCGCTGCCGACCCTACGCTCAGTGCCGATGCGCTGATTCGTAAGGGCTTGGGGAGACTGCGGTAGATGACCCAGGGTCAGCCGGACAGCGTCAACCTGGAAAACGGAGCTTCAGGGCATGGGGGGACACCAAAGGTCGTCCCGGAGGAGCAGCGGGTCACCTGGCTGGAATTGTTTTTTGACCTGCTGTTCGTGGTGGCGTTCGATCAGCTTGCCAAGCGCCTGGGAGACACACCGAGTGCGGAGAATATCGGCCTCTTTCTGCTGCTGTTCGCTGCGGTTTGGTGGGCTTGGGTGGGCAACACGACCTTTGCGGCTCGCTACGGCAACGGGGAGCGCGTGTACCGCTGGGGCAGCCTGTTGCAGCTGCTGACGCTGGGGGTGCTAGCGCTGACCGAGCGGGGTGACCTCGACCAGACGGGGCAGGCTTTTGCCCTGGCGTATGCCGCCAACCGCTGGATTCTGGTGGGGATGCACCTGCTGCACCTGCGCCGCCGAACGGAAACGGCCTCCTTCTCGCAGCCGCTGGCAACTGGGTACGGCCTCGCTGCCCTGATCTGGCTGGGAAGCGCGCTTCTGACTGGGAGCGTGCAGCTCGTGGCTTGGGGCGTAGCGCTGGGGATCGACGTGCTGACGCCGCTGCTCCTCCGGCAACGGCACGGTGCGGCTCTTCCGCACCAGGAGCATCTGCCGGAGCGGATGGGGCTTCTGCAGATCATCGCGCTTGGCAGCATCATGACCGAGGTGGTTGCGGGGGGGCGGCAACAGAGCCTGACCGGGCTGAATCTCTTCCCCGCGTTGTGCGCGATGCTGCTGGCCGTGGGCTTGTGGCGGCTGTACTTCGATCAGGCCCGCACGCTTCCGGTGCTGCATGCCCACTGGGCCGGTCGGGTAGGCGCGTTTCTGATGTGGCTGTACGGCCATTTCCCCTTTACCCTTAGCGTGACGATGCTGGCGGTGGGTCTGGGGCACGGAATCAGCGACACCGAGAACGAACGGGACGCAGTCAACCGTCAACTCGTTGCCTGGCCGCTTGCCGGAGCCCTACTCACCCTTGCCCTGCTGCGAGGGAACGCGCTGCGCCTCACCGCTCGTTCCCTGCTGGGCGACCGCAGCCTGTTGGCGCTGGGTGCCGGAACGGGCTTGGCCGCTGCGCTCGCGTTCTGCCGGTGGGACACCCTTGCCCTCCATGCGGGGGCGGCGGCCCTGACGCTGCTGCTGGCCCTGATCGTCGCCACGGACCCGGTGACCCGGCAGCTCGGGCGCATCGAGGAGCGCCTGGGAGGAAGCGGCTCGCCGGTCTAGGGGCAGAGGCGGCCGGTTGGCGCTGAAGAACGGGGAGGCGCGTTGTGGGGCCGGGCCCTGTAAGCTCCGCGACAGGGCACTTCGCTATAACTAGAAGACATGGCTGCCCCGTTCCCCGCTTCCCGGTCTGTTTCACTGCTCGCTGCCGGGGGGAGAGGCTGAAGATGCTGCTGAACGACCTGCTGCTCGCCGCGCTGTTTGTGGTCGGGCTGCTGCTCACGGTGCGGCTAGGCGAGCGCTTCCTGAGCCTCCTGGTCTCGGTTCTGGCGCTTGCCCTGGCGACGCTGGTGGGATGGCTGTCCCTCCAGGCCGGGCAGCTTGACCGGGCCCAGGGGGTCTGGGTAACGGTAGCCGTGCTGCTGGGAAGTGGGCCTGTTGTCCTGGGCACCCTGCCGCTGCCCTGGCGCGCGGCGCGGCCCGTTCGGATGCAGCGCACGTCGCCGCCCGGTCCGTCCCGGCCACCCGCGCCCACCGTGCCCGACCTGCATTTTCAGGACTACGAGGTCTTGGACCGTATCGGGATCGGCGGCATGGGGAGCGTCTACCGAGCGCGTCGCCGGGTGGATGGCCGAATCGTGGCACTCAAGGTGCCGCAGGAAAAGTACCTGGCCGACACGAAGTTCGTGAAACGCTTCTACCGAGAAGCGGAGGTGCTGCGGCGCTTCAACCACCCCAACATCGTCCGCGTCTTTGACTACCGGATGGAAGACCCCGAGCATTACATCGCGATGGAGTTTCTCGACGGCGAGAGCCTCGAAGCCCGGCTTGAGGGTGACCGGCTCTCGTTTGCTGAGAGCGTGCAGGTGCTGCGGGCCCTGGCCGACGCGCTGCGGCACATCCACAGGCAGAACGTGGTTCACCGCGATATCAAGCCTGCGAACGTCATGGTGCTCAAGGACGCCTTTACGAATGGTCAGCTGCGTGAAGGCGGCGTCAAGCTGATGGATTTCGGAATCGCGGTTGGGCGGGTGCAGACTCGGCTCACCATGACGGGCGGGCGGGTCGGCACACCGATCTACATGGCCCCCGAGCAGGCCAAGGGTCAGCGGGTGGACGCCCGCAGCGACGTGTACTCGCTGGGCCTACTCGCCTATGAGCTCGTGACCGGCGAAACGGCCTTTAAGGGCAGCTACGAGGCCGTCGTCCACCAGCAGGTGTTCGAGGCACCCAAGCCGCCCAAGCAGGTGAATATCGAGGTGCCCGGCCGTCTGAGTGACCTGATCCTGCATATGATCGAAAAGGACCCCGCCAGCCGCCCCACGCTCGACGAGGTGATCGCTCGCCTTGACGCCGGGGTGTTGGCCGACGACGTCTTTATGGACCCGGTTGCGCTTGCCCTCGGGGTGGGCGAGAAGCGCGCGGCGCTGCGCCTGCTGGACCTTAGGGGTAAGCTGCGCGTGGGCCTGCGTGACCTCGCGGGTGGGGAAAGTGGCCTGCCCAGCGTGCCCAGCGCCCTGGCCGGGGACGAGGACGGCTACCTGTATCTCACGCTCCTGGACTTTCGTTCGGGGCACAGGAGCGGGCTGGTGCGCAAACTGGCTCCCGATGGGCGCGAGGTCGCCTCGTTCGGTCCCTACGGGCTGCGGGACGGCGAACTGTTGCAGCCGGTCAGCATTGCTGTGGCGGGGGGACAGGTGTACGTTCTCGACGCCGAGGCGTGTCAGGTCGTGGTGTACGACCGAGGAGGGCAATTCTTGCGCCGTTTCGGAGGCCGCGGCTCCGGACGAGGCCGCTTCGAGAAGCCGCGCACGGTCGTCGCCGCCCCGCAGGGGGAACTGTATGTGCTGGATAGCGGTGCCCGCGAGGTGCAGCGGTTTACGCCCCTCGGCGAGTATCTTGGCCGCTACGCTTTCCGCCGAGACCGCAGCAGCGAGGCGCTGCGCGATCTGGACGGTCTGAGCGTTGATCCTGGCGGAGCGGTCTACATCGTCGACAGCGTCGCTCGCAAGGTCCGCCGCATCGAGCCGGACGGGACCCCCGGCCCCGCCTTTACGCTCGAACCGCTTGTCGGCGAGCCCGAAGGTGCGCCGTGGCTCCTTCAGGTGAGCGCCGAGGGACACCTCTATGCTGTGCGGCAGGGCGGGCAGGTGCTGCGCACGTACAGCGCTGCCGGGGATCTCATCGCCTCGCGCGATATGTACGCCCCGGTGCAGGCCATGACCCTGCTGACGCGCCCCGTGCCGGTGGAGGTCTAGCGTGTCCAGGCTTCCTGTCCTGACCCTCTATACCCGTGTGGGCTGTCACCTCTGCGAGCAGGCCGAGGCGCAGCTTCAGGCGCTGGAGTACCGCTACCAGCCGGTGGACGTGGACGGCGCTCCAGAGCTGCGCGCCCGTTTTGGCGATGACGTGCCCGTGCTCGCGCTGGGCGAGCGGGTGCTGCTGAAAGGGGTGTTGGGACGCGCCCGCCTGAGCGCGCTCAAGGTGCAGCTGCTGCGTGAATTCCGAGGAGACGGGCAGAACTGACGGTGTTTGCCTCCCGCCGGCGCTATGGTGGGGGCATGAGTTGGCTAACGCGCCTGCGGGAGGGCCTGAGCAAAACCCGCAAGCAACTGAATGAGGCGGCGGGAGACCTCAGCACGGATGTGCGCGAGGCATTCACCCGCCTGGACACGGTAGAAGACCTCGAATACGCCCTGATCGCCGCCGATGTGGGCCGCGCGGCCACCGAGGAAATCCTGGAGGACGTCAAAGCGAGCGACCGGCGCAACCTCCAGGAAGCCCTGATGGACGCCCTGACCCTCCAGCTCGAACCCGATGCCCGCCGCGCGCAGTTTCGCCGGCTGGGCTTCACGCCCGACGCCCGCCGAGCCGTCGTGGACCCCCGTGGCCACGTCGTGATGATCGTGGGCGTGAATGGCGTGGGGAAGACCACCACCATCGCCAAACTGGGCGAGTACTACATGAGCCGTGGCAAAAGCGTGATGTTCGCCGCCGGGGACACCTTTCGTGCGGCAGCGGGGGCGCAGCTCGCGGTGTGGGGCGAGCGCCTGGGCGTGCCGGTGGTCCAGGGGCCGGAGGGGGGCGATCCCGCTGCGGTTGCCTACGACGCCGCCACCGCCCGCGCTGCCCGCGGGACCGACCTCCTGTTTGTGGACACCGCCGGGCGCCTCCACACCAAGCACAACCTGATGGAGGAGCTCAAAAAGGTTCGCCGCGTGATCGACAAGGCTGACCCCGGCGAGCCCGCGGATGTCTGGCTCGTCCTCGATGCCGTCACCGGCCAGAACGGCCTCGCGCAGGCCAAGAAGTTCCACGAGGCCACGCCGCTCACCGGCGTGATCGTCACCAAGCTCGACGGCACCGCCAAGGGCGGCATCCTGATCCCGATTGTCCGCGAACTCGGCGTGCCCATCAAGTTCATCGGCGTGGGGGAGGGCGCGCATGACCTGCAACCCTTCGACAGCCAGGAATTTGTTCGGGCGCTGTTTGATGTGGAGATTCCGCGCGGCTCCTGAAGCGTCCCGCTGCTGCCGCGTCAGCTCCCCAGGTAGGCGTGGAGCACCCGCTCGTCATTGATAAGCTGGGTGCTGTCTCCCTCGAGGGTGAGCTGCCCGGCTTCCAGCACGTAGGTCCGGTCGCTGCGCCCCATGGCGAGGCGGGCGTTTTGCTCCACGAGCAGGATGGTGACGCCCTGCGCGTTCAGCTCCCCGATGATCTCGAAGATTTCCCGCACGATGATGGGCGCCAGGCCCAGCGAGGGTTCGTCGAGCAGCAGCAGCCGCGGACGGCTCATCAGAGCGCGGGCGATGGCGAGCATCTGCTGTTCCCCCCCCGAGAGGGTGCCCGCGAGCTGATGGCGGCGCTCGCCCAGCCGGGGAAAGCGTTCGTACATCCGCGCGATGTCCGCCCGCACCTCGTCCCCAGACCGGCGGGTGTAGGCGCCCAGTTCCAGGTTGTCCTGCACGCTTTGGCGCGCGAGGACCTGGCGGCCTTCCGGGCTCTGCGCGATGCCGAGCCGCACCACCTCGTCGGGTGCCGCCCGGGTGATGTCACGCCCGGCAAAGAGAATTCGGCCCTCGCGCGGGCGCACCAGCCGCGAGATCGCCCGCAGCGTGGTCGTTTTGCCCGCCCCGTTCGCCCCGATCAGGGTGACGATTTCGCCTTCCTGCACCCGCAGCGTGAGGTTCCGCACAGCCTGAATGGCGCCGTAGTTCACGCTGAGCTGTTCGACTTCCAGCAGTGCCATCACTCGCCCCCCAGGTACGCCTCGATCACCTTTGGGTCACGCTGTACCGCCGCTGGGTCCCCTACCGCGATCAGTTGCCCAAAATTCAGCACCGCCACCCGGTCACACAGGTTCATGACCAGGGGGACGTGGTGTTCAATCACGAGCACCGTCAGGTCAAAGCGGCGCTGCACTTCCCGGATAAAGGCGGTGAGTTGCCCCTTCTCGGCGGTGTTCATGCCCGCTGCCGGTTCGTCCAGCAGCAGCACGCGCGGCTCGGTCGCCAGGGCTCGGGCGATTTCCAGTCGGCGCTGATCGCCGTAGCTGAAGTTCGCTGCCAGTTCTCCGGCCCGGTCCGCCAGCCCCACCAGGTCCAGGAGGGCCCAGGCCCGCTCTTCTACTCGCCGTTCCTCGGCGCGGGCCGTGCCGAAGATGCCCGCCCACAGCCCCGCCTCGCTGCGGACATGCTGCGCGATTTTCACGTTTTCCAGCGCCGAAAGCGCGCGGAAGAGCCGGATATTCTGAAAGGTGCGGCTGATGCCGAGCGCAGCGATGCGGTGCGGCGCGAGGCCGGTCACCTTCTGACCGCGGTAGCTCAGCGTGCCGCTGCTCGGCGGCGTCAGGCCGGTCATCAGGTTAAAGAGGGTGGTCTTGCCCGCCCCGTTCGGCCCGATCAGCCCGAAGATTTCGCCCTCGCGCACGTTGAAGGACACGTCGTTGACGGCCACCAGGCCGCCGAAGCGCCGGGTCAGCCCGCGCGCCTCCAGCAGGGTTCCCCGTTCGGGAAGCACCGCGGTCACGAGCCGCCTCCCGGTGCTTCCACCACGACGGGCACCGAAGGCGGACGGCGGGGAGGAGGCGGATGCCGCACGCCTTCCAGTGCACCGACGATCCCTTGCGGCAGGTACAGGCTCGCCACGACAAGCACCAGGCCGTTGATGACCAGCCGCCAGTCGGCCAGGAAGCGCAGCAGCTCGGGGATGGCGGTCAGCAGGGCTCCTCCCACCACCGGCCCCCAGATGTTCCGCGAGCCGCCGATCAGGACAAAGGCCAGGATGGCGATGGAGGCGTCAAAGGTGCCCTGTTTGGCGTTCCAGGTGTTCAGGAAGGGTGCGCTCATCGCCCCCACGATGCCCGCCAGCACCGCGCCGATCACAAAGGCGAGCACTTTGTAGCGCGTCGGCGGTACGCCCATCGCGTCGGCGGCAAGTTCGTCCTCCCGGATGGCCCGAAAGGCTCGTCCGACCCGCGAACGTTCGAGCTGCCGCGCAAACAGCAGCGTGAGCAGAAGGAGCGGCCCGAACAGCCAGATGTACTGCCAGCGGTCCTGAAAGCCGAAGGCCTGCGGAATCCCGAAGATGCCGATCGCCCCGCCCGTGATGGGAAGGTTAAGGCTGACCACCCGCAGGATCTCCACAAAGGCGATCGTCGCCAGGGCCAGGTAGATTCCACGCAGCCGCAGCGCGGGGACGCCCACGAGTACGCCCAGCAGCCCGCAGAGCAGCGCTGCGGCCAGCCAGGTCAGCGGGAACATCCCGTTGCCCAGCGTCTCCCTGACCCCCGCGAACACCGGGTTGGTCAGCAGAATCGCCGCGACGTAGCCGCCGACAGCGTAGAAGCCCGGACTCGCCAGGCTGAGCTGCCCGGCCTGAAGTGGGAAATAGAGGCTGAGGCCCAGCAGTCCCGCCTGCACCAGCGTCACGATCAGGAAGCCGTACTGTCCTAGAAAATCAGCCACATCACACCTTCTGAATCTGTGCGCGGCCCAGCAGACCCTGTGGGCGCACGAGGAGAATCACAAACAGCAGCGCAAAAGCCACCGCGTCCTTGTACGCGCTGTACTGCGCGGGCACAAAGGCTTCGGCCAGCCCGATCACCAGCCCGCCCACCACCGCGCCCGGAATGCTGCCCAGACCGCCGAGCACGATCACAGCCAGCCCCTTGAGCCCGTAGGTGACCCCAAAGTACGGCCCGGCCACTCCAAAGGCCGTGCCCACCAGCGTCCCCGCCAGCCCGCCCAAAAAGCCCGACAGAAAAAAGGTGATGAGGATGAAGCGGTCCACGCTGATCCCCAGCAGGCTCGCCGTGCCGGGATTTTCCGCGACCGCCCGCAGCGCTTTGCCCACCTTGGTGCGCCCGATGACGTACCCGAGGATCGCCAGCATGACCAGGCTGACCGCGAAAATGATGATCTGCACCGTTCGCACAATCACCACCCGGTCCCCGACCTGGAAACTCAGCGCGGGCTGAACCTGCCCGTAGGCGTCCGACGGGAAGTTGTAGATTTCGGCCCCCACCAGGAGCTGAATCAGGTTCACAAGGACGAGCGCCACGCCCAGGCTGCTCACCAGAGCGAGGAGGGGATCCGCTCCGCGCGCACGCATGGGCCGGAAGGCCAGGCGCTCGACCAGGACGGCGACAAGCCCCGCGACCACCGCGCCCACCAGCGTCGCCAGCGCGAACAGCCAGGGCGTTCCTGAAAAGGGCGAGCCGTCGGGGAACAGGTTGATGCCCTTGAGGAGGCCGTTATTCTCAAACTGCCCCACGACCAGCGTGTACGTGAAGTACGCGCCCAGCGTGAAGACGGCCCCGTGCGCAAAGTTGATGATCCCCAGAATAGAAAACACCAGCGTGTAGCCCAACGCGAAAATCGCATACACGCTGCCGATGGCCAGGCCATTGAGGACGTTTTGAAGAAACTGACTCAGCTCCATAGCGTTCTCCAGGAGGCGCCCAACTTGCAGCCGCCAGGCACCAGCAGGGGCGTTGCTGGCGCTGGCGGCTGGTCTCGCCTTACTTCAGGTACACGAACGAGCCGTTCTTGGCGTCCTTCATCTTGATCTGCGCGACGTAGAAGTCCTTTTGAAGGATCTCGCCCTCCTTGTCAAAGCGCAGCTCGCCCAGCGGCGTGCTGTACTTTCCAGCCAGAATCTGCTTGTTGAGGGCGGTGCGCAGGTCGTTCAGGTTCCACTGGGCGAGGTCCTTTTTGCGGTCCAGGGCCTTGAGGGCGTCGACGACCACCTGCACGCCCGCGTAGGCCTGGGCGGCAAACTGCGGCGGATCCTTTTTGTACTGGGCGCGGTATTCTTTCACAAAGAGCTGGTTGGCGGCACTGGGCTGCGCGGGGCTGTACGCCTGCGCGATGATCACGCCGTCACAGTACTGCTGGCAGACCGGGAAGATGTTGGAGGTGTTCAGGCCGTTCCCCCCCACGATCAGGCCCTTGTAGCCCAGTTGGCGCAGCTGCTTGACCAGATTCCCACCGTCGGCGGCGAGGCCCGAGATGATCACGAGGTCGGCTCCCGAATTCAGCACCGCCGTGACCTGCGTCGTGAAGTCGGTGTCGGTCGTTTGGAACTTCTGCACGGTGGCGATGTCCAGGCCCTGCGCCTTGGCGGTCTCCTGGAAAGTGCCCGTCTCGCTGACCGAGAAGGCGTCGTTCTGCGCGTACAGCACGGCGACCTTTTTGATGCGGGGATTCAGCTTCAGCGCCTGCTTGATCGCGTTCGGCGCCACCACGGCGACCGGCGCGGACACGCGGGCGACATAGTCCCCGATCTGCGGGATCCCCTTGGCCGTGTTGCTTGGCCCAATCACGGGCACCTTGGCGCGCTCCGCGATGGGATCGGCGGCAAAGGCCTGCTGCGAGAGCGTCGGTCCCACAATCGCCACCACGTTGGACTTGTTGATCAGGCTCTGGAAGGCGTTGATGGCGCTGTTCTCATCTCCCGCCGCGTCCTGGAAGATCAGCTTGATCGGCGTGCCTCCGATGCCGCCCCGCGCATTGATATGCTTTTCTGCCAGCCGTGCCCCGATCACCTGTTCCTGTCCGAGCAGCGCCACGTTGCCCGTCTGCGCCAGAGCGATCCCGATAGGAATGGGCGTCTGCACCTTTTGGGCCGAGGCGGCCGTCAGCAGCCCCAGCGCGATGCTCAAAACGGCTCGTGTCATGTGTGCTCCTCCTGAAAAGGGACGTCTTGACCTGATCGACGGTCGAAAAGGACCGCCCGTGAAGAAACGTTGGGGTTTCGCACACTATCCGGCGGACGATCCGCAGAAGTCAAGCGAACGTTCAGGCAAGTCGCTTGACGCCTACACCCCAGCGAGACAGCACCCACCCTGCTCCGGTGCTGTCTCGCTGGGGTTCACGGGGTTGTCCGCCGGCGTCACCTCAGCAGGTGGCGGCTGATCACCACGCGCTGAATCTCGTTGGTGCCCTCGTAGATCTGGTTGAGCTTCACGTCACGCAGCAGCTTTTCGACGGGGTACTCTCCCACGTAGCCGTAGCCGCCGTGAATCTGGATGGCTTCGTTGGCGGCATCAAAAGCCATCTCCGAGCAGTACGCTTTAGCAATAGCGCTCTCATAGCCGTGCGGCAGGCCCTGATCGGCCAGCCAGGCGGCTTTGAGGTACATCAGGCGGCCCGTCTCGATGCCCATCGCCATGTTGGCGAGCTTGAACTGAATCGCCTGGAAGGTGCTGATGGGCTTGCCAAACGCCTCACGCTGCCCCGCGTACTTCAGGCTCTCGTCCAGCGCCCGCCGGGCCACGCCAACCGACCCGGCCGCCACCGGAATGCGCGTCTTGTCGAGCGTCTTCATGGCGATCTTGAAACCGTCGCCCAGACCGCCAAGCTGGTTGGCGCGCGGAACCCGCACGTTCTCAAACACCAGTTCGGAGGTGAGAGAAGCCCGCTGCCCCATCTTGTGTCTGATCTTGTTGGAGGAGAGGCCGGGTGTGTCCTTGGGCACCACCAGCGCCACCGTCGCGCGGTGCCCGCCCTGGCGGTCAGTGGTGGCAAAGACGACGGTGATGTCGGCCACACCGCCGTTGCTGATCCACATCTTGGTTCCGTTGATCACCCACTCATCACCGTCCAGCACAGCGGTTGTACTCATCGCCGCCGCGTCTGAACCGTTGTTGGGTTCGGAGAGGGCGAAGGCCGCCAGCGCCGGCTTTTGGGTGAGGGGGCTCAGGAACCGCTTCTGCTGCTCCTCGGTGCCGCCCACCAGAATCGGGGTGATGCCGAGTTCGGAGGCCATCAGGACCGTATAGATGCCCATGCAGCCGTACGCGAGTTCCTCCCCGATCAGGCATTCATCCAGCATCCCTAGGCCCAGGCCACCCGCGTGCTCGGGAATGGCGACATTCAGCAGGCCGACCTCAAACGCCTTTTCGACGACCGGCCAGGGCAGTTCTTCCTTCTGGTCGTACTCGGCGGCGACCGGGATGATCTCCTTGCGCGTGAAGTCGCGCGCGAGCTGCTGAAGCTGTTTTTGCTCGTCGGTGAGGGTGAAATCGATCATGACAGGACTCCTGTGGAGAAGGGGAAAGAACCTCGTCGGGCAGCGAAATTGTGCCTCTGAACTCGGTCCAATTTAACATGTGCTCGGGCGGGTGCTCCCCCCTGCGGCCCCGTCACTGTGCGCGGAACGCCACCCTTTCCGGCTTGGACACACTACCCTGGCTCCATGCCTGCCGATGAGCGCCTTCTGCTGCGCCCGGTCCGCCGTGCCGATGCGGACGCCCTGGCACACGTTGCGTATGCCACCGGCTTTTTTGGCGAGAGCGCGAGGCGGTTTTTTCCGTCCCACCCTCTGTTCGCGGCCTTGTGGGTCACGCCGTATCTGCTGCCGGGGGCGGGGGGGCTGGGCTTTGTGGCCGAGCGGGGCGGGCAGGTGGTGGGATACGTCCTGGGAAGTGTGGACCAGCGGCGGTATGCGTGGGCGCTTGCCGCTCAGGTACCGCGTTTGCTGTGGCGCTGGCTGACGGGCCGCCTGCCCGGAGCCTTCGCCTCAGCGCGCTACCTGCTGCGGGCCGCGCGGTTCGGTTTGCCCGCTCCGCCCACCAGCCGTTATCCCGCCCACCTGCACCTCAACCTCTTGCCGGAAGCGCGGGGCCTGGGGGTGGGTGGGGCACTCCTCGACGCCTTCCTGGCCGAGTTGCGGTCCCGGCACGTGCCCGGCGTGCAGCTTTCTACCACCCGGCGCAACGTGGCTGCCGTCCACCTCTATGCCCGGCGGGGGTTTCGCGAGTGGGCGGCTCGCCGCACGGCGCTTTGGAAACCCTGGAGCGGGCAGGAGGAGGAACATCTGATCATGGTGCTGGCGTTGTGATAGGGATTCCGGCTCTAGCCCTTCGCCTCCGGGAAGGCGCCGAGGGCGAACCTCGTTCTGGAATCCGTCCTTTTCCCGCTGCTCTGGTTGCGCCGCTGCTTCACAGCACGTCTTCTGCGCTCCCCCGCTTGCGCAGGTTGTTGCGCGTCTTACGCCAGCGCAGGGCTTTGACGACGGCGGGCGCCGCCGGGTTTAGGTTCAGGTCATAGGCGGGGTACCACACGCGCTCCTCAGAAAACTTCAGCTTCATCTTGAAGACGCCGTAGGAATGCTTGCTCTCGTCGAGAACGCGCGGAATGCCCCAGAAGTCAAAGAGGGTATAGCCCCGCCGCTTGGCATCCAGCATCGCGTGCCAGTAGAAGGCGTCAGGGGCCTTGACGTCCCTGTAGGGCGTGCCGTCCGGGTGGGTGCGGTCGTCGCGGACGCTGCCCCCGAAGAGGTACGAGGTGCTCGTCCCCATCGCCAGAAAAAAGCCTCCGGCAAGGGCTTTGCCCTCATGGCGCGCGAGGACGATGTAGGCCTCACCGCCGTACGCGTCCCCCTCACGCAGCATCGTCTCGTAGTAGGCGCGGGGAAAGGCGCCCAGCTTGGCGCGTTCATTCGTCGCGGTAAAGAGTTCCCAGAACGCCTCGAAGTCATCGTCACGCCCGGCGACCACACCCAGCTTCTGGGCGGCGCGCACGTTGCGCCGGGCCATGGCGTGCAGGCCCGCGAAGAGTTCGTCTTCCGTGCGGGTGAGGTCAGCGAGGATGGTGTGCTCGGGCTGCTCGCTTTCCGCGCGGCGGAAGGAACCGAAGGCCTCGGGAATGGGCACGCTGCCGTCTGCTGGGATCGGGAAGGGAGGCTCGATCTTCAGCAGGACGTCGGTGGGCCGGGCCACCCGCCGGACCGCCTCCGCCACCGCTGGAAGCAGGTCGAGCGATTCCAGGGCCGGGCCGCGCGGGGCATACAGGGTCGACAGGCCCGGTACCAGCCGCTTGCGCAGCAGTTGCAGCGCCCCGACCGTCTGCCCCTGGCGCTGCAACAGGTAGCGGACCGGCACCTGACCCAACACCCGGCGCGCCTCGCCGTAGCCCCAGCCCTGCAGGGCGCTGGTGATGGGCAGAGAACGCACCGCGTCGTCATACACGCGCGGATCACGAGTTTCGACCAGGGTCAGGCGCATCGGGGGGGATTGTAGCAGGGGCGCGCTCCTCCAAAGGCACCCACCGGGCCAGCGGGAGAGTACAGTATGAGGATGAAACAGAGCCTCTTGACGCTCGCGCTTCTGTTTGGCGGCGCGGCCCTTGCGCAGACCCCTGCTCCCACGACGCCCGTGCCCGCTGCGCCGGCGCCGGCGGCTCCGGCTGCACCCGCAACCCCTGCGGCACAGTCGCCCGTGGTCGCGCGGGTCGGCACCGAGACCTATACCCTCGCGGATTTTGACCGAGCCTTCCGAATCGCGGTGGCGCGGGTATTGAACGCGCAGGGCGTGCCGTACTCGGCCGACATGCTCGCGGAGTTTGCCGAAGCCCGCGCTGAGTACCTGGGGCAGTTCGCCCGTGACCGCGCGGTGTACCAACTCGCGCGCCGGGGGACCCAGGTGACCGCGGCGCAGATTGACGAGCAGGTCGCCAAGGCCCGAGCAGACTTCGCCAGCGACGCTGAATTTACCGAAGCGCTCAAAGCGACCGGTTTTGAAAGCGTGGCCGAGCTGCGCGCGGAGTTGGAGCGGCAGGCCGTGGTGCAGGCCTACCTCGCTGCCCTCAAGGACCGCTTTCAGTTCGGAGACGCGCTCGTGCAGAGCTTTTACAACCTCAACCGCGCCGCTCTGACCCGTCCTGCGCAGGCCTGCGCCAAGCACATTCTGGTCAAGACGCAGGCGGAAGCGCAGGCCATTTTGCAGGGCGTTCAGGGCGGCGCGGATTTCGCCCGGCTCGCGCAGGAAAAGAGCCAGGACCCCGGCAGCGCCCAGGAGGGTGGCGATCTGGGCTGCTTCGAGCCCGGTGAGACCGTCGCGGCCTTTGACCGGGTCGCCTTTGGTGCCCCCCTCAACCAACCGCAACTCGTGCAGACCGAGTACGGCTGGCATGTGCTTGTGGTCACGAGGCGCCAGGAGGCGGGTTTGGCACCCCTGGCCGAAGTCGCTCCCCTGATTCGTGAGCAGCTCGCGCGTGACGCCGCTCAGAAGTACCTCGACGCGCAGATCGCTCGGCTGAACATTCAGACGAATCCAGCCGGAGTGACCTCACCTCCTGGCCGCTGACCCTTCCCCCGGCCTCCCCTTCAGGTCGTGTAGTCGGCGTTGATCCGCACGTACTCGGCGCTGAGGTCGCAGCCCCAGGCTTCGCCCTCCGCGTTCCCCACCCCGAGGTTGACCGCAAAGACCACCTCCGGGGCGTTCATGCTCGCGCTGACCTGCGCGGCGTCGTAGGGGAGGGGTTTTCCGGCGAAGACAGGAATGCCCTGTACCGCCACCGTCAGGCGCTCGATGGCGACGGCTGCTCCGCTCCGCCCCACCGCCATAATGACGCGGCCCCAGTTCGGGTCGTTGCCGTGCACGGCGCTTTTGAGCAGCGGCGAAACGCAGCAGGTTCGCGCGGCGGCAAGCGCCTCGGCCTCGCTGCGGGCGCCCGTGACCTGCACGGTCAGCAGCTTGGTCGCGCCCTCTCCATCGGCGGCGATCTGCCGAGCGAGGTCGCGCAGCACGCGTTCGAGCGCAGTGAGAAACTCTGCCGGGTCCACCTCGCCCGCCTGGCCGTTGGCCAGCACCAGCGCCATGTCGTTGGTGCTGGTATCGCCGTCTACCGTGACGGCATTGAAGGTTCGGTTCACGATCCCGGGAAAGGCGGCTCGCAGCACCGCCTGATCGACCTGCGCGTCACTCAAGGCAAAGGCGAACATGGTCGCCATATCCGGGTGAATCATGCCGCTGCCCTTGGCGGTACCGACGATGCGCGCGCCCGTGCTGAGGGTGGCGTGGGCCGTCTTGGGCCGCGTGTCCGTCGTCATGATCGCCGAGGCGAAAGGCAGGGCATCCGGCCCCAGCGCGCCGGGCAGACGTTCGAGGCCGCCGAGCACCCGGTCCATCGGCAGCAGGTGCCCGATGATGCCGGTGCTGGCGGTGAGGACGGCCTGCGCGTCCACGTTCAGGACACGGCCTAGGGCCTGCGCAATGGCCGCGTTGTCCCGTGCGCCCTGCTGCCCGGTGGCTGCATTGGCGTTTCCGGCGTTCACCACCAGGGCCCGCACCGGTCCGCCCTGCGCGTACACCTCACGGTTTCGCGTCACACAGGCGGCGGCCGTCGTGCTGCGCGTGCCGGCAAAGGCCCAGACGCAGGGTGCGTCGCTGACCACACAGCTCAGGTCCGTTCGGCCGCTGGGTTTGATGCCCGCAGCCAGCGCCGCCGCCCTGAATCCCTGGGGAAACTTCAGTCCACTCGCTGTCATGGGCGCATCCTACGCGCATCCTGGGCGCAGAACGCTGACCCACCGGCTCCGAGGGTGTTCCCAAGCTGAGCTACCCTGTTCCCATGACGATGCGGGACAGAGCGCTGCGCGGCCGGGTGATCGCGGTGACCGGAGCGAGCAAGGGAATCGGGTGGGCGGTGACCCAGGCACTCACGGCCCAGGGCGCGCGGGTGATCGCGGGAGCGCGGGACGTGGGCGGCCTTCAGCTGGACGGTGCCGAGTTTTGGAGGCTCGACGTGACCGACGAGGCGAGCGTGGACGCTTTTGCGCGGGCTGCGGTGCGGGCGGGCGTGGACGCCCTCGTGAACAACGCCGGAGTGGGTTCCTTCCAGCCGGTCGAGGAGATCACCCCCGCGGAATACCGCCGGGTGATGGACACGAACGTCTTGGGCACGCTGCTCGTCACACGCGGTCTCATCCCGCACTTTCGCGAGCGGTATGCACGGGGCGAGGGTTCACAGGTGGTGAACGTGACCAGCGACGTCTCGGCGCGGACCTTTGCGGGCGGCGCGCTCTATACGGCCAGCAAGTACGCGCAGCGGGCGGTGACCCAGGCCCTCGCCTATGAGGGGCGGGCGTACGGCCTGCGGGTCACCGAAATCCGGCCCGGCATGGTGGACACCTTTTTTGCGGGCAGCGTGCAGGGGGCTGCGCACAAGGCGGGCTGGTTGCGGCCGGACGATGTGGCGGACGCCGTGCTGTACGCCCTGACTGCTCCTTTGCATGCCCGTATCGATGAGGTGTTGCTGCACCCGGTCGAGCAGGACGTGGTGTTCTGACCCCCGTGCCCTAGACGAGCGGCGTTCCTGGGCCTTCTGCTATCCTCGCAGGGCCCGGTGTTGTCTAGCCCTGTGCTGAATATCCGCTGACAGAGGGCGGAGAGGCTTATCCTACCTGGCCTTTTTGGTTCTCCCCTCAGTCAGGCCACTTTCAGGAGATCTGATGAAACCATCCCTACTGCTGCTCTCTGCTGCCCTGCTGCTTTCTGCCTGCTCCTCCGGTCCCCAGAGCCCTGGGGCCGCGAAAGGGAAGGCGCTTATTCAGGTTCTCTCGCTGCCCGCCGAGGTGCAGCAGGTGACCCTGGAGGTACGCGGTACCGATGAGAACACCCGGAACGAGGCTCGTTCCCTCACGGCGACCCTCACGGGCGGTACCGCCACCTTTACGGTGCCCGATCTGGTCAAGGGGGCCTATACCCTGACGGCGCGTGCCTACGACGGGACCGATGCGGAAAAGGTGGTGCTGTACAAGGGGAGCCGCCAGGTCACCTTTGCGGACGAGCAGCCCATCAACCTGAGGATCAACCGCATCACGAGCGCCATTCAGGTGACGGTTGCGGGCGTGACGGCCAAGAGCAACGTGCTGATCGCCAAGGCTGGAGCGCTGGAGGCCCGCTTGATCGGGAATGGCGACACCGCCTCGGGCACCCTGCGGGGCATTCCTACGGGCCGCGCGGTCAGGGTGATCGTCGAGGGTCGGGACAGCGGCGGCACCCTGCAGCAGCAGGGCACGGCCACGCTTCGTCTGAGCGAGGAGGACGGAAGGGTCAGCGTGGGCCTGACCGACGTCGTGAACGCCACGGCCCCGGCGGTGCCCACCCTCAGTGGCGCGGACACCGTCAAGAAGGGGGAGGCCTACACCCTGAACATCGCGGCGCGGCAGGCGGACGCCAGCGCCTCGCTCAAGACGGTCACCGTGGATTGGGGAGACGGGAGCACCCAGACCATCCCGCTCAGCGGGCAGGAGGCCGAGGTGCACCCCACCCACGTCTACACGGCGCCCGGTCCCCGCAGCATCAGCGTCACGGTCACCAACACGGCGAATCTCAGCAGCACGGCGGGCAACACGGTCAACGTGCTCGACACCACGACCGGGAATGTGACGGTGGAGACCGGCGCGGAGGTCGCCCCGCTTCATCTCACCGTGACGGACGTGGAGGCGGAGCGGGTGACGGCGACCATCACCGCACCCCAAGACAGTTTGGGGACCGCCAGCCTGCGGGCACAGGACCTCCAAAAGAGCTACGCCCTCGAGCTCGTTCCGCGTGGAAATGGCACCTGGAGCGGCGCGCTGAGCCTCCCCGTGGGGTACGCGTACACGGTGCAGCCCCACGCCATCGCGGGGGAGCAGGTCCGCGAGGGTCAGAGCCGCACCTTGACCGTCCTCCCGGAGGGCACCTCTGCATCCTTGGCCTTTGGCGGTGACGCGGCGCCCACCTGTCCCGCCGCCACCATCACCAACATCGGGGCCGTGCAGGGCAATGGCGCGACCAGTCCGCTGGTGGGTCAGACCGTCACGGTGCGCGGGGTCGTGACCAGCGACTTCCAGGCGGGTCTGGGAGGATTTTTTGTTCAGGAGATCGCGCCGGACAACGACCCGGCCACCAGTGACGGCCTCTTCGTGTATACCGGCCCCACGGCCCGGCAGGTCCAGGTGGGGGACGTCGTGCAGGTGGGCGGCACCGTGAGGGAGTATCGCGGCAGCAGCGACAAGCAGCCGGGCACGGCCACCCAGCTCGACACCCTGACCCTTTTCCAGAAGTGCAGCGGCACCCAGGTCGTCAAACCCGTCACCCTGAGCTTCCCGCTGAATACGCTTGACCAGCTCGAACAGTACGAAAACATGCTCGTTACCATCCCGCAGCCGATGACGGTGACCGACAACTATGGGTACGGGCGCTACGGCGAACTCGGCTTGTCGAGTGGGGGGCGCCTCTTTGTCCCCACCAACGGCAACGCGCCCAGCGAGACGGCAGCCAGCCAAGCCCTGCGCCGCATCGTGCTCAATGATGGCAGCAACGTGCAGAACCCCGCGGCTCTGCCCTACCTGAACGCCTCCGGCACCCGCCGTACCGGCGATACCGTCCAAAACCTGACCGGCGTGCTGCGCTACGCGAACGACACCTTTAAAATCGAGCCCACCGTCACCCCTCAGTTCACCGACGCCAATCCCCGTTCGGCGACGCCCAAACCCGTCGGTGGCCGCCTGCGGGTGGCCGGCGCGAACGTCCTGAATTACTTCATCACCTTTGGCGGCAGCACCGACCGTGGCGCGAACAACGCCTATGAGTTCGGGCGCCAGCAGGCCAAGATCGTCAGCACCCTGCTCGGCTTAAAGGCCGACGTGATCTCGCTGATGGAGATCCAGAACAATGGGGACGCCGCGCTTGAAGACCTTGTCGCGGCCCTCAACAGGGCGGCCGGGGCAGGCACCTATGCGGCCGTCAAGACCGGTCAGCTCGGCAGTGACGCCATCACGGTCGCCCTCATCTACCGGCCTGACCGCGTCACCCCCGTGGGGAACTTCCTCGCCGACACCGCGTCCATCAATGACCGGCCACCCGTCGCGCAGACCTTCCGCGAGAACGCGACGGGAGAAGTGTTCAGCGTGATCGCCAACCACTTCAAGAGCAAGGGCAGCTGCCCCACCAGCGGCGACACCGATCAGGGCCAGGGCTGCTGGAACTTCAAGCGCGTGGCGCAGGCCCAGGCGCTCCTCGACTTCGTGAAGACCGTGCAGGCCACGTCCGGTGACCCCGACGTGCTGCTGCTGGGTGACCTGAACGCCTACGGCGACGAGGATCCCATCAAGACCCTGATCTCAGGTGGCTTTGAGAGCCTGAACAGACGTATTCCCGCCGAGGACCGCTACTCCTACCAGTTCGGCGGCCAGTTCGGGTATCTGGATCACGCCCTGGCCAGTGCCTCCCTGAGCGGCCAGGTCACCGGCATCACCGAGTGGCACGTCAACAGCGACGAACCCACCTTCCTCGACTACAACGTCGAATACAAGAACAACCCCAACTGCAAGACGAGCACCTGCACCACCCCTGATCTGTACCAGCCCGACGCCTTTCGCTCGAGCGACCACGATCCGGTTCTGGTCGGCTTGGACCTCAAGGGAGGCGGCACGACCAGCCCGGTCCCCAGTGTTGCCCTCACGCCCGGGACGGCCACGGTCACCGCTGTCGCCGGCGCTCCCGCCGTGACCCGCACCTTTACGGCCACCGCACAGAACGTGACCGGTGCCCTGACCGTCACCGTCACGCCCCAGAACGGCGCGCCCCCCCTGGTCACCGCGCCTGCCACAGTGACCAGCGGTCAGCCCTTTGACGTGACCGTCACGGCACCGGAGGGCACCACGGCCGGTACCTACAGCTACGAGCTGAAGGCAGCCGGCGGCGACGTGAGCGGCAAGGCGACGCTGACGGTGACCGTGCAGGCCCCGCCCGCAACGAACACCGCCGACCTGTACTTCAGCGAGTACGTGGAAGGGAGCGGCAGCAACAAGGCGATCGAGCTCTACAACCCGACCGGGCAGGCCGTGAACCTGGGCGACTACACGGTCGAGCTCTACACCAACGGCGCTGCTGCGCCGACCAACACCGTCACCTTGAGTGGCACACTGGCGGCGGGCAGCACCTTTGTGATCGTGAATGCTTCGGCGGTTCAGGCCCTCAAGGACAAGGGGCAGCTTCTTCAGAGCTCGGTGACCTCTTTCAATGGGGATGACGCCCTCGTTCTGAAGAAGAATGGCGTGGTGATCGACACCTTCGGGCAGGTCGGCTTTGACCCCGGCAGCGCTTGGATTTCCGGCGACGTCACCACGCTTGACCGCACCCTGCGCCGCAAGACCAGCGTGACCACCGGCGACCCCAATCCCAGTGACCCCTTCGACCCCGCCGCCCAGTGGGACGTGTTTCCTACCGACACCTTTGACGGTCTGGGCACCCGCTGATCCAAATTCCGGCTCCTCCGTTCGCCCCTTTTCCTTCTCCGGCCGCCCTGCCCTGTTCGGTGGGGCGGTTTTCTATGCTGCGACCATGAAACCAGACCTCATCCCCTTTCTGGGCAGAACGGTACGTGTGATGGTGGATCGCCCGCTTGGCTCCCGCCACCCGCGCTGGCCGGACCTCGTGTACCCGGTCAACTACGGCGAACTGCCCGGCACACGGGGCGGTGATGGCCAGCCGCTGGACGCCTATCTGTTGGGCTGGGACGTGCCGGTACGGGAGGCAGAAGGCGTGGTGACGGCGGTGCTTGTCCGTCAGGATGACGTGGAGGACAAGCTGGTTGTGGTGCGGCCCGGTTGGGTGTGGCGTGACGAGGAGATCCTAAAGGCTGTCTCGTTTCAGGAGCAGTATTTTGACGTGCGGCTGCTGCGCTAGCGTTTTGGCCATGACGAATGCACACAGACCCGTGACGCTGATCACCGGGGCGACGGGCGGGATCGGCACGGCGCTCGCGCGGGCGCTGGCGGGCCAGCATAGCCTGATCTTGCAGGGACGGGACGCAGGGCGGCTTAGGGCGCTCGTCGCGGAGGTGGGCGGAACGCCGCTGCCGCTGGACCTCGCCCGGCCCGAGACCTTTGGGGCAGCGGTCGCCGGGTTGGGCCGCATCACGAACCTGGTTCATAGTGCGGGAGTCGTGGAATTGGGCGCGGTGGCCGAGCAGGAGGACGAGGTGTGGACGCGTACCCTTGCGGTGAACGTGGTGGCCCCTGCCGCCCTGACGCGCGCCCTACTTCCTGGTGTACGGGCCGAGCGCGGCACGGTCGTCTTCATCAACAGCGGCGCGGGTCTGCGTGCCAACCCGGGCTGGGCGAGCTACGCGGCCAGCAAATTCGCCCTCAGGGCACTGGCGGACGCGCTGCGTGAGGAGGAGGCGCCGCACGGGGTTCGTGTGACCAGCGTCTATCCGGGCCGCACCGCCACACCCATGCAGCAGAAGGTCCGGGCGCAGGAGAACGCGGCGTACGATCCCCGCGCCTATGTGTCTCCCGAAACCGTGGCCGCGACCGTGCGCTTCGTGCTTGACGCCCCCCGTGACGCGGTCCTCACCGACGTGAGCGTACGTCCCGGTCCCCGCCGAGGTGAAGGTGCAGGCGTTTGATGCCGTGGTGATCGGGGCAGGCCCGGCAGGCCTGAATGCCGCCTTGGTGCTGGGAGGCGCACGGCGCCGGGTGCTGCTGCTGGACGGCGGGCCCCCACGCAACGCCAAGGCCACCGCGGCCCACGGGGTCTTCACACGTGACGGCGCGCCCCCAGTCTGCCTGAAGACGATCGGGCTGGAGGACCTTGCCCCGTACCCGGTGAGCGTGCTGCCCGGGGTGGCGCGCGAGGCCCGCGCTCTGCCGCAGGGGTTTGCGGTGCGGCATGATGGCGGCTGGGTCCAGGCCCGGCGTCTGCTTTTTGCCACTGGGGTCCGCGACATCCTGCCCAATGTCCCCGGCCTGCGCGAACGCTGGGGCCGCACCGTTCACCACTGCCCCTACTGTGACGGCTGGCCCAACCGTGAGGCGGCCCTGGGGGTGCTGGGCTCCGGTCAGGAGGGTCACCATCTCGCCCTCAGCGTGCGGGCCTGGTCCAAGCGCGTGACCCTGCTGACGGACGGCCCCGATGAGCTGACGGAAGAGCAGCGCGAGGACCTGGCCCGGGTCGGTGTTCCCATCTTCACGGGCCCCATCCTGCGCTTCGGTGGCGTGGACCGAGTGGACGTGCGGTTTCGCCGGGGCGGGCGGCTTACGCTGGATGCCGTTTTCCTGAATCCGACCCAGCAGCAGAACAGCACCTTGCCCGCGTCGCTCGGCTGCGAGCTCAACGAGAAAAGCCGCGTGGTGGTCAACGAGAACGGGATGACCAGCGTGCGCGGCGTATGGGCGGCGGGCGACATGACCGGCGCGCCCCAGTACGTCATGAGCGCCGCAGCAACCGGCATGATCGCCGCTGTCTCCCTGAACACCACCCTGATTCACGAAGACGTGCGGAAGTTCGGCGCAGCCTTTCACAAGTCGCCGGGTGAGGAGACGGGCGAGCCGCCCAGCGGGGGAGAAGCGTCCTGACCCTGCTACCATGCCCCCCGTGGCCTACCCCGATCTTCCCGTCTTTGAGGTGCTGCCCGAGCTGCGCGCCGCGCTTGAGCGGAGCCCGTTGGTGGTGCTTCAGGCCCCGCCGGGAGCAGGCAAGAGCACCGCGCTGCCCCTGGCGCTGCTGAACGAACCCTCCTTGGCCGGGCAAGGCGTCGTGATGCTGCAACCGCGGCGGGTGGCGGCCCGAGCAGTCGCCGCGCGGCTCGCGGAGGGCCTGGGGGAGGAGGTGGGCCGTACGGTCGGTTTCCGCGTCCGCTTTGAGTCGCGGGTATCTTCCCGCACGCGCCTTGAGGTGGTCACCGAGGGCATCCTCACCCGCCGCCTGCAACGGGACCCGGAGCTCAGCGGCGTGGGCCTGGTTATCCTCGACGAGTTTCACGAGCGCTCTCTTAACGCTGACCTCGCCCTGGCCCTGCTGCGCGAGGTGCAGGGAGCGCTGCGAGACGACCTGCGCGTGCTGGTCATGAGTGCCACCCTGGACCCGGCCCTGCCTGAACGTCTGGGGGCACCGCTTGTGCAGAGCAAGGGCCGCATGTACCCGGTGGACGTGCGCTACCTGCCCGCCGACCCGGTGGGGCGCGTGGAGGACGTGGTGGTCCGCGCCGTCCGTGAGGCCCTCGCCGCGCACGTGGAAGGAGACGTCCTCGCCTTCCTGCCCGGCGCGCGGGAGATTCATGGGGCGCGAGCAGCCCTGAGCGACGTGAACGCCGTGGTGCTCCCCCTCTACGGTGACCTGCCCCTGGCCGAGCAGCGGCGCGCCCTGTTGCCGGATCCCCAGGGGCGGCGCAAGGTCGTGCTGGCGACTTCCATCGCGGAAACGTCGCTGACCCTGCCGGGCGTACGGGTGGTGGTGGACGGCGGGCTGAGCCGCACGCAGCGCTTTGACCCCGGCACCGGCCTCACCCGCATGGTGACCACCCGGGTTACGCGCGACGCCGCCGAGCAGCGAGCGGGCCGCGCCGGACGCACCTCCCCCGGCACCGCCTACCGCCTCTGGAGCGAGCGCACCCATGCCGCCCTGCCGGCAGCCCGCCCTCCCGAGATTCTGGACGCGGACCTCACGCCCCTCACGCTCGAACTGGCGGGGTGGGGGGTGCCCGATCCCGCCGCGCTCGCCTGGCTGGACAAGCCGCCCGCGCCGCGTGTCGAGGCGGCCCGTGCCCTGCTGCGTGACCTGGACGCCCTGGACGAGGAGGGCCGGATCACGCAGCGGGGGGGAGCCCTCCTCGAGTTGCCCACCCATCCCCGTCTCGCGCACCTCCTCCAAGGCGGCGTAGCCCTCGGCCTGGGGCCGCTTGCTGCCGATGTGGCTGCCCTGCTTGAAGAACGTGACCCACTGGGAGGCGGGGCCGGGACCGACCTGACGAGCCGGGTCGCGGCCCTGCGTGCCTGGCGCCGGGGCGAGCGGGGGAGGGGGGAAGCCGGCGTGCTACAGCGGGTGGAACGCCTCTGCGCACAGTGGCGCAGGCTCCTGGACCTCTGCCCCGAGGACCTGCCGCCCGATCCCTTTGCAGTGGGGCACCTCGTGGCCCTGGCCTACCCCGAGCGCGTGGCCCTCGCGCGGGAGGGGGGAGGAGGCCGCTTTCTGCTCGCGGGCGGGCAGGGCGCCCGGCTGCCGGAAGGGGACGCGCTCGCTGCGAGCCCCGCGCTGGCCGTCGCCCATCTGGATGCGGGGACGGGGGAGGGGCGCATTCACCTCGCTGCGCCGCTGGACCCCAGGGCGCTTGCTGCTCGGGCGGTATGGCACGACGCGGCGCGCTGGGACACTCGCACCGGGACCCTCGTCGCCCAGCGAGAACGGCGCGTGGGGGCACTCGTGCTGGAGACTCGCCCCCTGCCCGACCTGCCCCACGCCGCTCGTGTGGAGGCCCTCGCGGGGGCCGTCCGCTCGGAGGGCCTCCACCTCCTCACCTTCAGCCCAGAGGCAGAGAATCTGCGCGCCCGTGTCGAGTCCATCCGCCGCTGGCGCCCCGAGGAGACGGGCTGGCCCGACCTCTCCGACGCGGCCCTGCTCGCCACGTTGCAGGACTGGCTCGGCCCTTTTCTGGAAGGTGTCCGCACCCGCGACGACTTCAAGCGCCTGAACCTCCTCCCCGCCCTGCAAGCCCTGCTTCCCTGGCCGCTGCTGGGGCGCCTCGACGACCTTGCGCCCACGTTCCTCACCGTGCCCAGTGGGTCGAGGATTCGCCTTCAGTACCAGCCGGATGGCTCCCCGCCCGTCTTGGCCGTGAAGCTGCAGGAGCTGTTTGGTCTGGCAGAGACGCCCACCGTGAATGCGGGCCGCACCCCCGTGCGGCTGCACCTGCTCTCGCCCGCCGGGCGCCCCGTGCAGGTCACCCAGGATCTGCGGTCCTTTTGGAACAGCAGCTACTTTGAGGTTCGCAAGGATCTGCGGGGGCGCTATCCCAAGCACCCCTGGCCGGACGATCCCTGGAGTCACGTGCCGACGCGGCAGACGAAGAAACGAGGCGTATAGCTTGAGAGGCAAAGAATCAGGTGGGAGACCCCCCACCCCTACAGCAGGTTCGCCAGCGCCCCGCCGATCAGCGTGAGCATCAGCACGCCGAGGATCACGGCGGCGAGTTGCCGCGGCGTCACCGGGTTCATGCGGCCCGTCCGTGACGGCTGTGCCCTCCACCTTGCAGGCTGCCCAGCGCGGCCTTGAGGTGCTTGTACACCTCGCGTTGCAGCTCGAGGTCCTCGGGCAGTTCGTACTTGAGCTGCTCCATCGCCTGCACGAGGTGGGCGCCGCCGGGGCTGCGCTCGTGGTCAGGCCGGGCCCACTCGGGCAGTTCGGGTGTGGTGACGGGCTCGCGCTTGGCGTCGTTCCAGTCCACCCACTGCTTGGGCAGGTCGTACAGGTAGCGGCCAATGCCGAACTGCACCGCGCAGCGCTTCAGGGCATCGGAGGCCGCGGCTTTCAGCGTGCCGTACTCGCCTTCGGCGGCCTCGCCGATATCCTCACGGGTCACGCCCAACACAGTCAGGCGCCCCTTGACGGTCGGCGTGGCGGTGCCGGGAATCACTTCCAGCTCGAAGCTCCAGCTGTCGGGGCAGATGGCGTCCAGGCGGTCCTGCACTGCGCGGGCATCAACGTAGGCCAGCAGCAGCGCGCGGGTACGCTCCTTGTTAAAGGCTTGGGCTTTCCAGCCCACGAGGTGAGCGGGAAACGGGGCTTGGAGTCGTTTCTGAACATCGCTCAACTGCATGGATTTAGTCTATAACAGAACACAGTTACGGTCAAGACAGAATGAGAAGGAGGAGGGTGGTCACGAGGCGGGCCCCGACTCAGAGGCCAAAGCAAAGAGGCACCCGTCACCGGATGCCCCTCGCCGCCCGTGCTCGGTTACTTCGTCTCGACCAGGGTGTAGCTGCCGCTGCCGCTGTAGGCGTAGACCTCCCAGCGGTAGGTGCCGCTGCCCGCCGCGTAGTTGATGCTCTCGCTGCTGCTGCTGCCCTCGCTGGCAGCCACGTCCACCCAGCTGCTGCCGTTCCACTTCTGGAGGTAGAGGTCAAAATCCGTGCCGCTTGGGCCGCTCAGCGTACCCTGAAGGGTCCCGCCGCCGTAGGAAAAGCCGCTTGTGCTGGGTTTCCAGGAGCTGCTGCCCTGGCTCACGGAGCCGGTGTAGGTGGTGGAGGTGCCGGGAGCGGGCGTGGTGCTCGTGCTGCCGCTGCCGGTGTACAGCAGGCGGTTGGGGCTGCCGCTGCCCGCCGAGGTGACTTTGCCGGTCGTGGCGCTATTGAGCAGGGCGCTTGTGACCTGTGACGTCGTGTAGGAGGGGTTATTCGCCAGGATCAGGGCGACGGCGCCCGCCACGTGGGGCGTGGCCATGCTGGTGCCGCTGATGGTGTTGGTGGCGGTGGTGCTGCCGATCCAGGTGCTGGTGATGTTGCTGCCCGGCGCGAAGAGGTCGACGCACGAGCCGTAGTTGCTGAAGCTGGAGCGGGCGTCGGTGTTGGTGGTCGAGCCCACGGTAATGGCGTTGGCGGCGCGAGCGGGAGAGACGTTACAGGCGTTTTGGTTTTCATTCCCGGCGGCGACGGCCATCACGAGGTTCTTGCTGGCCGCATTGTTCACCGCGTCGTCCACCGCCTGGCTGGCCCCACCGCCCAGACTCATGTTCGCCACCGCCGGGCCGGTCTTGTTGCTCAGGGCCCAGTTGATGCCCGCGATCACACCGGAGTTGGTGCCGCTGCCGTCACAGCCCAGCACCTTCACCGCGACGAGCTTCACGCCCTTGGCGACCCCCCAGGTGCTGCTGCCCACCGTGCCCGCCACGTGGGTGCCGTGTCCCTGGCAGTCACTGTTGTTGCCGTCTCCGGTGGTGTTGGTGCCCCACACCGCC
>NZ_JQNI01000002.1:342500-475000 GCF_000745175.1 Deinococcus sp. YIM 77859
CCTCTTTATCGCGCCGGAAGGCATGGTGGTCTACGATCACCTCAAGCACCGGCTGATTGCGGTCGCCACTGCCGAGACACAGGAACAGGCGGAAGCGGTGGTGGCGACCCTCGCTGCGCGCCTGCGTGGTCCCCTTCCCGACGATCTCCCTGGCCGCGACCCTGCGCCCGCCCCCACCTTTCATAGCAACTTTACGCCGCAGGGCTTCATGGGGGTGGTGGAGCGGTGCTTGGCGTACATCCGCGCCGGAGACGTCTTTCAGGTGGTCCCCAGCCAGCGCTTCAGCGCCGACCTCACGGTGCATCCATTCGCCCTGTACCGCGCGCTGCGGCGGGTCAATCCCAGTCCCTACCTCGGTTACCTCGCGCTGGGGGACGTGACCCTGGTCGCTTCCAGCCCGGAAAGCCTGCTGCGGAGTGACGGGCGGCTGGTGGTCACGCGCCCCATCGCGGGCACAAGGCGGCGTGGCGCGACGCCGGAGGAGGACGAGCAGCTGGCCGCTGAACTCCTCGCCGACGAAAAGGAGCGGGCCGAACACCTGATGCTGGTGGATCTGGGCCGCAACGACCTCGGGCGGGTGAGCCGCTACGGCAGCGTGCAGGTGCAGGACGCTTTTGCCGTAGAGCGCTACAGCCACGTCATGCACATCGTCTCCACGGTCAGGGGCGAGCTGCGGGAAGGTCAGACACCCCTGCACGCGCTTGCCAGCGTCCTCCCGATGGGAACGGTGAGCGGCGCTCCCAAGATTCGCGCGATGGAGATCATCGACGAGCTCGAACCTGTTCGCCGCGGTCCCTACGGCGGCGCCTTTGGCTACATCGCCCTCGACGGCAGCCTGGATATGGCCCTGACCCTGCGTACGATGGTGATCGCGGGTGGCCGCCTCCACATTCAGGCTGGGGCGGGCATCGTGGCCGACAGTGATCCGGCCGCAGAGGAACAGGAGACGCGGGGCAAGGCGGCGGCGCTGATGCGGGCGGCGGAGATGGCCGCGGGGGGATTGTCATGATGATTGAACGCGCTGCCCCGCAGGACCTCCCGGCCACGGCGCAGACCATCCTGAAAGGTGTGCTGGACGGGCGGGTCACCGGTTCGGTGCGCAAGGTTGTGGGCAGCGCCGGAGGAGGTCAGACCGAGCGCCTTGGCCCCGGTCTTCCTGCGAACAGAGAAAGTGACGGTGACGGCGTGAGCATGCCCCTGCGTATCCTCCTGATCGATAATTACGACTCCTTTACCTACAACCTCGTTCAGTCTTTCGGTGAACTCGGCTGCGAGCTGACGGTGTGGCGCAACGACCGCTTTACCCTGGACGACGTTCGTGCCCTCGACCCCGACGCCATCGTCGTCTCGCCCGGTCCCTGTACGCCGCGTGAGGCGGGCCGCAGCGTGGAGGTGATCCGCGAGCTGGGGCCAACCTACCCGACCTTGGGGGTGTGTCTGGGTCACCAGAGCATCGGAGAGGCGTTCGGGGCCCGGGTCGAGCGGGCGCGGCACCCCGTGCACGGCAAGACGAGCGTGCTGCGGCATGACGGCACAGGCCTCTTTGCCGGGTTGGGGAAAGAGGTGCGGGTCACACGCTACCACTCGCTGCTCGTCCGCGACCTGCCGCCCGAACTTCTGCCCGTCGCCTGGACAAGCGATCCGCAGGAGGAGGTGTTGATGGCGCTGCGCCACCGCGAGTATCCCGTGTACGGCGTGCAGTTTCACCCGGAGAGCGTCGCCACCGCAGACGGGATGGCGATGCTCCACAACTTTCTGAAGCTCGTTCGGGTCTACCGGGCAGAGCGGGAGGCGCGGGCATGACCTCGGGGACGGCAGCACTGGACGCGCGGGCGACGCACATCCGCCTGATGAACGGCGAGCGGCTGACGCAGGCGGAGGCAGCGGCCTTTATGCGCGAGGTGATGGACGGGAATGTCAGCGGTGTGCGGCTGGCGGCGGCGCTCGCCGCGCTGCGGGTGCGGGGCGAGACCGCAGAGGAGATCGCGGGATTTGCCCAAGCCATGCGGGAGAACGCCGTGCAGGTCCACGTGGAACCGCGTGACGTGCTGCTCGACGTGGTGGGCACGGGAGGCGACGGCGCCCACACCTTCAACATCAGCACCACCGCGGCCTTGGTGGTGGCGGCGGCGGGGGTTCCGGTCGCCAAGCACGGCAACCGCGCCGCGAGCAGCCGTGCCGGAAGTGCCGATGTCCTCGAAGCCTTGGGTGTCAATCTCGACGCTTCGCCGCAGGTCGTGGCGGACGGGGTCAATGAGCTCGGCATTGGCTTTATGTTCGCGCGCAACTACCATCCGGCCCTGCGCCACGCCGCGCCTGTTCGCGCCGACCTCGCCGCCCGCACGGTGTTTAACATCCTGGGACCGCTCGCCAATCCTGCGGGGGCGACCCACCTGGTCGTGGGTGTCTTTAAACCTGAGCTGACGCCCATGCTCGCCGAGGTGCTGCGGCGCTTGGGAACGCGGGGAGCGACCGTCGTGCACGGCAGCGGCCTGGATGAATTCACGGTGTGCGGCCTGAACACCGTGACTGGCCTGCGCGAAGGCGAGGTGATCGACCGCACGATGCACCCCGAAGAGTTCGGCGTGAGCCTACACCCCAAGGAGGCGATCGTAGGCGGCACACCCGCCGAGAATGCGGAGATCACCCGCGCCCTTCTCACCGGTGGCGGGACGCCCGCACAGCGCGATATCGTGGCCCTAAACGCGGGAGCGGCCCTCCGCACGGCAGAGCGTGTGGGCAGCATCCGCGAGGGCGTAGCGCAGGCTCGCGAGGTCATGGCGAGCGGCGCGGCATGGGAGCTGTTGCAGCGGTACGCCGCGCACACCCGTCAAGCGGAGTCCTGAGCGCCCCTTACTTGGGTGGCAGCAGCACTTTGCCCTCTAGGGGCGTACTCAGCACGATGCTGGTGTCACAGGTAAAGCCCATCGCGATCAGTTCGGAGAGCAGGGCCTCAAGCGCGCCCACATCGGGCACGGCGACTTTGAGGATACAGGAGTTGTCACCGGTGACGCTGTGACATTCAAGCACGCTGTCATGCTTCTTGGCCCACCGCACCAGTGTGGGATCGTTGCGTCCGCTGTCTTGCACGCCGATAAAGGCGGTGATGGCCCGGCCAAGGGGCTTGGACGCGACGCGCACCCCGTAGCCGAGAATCACGCCCGCGTCCTCCAGGCGCCGGACTCGCTCGGTGACGGCGGGGGCGGAAAGGCCGACACGGCGGCCGAGCTCGCGCATGCTCAGGCGGGAGTCGGTCTGTAATTCTTCCAAAATGCGGTGATCGAGGGGATCGAGAGAGCCGCCGTACTGCTTCATGCTCCCCATCTTAACGTTTGCAAGGTAAGGGGTGGCGTTTGCCAGCTTCGTGTGGGGAGAGAGGCGTGTTGGAGCCGTGCTGCGCGTCTTCCAAAGGGGTTTTGGGGCGCTCAGAATAGAGAAACGCAACTCACGTTTTCTCTTGAGGAGGGCTCTTTATGCCGAGTTCCAGCAAACTGCACCCACAGGCGACCGTGCGGTCGCAACAGATGCTGCCCCGTGGCCACCGCGCTCCCAGGTGGGCGGACGTGCCGGATGAACTGTGGTACGACTGGAAGTGGCAGCTCAAGAACCGCATCAATTCGGTGGAGGAACTCGAGGAGGTCATTCGCCTGACGCCTTCCGAGCGGGCCGGGGCAAGCGCCGAGGGCATCTTTCGCCTGGACATCACGCCCTACTTCGCTTCCCTGATGGACCCCGAAGACCCCACCTGCCCGGTGCGGCGTCAGGTGATTCCTACCCACCACGAGCTCGAACCCTTCACCTCGATGATGGAGGATTCCCTCGCGGAGGACAAGCACAGCCCGGTGCCTGGCCTGGTTCACCGTTACCCCGACCGAGTGCTGATGCTGGTCACGACCCAGTGTGCGAGCTACTGCCGCTACTGCACTCGCTCGCGCATCGTGGGTGATCCCAGCGAGACCTTTAAACCCGACGAGTACCGGCTGCAACTCGAGTACCTGCGCAACACGCCGCAGGTGCGGGACGTGCTGCTCTCCGGCGGCGACCCCCTCACCCTCGCGCCGAAAGTCCTCGCGGGCCTGCTCGCAGAGCTGCGCAAGATTGAGCACATCGAGATCATCCGCATCGGTACGCGCGTGCCGGTCTTTTTGCCCATGCGTGTCACGCAGGAACTCTGCGACGTGCTGGCCGAGCACCATCCCCTCTGGATGAATATCCACGTGAATCATCCCAAGGAGATCACGCCGGAGGTCGCCGAAGCCTGCGACCGCCTCACCCGCGCGGGCATTCCTTTGGGCAACCAGAGCGTGCTGCTGCGCGGCGTGAATGACCACCCGGTCATCATGCAGAAGCTGGTACGCGAGCTTGTCAAGATTCGCGTGCGTCCCTACTACATCTACCAGTGTGACCTCGTGCACGGCGCCGGACACCTACGCACCACCGTTGCCAAGGGCCTCGAGATCATGGAGAGCCTGCGCGGCCACACCTCCGGCTACTCCGTTCCGACCTACGTCGTGGACGCGCCCGGCGGCGGCGGCAAGATTCCCGTCGCGCCCAACTACGTCCTCTCGCACAGCCCGGAAAAGCTCATTCTTCGCAACTTCGAGGGTTACATCGCCGCCTACTCCGAGCCGACCGACTACACGGGGCCCGATATGGCCGTTCCCGAGGAGTGGTACCGCAAGGAACCCGGTCAGACCGGCATCTACGGCCTGATGGAGGGCGAGCGCATCTCCATCGAGCCCAAGGAATTCAGCGAGAGCCGCGCGCGGCCCGGCGCGATCCAGCACCGCCTCAATAGCCGCGAGGACAAATGGGCGGCGTACGGGGTGGGCGAACACAGCGGCCCCCTCACCCACAGCACGCTGGTGACGGACACTGCGCCGGACGGCCAGGTGAACGCACCGCAGCCGGTGGGTGGGGACTGACCCAGCGTTGAAGCCCTGGGCGCTGAGCAAGAAACTCCCGCCCAGGCTGTCCCGCCTCCTTTGTCTTTTTCATCACTCACCGCTGATCGCCCGTGCAAGGAGAACCGATGACCACCGCCACCCAGACCCGCCAGCCCCTCCTCAAGACCGCCCTCCCCGGTCCCAAGACCAGGGCCATCATGGAACGCGACGCGCAGCACCTCTCGACCTCGTACATGCGGCCCTACCCCTTCGTGCCCGACCACGGCGAGGGCGTGTGGCTCACCGACGTGGACGGGAATACAATGCTCGATTTCTTTGCGGGCATCGCGGTCAGCACGACGGGTCACGCGCACCCGCATGTGGTCAAGGCCGTGCAGGAGCAGGTGACGAAGTTCAGCCACGTCTGCCTGACCGACTACCCGCAGGAGATCACCACCAGCCTGGCCGAGCGGCTGGTCAGGCACGTCGAGAAGCCCGGCGAGAAGTGGCGCGTCTTCTTCGGCAACAGCGGCGCGGAGGCGGTCGAAGCGGCCGTCAAGCTGGCCCGCAACCACACCGGGCGCAGCCACGTCATCTCCACCTTGGGCAGCTTCCACGGGCGGACCTACGGCGCGATCACGCTGACGGGCTCCAAGACGAAGTACAAGCGCGGTTTCGGGCCCCTGCTCCCCAATGTGACCCACGTGCCCTACCCCAACCCCTTCCGCCCGCCGCTGGGCAGCACCCCGGAAACCTGCGGGCAGGCGGTGATAGACCACATCGAGTCCCTCTTCCAAACGGTTCTTCCCGCCGACGAGGTCGCCGCGATCATCATCGAGCCCATGCAGGGCGAGGGTGGCTACATCGTGCCGCCCGCCGATTTCCTGCCGGGGCTGCGCGCGCTGTGCGACCGCTACGGCATCCTGCTGATTTTCGACGAGGTGCAGGCCGGGATGGGCCGCAGCGGGAAGATGTTCTCCTTTCAGCACTTCGGCGTGCAGCCCGACCTCATCACGCTCGCGAAGGGCATCGCTTCGGGCCTGCCCATCAGCGCGCTGCTGGCCAAAGAAAGCGTGATGACCTGGCCCGTGGGTTCGCACGGCAGCACGTTCGGCGGCAACCCGGTCGCGGCGGCGGCGGCGCATGCCACGCTCGACCTGCTCGAAGGGGTGGTGCGGCACCCCGGCTGCGGCGAGAACCTGATAGACAATGCCGCCAGCGTGGGTGAGTTCATCATGACCGAGCTGCGGAAGATGCAGGCCGAGTTCCCGTTCTTGGGGGATGTGCGCGGTCGGGGCCTCTTTATCGGTCTGGAGTTCGTGGAGCCGGACGGCCGCCCCGACGGCAAGCTGCGCGACCGCGCCAGCCTGGCGATGTTTGAGCGCGGCCTGCTGAACCTCGACTGCGGCGAGGCCGTCATCCGGATCAGCCCGCCCCTGATCCTGACCCGCGAGGAGGCGCAGACAGGGCTCATGATCATGCGGGAGGCGCTTTCGAGCCTGCGCTAGACCGCTCGCGCAGCTCACGCAGCACGTCTGCCGCATGGGTGGCCGGGTTGACCAGCCGCCAATGCCGAGCGACCAGGCCCGCTGGATCGATGAGAAAGGTCTGCCGGGCCGCCAGACCCAGCAGGCCGCCCAGGCCGCCTGTGACCCCGTAGGCGCGGCAGAGCGTGCGGTCCCCATCAGGAATCAGGGGAAAGGAGAGGCCACAGCGGTCGCGAAAGTTGGCCTGGCGGGCTTCTGTATCGGTGCTGACACCGATCACGGCGGCATGGAGGCGCTCGAATTCGGGCAGGGCTTCTTCGAAGCGCCGCGCCTCGAGGGAGCAGCCGGGCGTTCCCGCGCGCGGATAGAAGTACAGCACCACCCAGCGGCCCCGCAGGTCGGCGAGGCGAATGAGGCGGCCATCGTCGCTGCGGGCCGTAAAGCTGGGGGCGGGCTGACCGACGTGCGCAGACATACTCCTATTGTACGGAGCCGCCCTACAATGCCCCCTGTGGCTAAGGCGCCTGTGTCTGAGCTTGCCGCGGCCCTGCGGCGTCCCCTCGAAGCCTATGCGGGCCGGGTCGTGGTTGTGGGCGTCTCGGGCGGAGCGGACAGCGTGGCCCTTTTGCGAGCCCTGCTGCTCGCCGGGGCGCGGCCCGTCGCAGCCCACCTCGACCATGCCCTGCGCCCGGATTCCGCGCAGGATGCGGCGTGGGTGCGTGCCCTGGCGCAAGGGCTGGCCGTGCCTGTCGAGGCCACACGGGTCGAGGTGGGCCTGGTCGCGGCGCGGCGCGGCTGGAATCTGGAGGACGCCGGTCGCCGGGTCCGGTATGAGTTTCTCTCCCGCACTGCGCGGACGCACCGGGCCGAGGCGATTCTGACCGCCCACACCCGCCGCGATCAGGCCGAGACGGTCCTGATGCAGCTTGTCCGCGGCGAGGCGGTCCTGAAGGGGATTGCGCCGGTCTGGGGCCGCGTCCGTCGCCCCTGGCTGGACGTTTCACGGGCCGAGGTAGAAGCTTTCCTGCAGTCGCTGGGCCAGGACTGGCGCGAGGATCCCAGCAACGGGGACCCCACCCAGACCCGCGCCTGGCTCCGTCTGGAGGTGCTGCCTCTTCTGGCCACCCGTTTTCCGGACGTGGAGGCCGCCCTGGCCCGTCTTGCCCGCCTGTCGCGCGAGGATGACGCGGCCCTGCGTGCCCTTGCCGCCCGCCTCACCGCACATGCCCCGCTGGCCGCTCAGCCGCCCGCGGTTCTGCGCCGGTACGTCGCGCAGGCTCTGGCGGACGCGGGCTTCTCGTACCACGCCGGTCATGTGGAACAGCTTGCGGCCGCCCTGGGGGCAGGGGAGACCGCCCACGTCACCCTGCCCGGCGCACGGGACGTGACGGTGACCGGCGGGCGGCTGCACCTCACGCCGCGGCGCTGGCCTGCCCCCGACTTCCCCCTTCCGGCGGGCTGGACCCGGCGCACCCGGCAGCCGGGAGATCGCCTGCGCCTCCCCGGCGGCACGCGCAGGCTCAGCGACGTCCTCACCGATGCAAAGGTGCCCCGTGAGGAGCGGGACCGCGTGCCGCTGCTGGCGGTGGGGACGAATGTGCGCTGGGTTGGAGTGCATCCCCCCCTGTGGGCAGTCGGGGCACGGGAGGAGGCGAACATCCCCGAAGACCCCCTCTACACCGCGATGGGTGAGGCGCTGGCCCTAGCCCGTGAGGCGGCGCGGGTGGGCGAGGTTCCGGTGGGCGCGGTGGTGCTGGGCCCGGATGGGGCCGTGATCGGGCGGGGTCGCAACACCAGCCGCGAACACGGGGACATGACCCGCCACGCCGAACTTGGGGCGTTACGGGAGGCCGCCCGGAGGCTCGGCACCCCCTACCTGACGGGCTGCACCCTGGTCGTCACCCTCGAGCCCTGCCCGATGTGCCTGGGCGCGGCCTTAGAAGCGCGGGTGGGGCGGGTGGTGTACGGGGCTGCGAACCCCAAAGCGGGAGCGTTGGGGGGAGTGCTGGACCTGCTGGCGTCGCACTGGGGCCACCGACCTGCCGTGACGGGTGGCGTCCGGGCCGGGGAGGCGGCGCGGCTGCTGCGCGAAACCTTCCGGGGCCTGCGGGGAACCAAAGGGGGCTGCGCCGCCGTGCATAGGTGAGCCGGTCCTCACCGGTCCTGCCCGTCCTATCTTGAAGCCCATGCGCGTCGTCCTGAAGCTCGGTACCAGCGTCCTCACGGCGGGCACCGACCGCCTGCACCGGCCCCGCCTGGTGGACCTGCTGCGCGACATCGCGGCGGTTCGCACGGCGGGTCACGAGGTCGTGCTGGTGACCAGCGGGGCCGTGCTGGCCGGGTGGGAGGCGCTGGGGTTTCCCCCGCGGGACCGAACGCTCGCAGAAAAGCAGCTGCTGGCGGCGGTTGGACAGGGTCGCCTGATGCACCTTTACGCCAGCATCGCGGAGCTGTACGGTGTGCCGGTCGCTCAGGTGCTCCTCACCGCTGGCGACTTTCGCGACCGCACCCGCTACCTCAATGCCCGCACCACGCTGAACGGTTGCCTCACGCGCGGCGTCCTGCCTATCATCAACGAGAACGACGCGGTCGCGACCGCGCAGCTCAAGGTGGGTGACAACGACACCCTCTCCGCCTTCGTGGCGAACCTGGTCGAGGCCGACCTGCTGGTGATCCTGACGGACGCGCCTGGCCTGTACACCGCCGACCCGCGCACCGACCCCGACGCGTCCCTGATTCCCGTCGTCGAGCGCGTGACCCCCGAGGTTTGGGCGCTGGCGGGCGGGGCGGGCAGCCACCGCGGGACGGGCGGCATGCACACCAAGATTCAGGCGGCAGAGATCGCCACCCGTGCCGGAACGCCCGTCGTGATCGCGCCTGGTGACGCCGAACAGGCCCTTCCCCGCCTCCTGAACGGGGAGGACCTGGGCACGCGTTTTCTCGCACACGGCTCCCGGCTGGAGGCCCGCAAACGCTGGATTCTCGCCGAGATCGCCGCGGGTCGCGTCACGCTGGACGCGGGGGCGGCGCGGGCCATCCGCGAGCGGGGCGGCAGCCTCCTGCCCGCCGGGATCACCGCCGTGGAGGGCGACTTCCGGCGCGGTCAGACGGTGCGCCTCCTCGCTCCGGACGGCACCGAGATCGCGCGCGGCCTGACCCGCTACCCTGCCGCCGACCTCACGCGCATTAAGGGGCACCACTCCCGCGACATCGAGGGCATTCTGGGCTTCACCTACGGCCCGGAGGTGGTGCACCGGGACGACCTGGTGAGGCTCTAGGGGAGCGCGTGTGGAGAGCGGCGCAGGCGGGCGCTTTGCCCCCAGCCCTCCACCTCGACAAGCCGGCGGCAGCGGGCTGCGGGGCCTGCTACCCTGCCTCCATGACGACCGAGACGTTGACGGTCCGGGAGATGGGCTTGCGGGCGCGGGCAGCGGCGCGGGTGCTGCGCTCGCTCCCGACCGCACACAAGAGGGCGGTCCTGCACGCGATTGCCCGTGAGCTGCGGGCGCGGGAGGCGGACATCCTCGCCGCCAATGCCCGCGACGTGGCGGCGGCGGAAGCGGCAAGCCTGCCTGCGCCCATGGTGGCCCGCCTGCACCTGGACGGCCCGGCCCTCGCCGCGATCGCCCGCGACGTGGAGGCGGTGGCGGCCCTGCCCGACCCGGTGGGGGAGACCACGCCGGAGGAGGTGCGGCCCAGCGGCATCCGCGTCTCAAGACGGCGGGTGCCCCTCGGCGTGCTCGGGGTGATCTACGAGAGCCGCCCCAATGTGACCGTGGATGTGGCGGCCCTCGCCCTGATGAGCGGAAACGCCGTGATCCTACGCGGCGGCAAGGAGGCGGCACACAGCAATGCCGCGCTCGAAAGAGCGATCCGCGTTGCCCTCGCGTCCCAGGCGCTTCCGGACGGCGCCGTGCAGGTGATCCGCGACCCGGCCCGCGAGCGCATGGGTGAACTGCTGCGCCTCGACGATCTGGTGGACGCCATCATTCCGCGTGGCGGCGCGGGGCTCCACCGCTACTGCGTCGAAAACGCCACCGTCCCGGTGATTGTGGGCGGCATCGGTGTGGTGCACATCTACCTCGACGAGAGCTTTACCCGTGACCCCGCCGACGTGGCGCGGGCGGTGGAGCTGATCCGCAACGCGAAGGTGCAAAAGCCGAGTGCCTGCAACGCGCTGGATACCCTCCTGATTCATGAGGGGGCCCTTCACGCCCTGCCCGCCATCGCCCATGACCTCAGCGCCCACGGCGTCACGTTGCGTGCGGATCCGCCCGCTCTCGCCGCGCTTCGGGCCGCCGGAGTGGAGGCCCAGCCCGCGACCGACGCTGACTACGGCACCGAGTTTTTGGCCCTTACCGCCAGCATTCGCACCGTGCGCGGCTTGGAGGAGGCCCTCGACTTGATCGCCCAGTACGGCAACCATACGGACGTCCTGCTGACCCGCGATCCTGCTCAGGTCGAGCGCTTCGTGCAGGACGTGGACAGCGCCGCCGTGATGGTGAACGCGAGCCCCCGCTTCAATGACGGCGGGCAGCTTGGTCTGGGCGCAGAAGTCGCCATCAGCACCCAGAAGCTGCACGCGCGGGGACCGCTGGGGCTGCGCGAACTCACGACGACGAAGTGGGTGGTGGTGGGGGACGGACAGGTACGGGTCTAGAGGTTCCCTGCGCTACACCTCCAGCGGCACATCTACCCCGAGTTCGGCAAGCACCGTGCGGATGGCCGCCGTGTCCATTCCAGCGCGCGCGTGGACGCTCTCGACCGTCGCGTGTTCCTGAAAGGCGTCGGGAATGCCCAGCACCCGCACAGGTGTTCTCAGCTCCATGCGGTTGAGGGCTTCCAGCACCGCGCTGCCGAAGCCGCCCACCACGGTGTTGTCCTCTACTGTGATGAGCGCGCGGGCTCGGGTCGCCACCTCGCGCAGCATCGTCTCGTCGAGCGGTTTGACGAAACGGGCATTCACGACGCCCACACCGGGGAGACCTGCGGCGGCCTGGCGAGCGTACTCCAGCGCCTTGCCTCCCGCGAGGATCACCACGTCGTCACCGTCTTGCAGGCGTTCCCAGGTGCCCCACTGCAGCTCGGGCCAGGTGCCCTCGGGCACCCGCTCGGTGTTGCCGCGCGGGTAGCGGATGGCGAAGGGACCGGGGTGCTCCTGGGCATACTTCAGCATGGCACGCAGCTCGGCGGCGTCTTTGGGCAGCCCGATTCGAACATTGGGAATCGAGCGCAGGTAACTCAGGTCAAAGACGCCGTTGTGGGTGGCACCGTCCGCCCCCACAATGCCTCCCCGGTCGATGGCAAAGGTCACGTTCAGATTCTCGATGGCGACGTCATGCAGCACCTGGTCATAGGCGCGCTGCAAGAACGTCGAGTAGATCGCCACGACCGGCCGCAGCCCGCGCAGGGCCATCCCCGCCGCCGTGGTGACGGCCACCTCCTCCGCGATCCCCACATCGAGGTAGCGGTGGGGATGCACCTGGCTATAGCGCACCAGCCCGCTCCCCTCGCGCATCGCAGGGGTAATCACAAAGGTGCGCGGATCCTGGGCGGCCAGTTCGGTGACCGCGTCCCCAAAGGCGCTACTCCACGAGTAGGCGGAACTGGAGGTGGATTCACCCGTCGCGGGGTCGAACTTGCCCGGACCGTGCCACTTGATGGGGTCGGCTTCCGCGTAGCTCAGGCCTTTGCCCTTTTTGGTCACGACGTGTAGGATGGTCGGCCCATCCAGGTCGGAGAGGCGTTCGATAAGCCACACGAGTTCCTGGACGTTGTGGCCGTCGACCGGCCCCACGTACCGCACGCCCATCGCCGCAAACGGGTTGACGCTCGCGGGGTCAAAGAAGTGCCGCGTTGAGCTCTTGGCGCGGCTCATCAGCTCCGCCAGCGGCCTGCTCACCGCCTGCACGGCCTTTTTCCCGGCCTCCTCACCCTCCTGGAACCACTTTTGCACCTGAAGGCCGCGCATAAAGCGGTTGATCGCCCCCACGTTCTCGCTGATACTCATCTCGTTGTCGTTCAGAATGATCAGCAGGCGCGGCTGCAGGTCCCCGATGGTGTTCAGCGCGGCGAGGGCCATTCCTCCCGTCAACGAGCCGTCCCCAATCACGGCGGCCACCTTGTAGTCCTGCCCCAGCGCGTCCCGGGCCAGCGCCATCCCCAGCGCGTTGGCGAGGGAGGTGCTCGCGTGCCCCACGGTGATCGCGTCGTGTTCGGACTCGCTCACCTTGGTAAAGCCCGACAGCCCGCCTTCCTTTTTGACGGTGTGCATCAGGTGGCGACGCCCGGTGAGCATCTTGTGCGCGTAGGCCTGATGGCCCACGTCGAACAGAATGCGGTCATGCGGCGAATTCAGCACGTAGTGCAGGGCCACGATCAGGTCGGTCGCGCCCAGGGAACTCGCGAGGTGCAAGCCCCCCACCGAGCAGACCCGCACGATCTCCTCGCGCAGCTCGGCGGCAAGCTGGGGAAGCTGCTCGCGAGCAAGCTTTTTGAGGTCGTCCGGGCTGTTGACTCGGTCCAGCAGCGGGGTGCGGCTGGCAGGCTGGAGGTGGGCTGTCGGCTCGCTCATGGCTGGCCTCCCTGATGGGTCGAAGGTGGGGCGGTGAGGGTCATCCCCCCAGGGTAGCGGAAGGTCCGCACGCTTACTTCCCACCAAAGTTGCGTGCTGTGAGCAGCAGGCCCTCAGGCGTGCGGACATCACCCACAAAGGGCGCGAACCACACCTGCTGCACCTGCGGAAAGAGGCCGCCCACGTCGTCACTGATCTGGCGAGTAATGACCCAGACATCGAAACTTCCGGCGGGGGTGTTGACCCGGCGGCGGTCCTGCACGTCGTAGCGGTAGCGCAACGTGCCCTGCGCCTGCACCTGTCCGTTGTCGCTTGTCAGCGTGACCCGGCTCTGGCCCTCCCAGCTCAGGCCCACCCGCCAGGCACCCTCGGCGGGGGCTTCGACCCATGCCGGTTCCAGGCGCACCGTCACGCCCGGCTTGCGAAAGCCCAGCAGCCGCACGCCATCCGCGCCCACCTGCCGGTACCACGTCTGCTCCGCGCCGCGCCCGGTCAGCCCAAAGGCGAAGACAGGTTGCCCCACGAAGACGGTCGGGCCAAGCGCCCGCAGCGTGTACGGCAGGCTGCCCGCGGCCTCGCCTTCTGGGAGGTACGTCCAGGCAAGCCCCGTCTCCAGAGGATAAAAAGACACGCGGCTGACGGGGGTGCTCGCCTGAACCGGCGCCGCTGTTTTCGTGGCCGCGGGCGCGCACGCTCCCAACAGGGCGAGCAGCGGCACGGCGCAAAGGGCGGAGGCACGACCTCGCATGGGCTTTAGGGTAAAGCGCGACATCACCTCTATTCTGTCAGCATTGCTGAAGTTGGGCTGACCACGCTCGCCCAGGCAGGCAGAAGGAAGAGAAAGGCGCTGCGGCTTCGGTGCTGTGTCCAGCCGCCGTGGAACGCTCCCCGGAGCAGTGCCCTGGATATGACGCGGCTCGTCCCCGCGAGATGTTCGAAGAGAAACACGGGTGACTCAGGGGAGAGAACCTGGCGGCACTACGGGTTTCCTTGCCTGATGTGCGCGTTGAGGCGTCGGAGCAAGGCCAGGAGTTGCTTGAACTCCTGCGGCCCGAGGTGCTGTGCCCACTCTTCCTGAAGGTCGGTGATGGCGGCCCGCGCCGTCGCTTCGGCCTCCCGACCATGTGGGGTCAGTCGGACGATTTTCGCGCGGCGGTCGCTGGGGTCGGGAACGCGCTCGACATACCCGCAGGCTTCCAGGTGTTCGATGAGGTAGTTCATGGACTGCTTGGTCATCTGCGCCTGTTCCGCGAGATCGACGAGGCGGGCACCCCCGGCCCCGGTCAGGCGGAAGACGACGTGGTGGGCAGGACGGATGTCGGTGTAACCGGCACGTTGCAGGGCGTGGTGCACGTGTTCGTCCAGAACGCGGAACGGTGTGGTAAGCAGGACACCCATCAGGGGGGCCGGCGCTTCGTCAGATAGCTTGACTACTTCGTCAGACTCTCGTACCATTTGGGCAGACGATCTTACTTCTTCTGGTGGCCTCCGGCAACCCGCCCCCGAGTTCTGCGCCCCATTCGGCAGCAGGAGGAAGGTCATGACCTCAGCTCCGCTTCGTCCCCTGACCCGCCGGGCTGGCCCTGAGACCAGCCACCTCTATCTCTCGCAACAGCAGACGGTCCTCATCCGGAGCGAGGAAACGGGCGGGGCCTTTGCCCTGATCGAGGAACTCGTTCAGGCCGGTCTGGAGCCACCGGCACACCTCCACACCCGGGAGGACGAGTCGTTCTACCTGCTCGAAGGCGAAGTGGAATTCCAGGTGGGCGACGTTACCTACGACATGGCAAGGGGTGATTGCGTGTTCCTGCCGCGCGGCATTCCCCACGCGTTCAAGCTGAGGTCCCCCACGGCGCACATGCTGGTCCTCCTGACGCCCGGAGGGTTCGAACGCTTCTTCCTGACCCTGGCGCGGCCCTGGGCCAACGACCCGGCACCCCCGACCCCCGAAGACTTTACGCAGTTGCTCACGGAAGCGCGCAGGTACGGCATTGAGTGGGTCGTTCCTGGTCCTGCCTGAAGCCAGCCATCAGGCGGCCATCAACAGAAAAAAGAGAAAGGGCCCTCTCGGACCCCCTTTCTCGTGATCTCCGCCGGTTCAGCCCTGCTTGTCCCCGCCCTGCACCCGCGCCTTGAGGGCCGCGAACGCCTCGTCCAGTTCGCGGTCGCGGCCCAGGTCGCGGAGCTGCGCGTCGAGGTCATTTTCCTGTCGCAGCTCGGTCATGGCCCGGTTGCGGTCTTCCATGCTGGCGACCTTGCGTTCCATCTCCTCAAAAGCGTCCAGCGCGCCCCCCGCCTTGGCAAAGCCGCTCACGCGGTCCAGGGTCGCTCCAGCCTCCGCCGTCTTCTGCCGGGCGGCCAGCAGCGTCCGCTTAGACTCCATCTCGTCGATCTTGGCTTCCAGGGCGCGAAGCTGCGTCCTGAGCTGATCCACGGTGTTGCGCTGCACACTGACCTGCTCCTCAAAGCCCTTGGCGAGGTCTTTGTGGTTTTGCGCGCGGCGCAGCGCTTCGCGGGCGAGCTCCTCGCTGCCGCCGCGCAGGGCTTCTTCGGCCTTCTTCTCGTACTCCCCGGCCAACTTGCGGTTGGTGTCGGCCTCGCGCTCCAGCCGCGCCATCTGGCTCATGGCGTCGGCCACCTCGCTGCGGGCTTCGCTGTACGCGCCGCGCATGTCGCGCAGGGCCTGATCGATAATCTTGGCCGGGTCCTCAGCGCGGCTGATCATGTCGTTGACGTTGGCACGAATCAGGCGGGACAGGCGATCAAGAATGCTCATGGATCTTCCTCCTCAGGGCCATGATGCCGTACCTGCCGTGCGGCGGGCTTGTGCGTGCCGGACCCTGAAGACAACCTAAAGTCCCGCCCAGACCCGTTCAGGAGAGGAGCAGTGCGCTCAGCCCGAGCGTTAGAACACGATGGGCTTGAGCCCCACGCTCGCCGTTCCGCAAGCCACGGTGATGTTGCCGCTCGTCGGCGTGAGGGTGCACCCTAGGGCGCGCAGGCCTGCCAGCGGAAAAATAAGCTGCTGGCCGTCGGTGGCAGGAGCCAGCGGAAGTTCGACGTTGCCGCTTCCAAGCTGCGCGGTTTTCTGCCCCACGGTAACCGTCAGGGGTGCCTCGCCGCTGCGGGTGAGGCGGTACTTGCCGCCGCCCAGGGACGTGACGCTCACCACACCGACCAGGTCACGGCCCAGCACGTAGGGCTGACCCTTGACCACACCCGCCGGAGGAGCTGGCCGAGCTGCGGTAGGTGCCTGTACGGCGTCCACGATCAGGAGCGTTTCCCGCTCGCTCAGGGGCGCCATCAGCACCGCTGCACCCGCCGGGCCGCTTGCCGTGCTCGCGACCAGAAGCGAGCTGGCTTGCCCCGAAGTCTTCCAGTCCCCCAGCGCGCGCGTGCCCAGCTTGCCGCGGATGAGGGGACGCAGGCTGGCGGGCGTGTTCTGGACGTACAGACACACGGCGGCGGGGCTCACCTTGAGGCTCTTTGGACAACTGACGATCTGGCCCTTTACGGTGCCGCTGACCTCCACCGCCACGCTGCTCACCGTGCGGGTGGTGGCCGCAGAGACAGCGTGAGCGGGCGCCGGGGGAGTGGAGGGGGCGCTGGCCTGCGCGCCCGCCGTGCCCAGAGTGCCGGTCAGCAACAGACCCGCAACGCGAACGGCCTTGGAAACGTTAAGCATGGCTGGCATGGTACCTGCCTCCCATGAGCGTCCACTTTGAAGGCCACATCTTTTCGTCAGCTTCCTCATACGTCGCTGGCGGCTGCGGTTACGCCCTTCCCAGGAAGGGCACCGAGAAGCGCTCCACCTCCACCACCAGCGACTTTTTGCCTTCTCGCTCCGTTCGGGGTGATGCCCCTGTCATCACCCGGCAGCGACTTACCGCGCGAGCGCAGCGGGGTCAGGTACACTGAAAGGCGTGCTTGTGTTCCGGCTGCTGGTCCTGCTCCTCGGCCTGCTGGTCGGCTGGGCGGCAGGTCGCGTGCTCGCCCTGAGCAACGCCGACATTCAAATGGCGCAGGTCAATACCCTCAGCCTGATGCTGGCGGGGGTGCTGGCGGCCCTGCTGCTCGCCCCCCGCGCCGAGAAGCTCGCGCAGCAGGGCCTGACGCGCCTGAACCGCTGGTATGCGAGGCTCTCCCCGCGGACAGTCGCGGCAGCCACCTTCGGGCTGCTGGTGGCGCTCCTGCTCAGCGTGCTGCTGAGTAACGTGCTGCGCGCCCTGCCCTTTTCCTCCTGGGTGTGGAGCCTGGGCGTGACCCTGGTCCTGGCGGCCTTTTTCGTGCCTTTTGCCACCCGCCACGCAGACGCCTTCGCGCCGCTCGCCTTTCCACAGGTGCGCCACAAGGCGGGCAGCAAGATTCTTGACACCAACGTCATTATTGACGGACGTATTCTCGAACTGGCGCGCAGTGGCTTTCTGGAGGGTGACCTCGTCGTGCCCGCCTTCGTGCTGCGCGAGCTTCAGGTGCTGGCCGACCATACGGACCCGCAGAAACGTACCCGCGGTAAGCGTGGTCTGAGCCTGCTGGAGGAGTTGAGGCAGGTGTGTTCCCTGCGCGTTGAGGACTGGGACGATCCCGCCGTCGCCACCGTGGACGACAAGCTGCTCCGCCTCGCTCGGGAAACGGGAGGCAAGCTTCTTACGAATGATGGCAACCTGGCCCGGATCGCCCGGCTGCACGGCTTGACGGTGCTGAGCATTCACGCGGCCGCTGTCGCCCTCAGGCCCCAGGTGCAGGCCGGGGACCTGCTCACCGTGACCGTCACCAAGAGCGGCCAGCAGCAGGGCCAGGGCGTCGGCTACCTCGAAGACGGCACCATGGTCGTCGTGGAGGACGGCCTGAAGTTCCGCGGCAAGGCGACGCGCGTGCTCGTCGTGAACAACGTCCAGACGAACGTGGGACGGATGATCTTTGCGAAGGTGGACCGGCAGGGCGCGGCCTAAGGAGGCTGGTCAGCGCTTGATCCTCGGGTGAGGGCGCTGAGCGGTTCGCCTTCGTGGAGAAGAACAAGCGGCCCGGAGAGCCCAGGGCCGCTTTGTGCTTCCGCTCAGTCCCGCACGAGTTCAATCCCGCTCAGCTCGTCCACCGGTAGACCCCACTCGTTCATCGCTTGGATAAAGGGATCGGGGTCGAACTCCTCGACGTTGTAGACGCCAGGCCGGAACCAGGTCTTTTGCAGCATCAGCATCGCGCCGATCATGGCGGGCACGCCCGTCGTGTAGCTGATCGCCTGGGCCTGCACCTCCCGGTAGCACTCGGCGTGATCCTTGACGTTGTAGATGAAGTGCACCTTGTTGGGTTCGCCGTTCTTGCCGGTGCCCTTGGCCTGCACGCCGATACAGGTTTGCCCGGTGTAGCCTTCCGCGAGCGACTCGGGTGCGGGCAGCACGGCCTTGAGGAATTCGATGGGTGCAATCTGCTGGCCGCGGAAGTTGATCGGCTTGATGGAGGTCATGCCGACGGCCTCCAGCACGGAAAGATGCTTGATGTACTGCTCGCCAAAGGTCATCCAGAAGCGAGCGCGCTTGATCGTCGGGAAGTTCTTGACGAGCGACTCGAGTTCTTCGTGGTACAGCACGAAGCTCTTGCGGGTGGCGACATTGGGATAATAGATGTCCTGGCTGATTTCAAGGGGTTGCGTTTCGACCCAGCGGCCATTTTCCCAGTAGCGCCCGTTCGCGGTGATCTCGCGGATGTTGATCTCGGGGTTGAAGTTGGTGGCAAAGGCCTTGCCGTGGCTGCCGTTGTTGCAGTCCACGATGTCCAGGTAGTGGATCTCAGAGAAGTAGTGCTTGGCGTGGTAGGCGGTAAAGACGTTCGTCGCGCCGGGGTCAAAGCCGCAGCCCAGCAGAGCCATCAGACCTGCCTGCTCGAAGCGCTCGCGGTAGGCCCACTGCCAGGAATACTCGAACTTCGCCACGTCGCGCGGCTCATAGTTCGCGGTGTCGAGGTAGTGCACGCCCGTCTCCAGACAGGCGTCCATGATCGTGAGGTCCTGGTAGGGCAGCGCCACGTTGATGACGAGTTCGGGACCAAAAGAACGAATCAGCTCGACGAGTTCTGGGACGTTGTCGGCGTCCACCGCCGCCGTCGTGAACTTCGTCTTGCTCTGCGGAAAGTGCTCGCGGATTTCCTGCACGATCTTGTCACACTTGCTCACCGTACGGCTGGCAAGCAGCACCTCGGTGAAGACGCTGTCGTTTTGCGCGCACTTCTTTGCGACGACGTTGCCCACGCCGCCCGCACCGATAATCATGACCTTGCTCATCGCGGGCCAGTGTACCCGCTCCTGCGCCCTTCCGGTCATGCCCGTGCCGGTTTGCTAGCCTCTTTGGGGTATGAGGACCTTCCTGCTCATCCTGCTGGCCTTTGTGGCGGGCGTTCTGATGATGGTCGCCGCCTTTGCCTGGCAGGGCCGGGCGGCCCGCGGCTACGGGCAGGAGGCGGTGCAGGCAGCGACCCGCGCGGGGCTGACCAGCACAGAGACGCCCTGCTCTGAACTGCTCAAGCGTGAGCCGCCCAGCTTGGTCGAAGCCTGCGTGGTCAAGGTGGAGGGCACGCAGAAGGCCGCCACTGTGACGCTGGAGGGCGGGCGAACGTTTCGCGTCGGCCCCTAGCGAAAAGGCGGCTTGTCTCGACCCTGCCCCCGCTGGCGGCCCGGCGCACGCTAGCCTGCCCTCCATGACCGACGGCCTGCCCGAGCGTTTTGACGTCATCGTCCACCCCGTTTCCGCACTGTGGGGGGAAGTACGCGCGCAGCCCAGCAAGAACTACACGACCCGCTACCTTCTCGCGGCGGCTCTGGCGGAGGGTGAGACGCGGGTGGTGGGTGCGGCGACCAGCGAGGACGCCAGAGCCCTGCTGGACTGTCTGCGCGACTGGGGCGCGGAGGTGACGCGCGTGGGAGAAGACGCCGTGGTGCGCGGCTTTGGGGCGCGTCCCCGTGCGGGCGTGACCCTGAATCCCGGCAACGCGGGCGCGGTCGCGCGCTTCCTGATGGGTGTGGCGGCCCTGACAACCGACACCACCTTCGTCACCGACTATGCCGACTCGCTGGGGAAGCGGCCACAGGGCGACCTGCTGGAGGCGCTGGAACGCCTGGGCGCCCGGGTCAGGAGTGCGGGCGGCCGCCTCCCCGTGACCATCAGCGGCCCGGTGCGGGGCGGGCAGGTGGAGGTTTCGGCGGAGAACTCCAGCCAGTACGCGAGCGCGCTGATGTTCCTCGCGCCGCTTCTTCCGGAGGGACTGGACCTGAGGCTCACCGGGGAGATCAAGAGCCGCGCGCCGCTGCGGCAGACGCTGGCGACGCTCGCGGCCTTTGGCATTCAGGCGGCGGCCAGCCCGGACCTCACGCGCGTCACCATCCCCGGAGCGCAGGCGTACCGTGCAGGCCGCGTCCTGGTGCCGGGCGACTATCCGGGCAGCGCCGCCCTGCTTGTCGCCGCCGCCATCCGCCCCGGTGAGGTGACCGTCTCTAACCTTCGCCCGGACGACCTTCAGGGTGAGCGGGCGGCGCTGGAGGTGCTGCGGGAGATGGGTGCGGATCTCACGCGCGAGGGTGACCGGGTCACGGTGCGGGGGGGACGGCCCCTGCACGCGGTAACGCGCGACGGCGACGCCTTTACCGACGCCGTGCAGGCCCTCACTGCGGCCGCTGCCTCGGCTCGGGGAACGACCACCTGGGAAAACGTGGCGACGCTGCGCCTCAAGGAATGCGACCGCATCAGCGACACTCGCCGGGAACTGCTTCGGCTAGGCCTCAGCGCTGCGGAGACGGCCGATAGCCTGAGCGTGACGGGCGCAGGCCACATCGCGGGAGGCGTCAGCGCCGATGGACACGGCGACCACCGTATGATCATGCTGCTCACGCTGCTGGGGTTGCGGGCCGACGCACCCATTCGGATCCGCGGCGCGCACCACATCCGCAAGAGCTACCCCCTGTTCTTTCGCCACCTGGAAGGGCTGGGGGCGCGCTTCGAGTACGTGGAGACCAGCCCCGACCAACTGCACTGAGCGTTCCAAGAGCCTGGAGCCTTGCTTCACGCCCGCTTTCTCGCTGTGGCTGCGTGGGTGCTGCAGCTGGGGGCCTGAGCGCGCTGATCGTCCCGCCACCCGTTCCGGCGGAGGCGGGGCCCTGGCGTATCCTGCCCCGCATGACCACCCGCACGCCCGAAGAGGTCCGCGCCTTTTACGACGCTCACCGCACCGTTCGCCACTACGCCACTCGGGAGGACGGAACGCCGCTGCCCCTGCCCGCTGAGCACCTGGATGCCATCCTCCACGCCGCCCAGCGTGCCCCCACCGACGCGACCGCGCAGCTTTACTCCTTGATTCGCCTCGTTGCGCCCGAGGTGCGTGCCCGGATGGCCGAGCTCACCACCAACCCGCACATCGCCACGGCCTCAGAGGCGTTTGTGGTGTGTCTGGACGTGCGCCGGGTGAGCCGGGTGCTGGAGGTGGCTGGGCAGGGGGGAGGCCACTGGCCCGCCATCGCCGTGCATTTCGGAATCGGGGACGCGGTCATGGCCGGACAGAACCTGCTTACCGCCGCTGAGATGCTGGGTTACCAGGGCTGCTGGATCGGGGGCGTGCTCAACGGGCTGGGAGGCATCCTGGACCTGCTGGAACTTCCGGCTGGAGTGCTGCCCTTTGCGGCCCTGACGATCGGCCTCCCCGCCGAGCAGCCGCCGCTGCGCCCGCGCGTGCCCCGGGCCCTGGTCGTCCACGAGGACCGCTACCGGGACGCGTCGGAAGAGGAGCTGCGCGAGGCGACCGCGATCATGAATCCCATCGCGGCGCGGGGGGACCGGCCGGGCGACTGGGTGCGCCTCCTGCGCGCGTATTTCGGGCCCGGCGGCAGCATGGAACAGCGTGAGCCGCATCTGGTGGCGGCCCTCCAAAGGCAAGGGTTGTGGGCGGGGGCACAGCCGAGCGAGCGGCCAAGCGATTGACGCCCGGCCAACGCAGTGTTCTAGTGGAAGGGTCACCCCTTACGCCACGGGATGAGGGCTGCCCTCATCCGGCCCTCGTTCTTCTCTTGCTTCCAGGAGTGCCCCATGAGCGCCCAGACCGTGACCGGCCCCGTCCCCGCCGACCAGCTTGGCCTGACCCTCCCGCACGAGCACGTGATATTCGGTTATCCCGGCTACCAGGGCGACACGCTAGGGGCCTTTGACCATGACGCCGCCCTAGTGGAGTGTGTGGCCGTGGCCGAAACCCTTCGCTCGCGCGGCGTGCAAACGGTTGTGGACGCCACTCCCAACGATTGCGGGCGCGATCCCGCCTTTCTGCGCGAGGTGAGCGAACGCTCGGGCCTGAACATCCTCTGCGCCAGCGGCTTCTACTACGAGGGCGAGGGGGCCACCACCTACTTCAAGTTCCGTTTCTCCCTGGGGGCGGGCGTCGAGGAGGTCTACGAGATGATGCTGCGCGAGGTGACGGAGGGGATCGGGAAGACCGGCATTCGGGCGGGCGTCCTCAAGGTGGCGAGCAGCCGAGATGAAATCACCCCCTACGAGCGGGTGTTTTTCCAGGCAGCGGCGCGGGTCCAGCGCGAAACGGGCGTGCCCATCATCACCCATACCCAGGAGGGGCGGCAGGGACCGCAGCAGGCCGAGCTGCTGGTGGGTGAGGGAGCCGATCCGGGGCGCATCATGATCGGCCATATGGACGGGAACACCGATCCGGAGTACCACAAGGAGACGCTGCGCTACGGCGTGAACATCGCCTTTGACCGAATTGGGCTCCAGGGGATCGTCGGCATGCCGCTAGACCGTGATCGCCTGCGGGTGATCGAAGCCCTGCTGGCAGAAGGGTACGCCAACCGCATCCTGCTCTCGCACGACAGCATTTGGCACTGGCTGGGGCGGCCCCTGCCCCTGCCCGAGGCGATGCTGCCTGCCGTCAGGGACTGGCACCCCACACACCTGCTGGACGACATCCTGCCCGAGCTGGGGCGGCGCGGCATCACCAGCGAACAGATCGAGCAGATGACCGTGCAGAACCCGGCGCGGGTCTTCGGGTAAGCGCCCCGCTTTCCCTGGTCGCCCCCCGTGGCGAGGAAGGCGGCGAACGCCGTGGCCCTGGCCAAAGCCTTCTTGCCTTGAGAACCGCAGGGAGGGCCAGAGCCGGCGGCAAGTCCAAGGAAACCCCTGCCCTCAGGACCGAACGTCGTGGGTTGCCCTATGCCCCTAAGAAGCCTGGCTTTCGACCGGGGTCGGTCACGTATCCTCGCCCTATGCCCACGCCCAACTATGACCTCACCACCCTCGCCGCTCGCGCTGGGGAGGAGGCCCGCCCAAGTGGCAGCGTGCCCCTGGTTGAGCCCATCTACCAGTCTACCGTGTACGCCTTTTCCGACCTGGACGCGCTCGAGCGCGTGATGAGCGGCGAGGAGGCAGGCAGCTTCTACTACCGCAACGGCACGCCCAACGCGGCCACCCTTGAACGCGCCCTCGCTACGCTGGAGGGCACCGAGGCCGCGCTGGTGGCAGGCAGCGGGATGGCGGCCATCAGCGCGGCGCTGCTGGGTGTGCTGAAAGCCGGGGACCACGTCGTCGCGGATGCCCGCATCTACGGCGTGACCTACGCTCTCCTCGCCGAGGAGTTTCCGCGCCTGGGCATCACGACCACCTTCGTGGATGCCTGCGATCCCGGCGCGGTGGAGGCGGCCTTTCGCCCGGAAACGCGCCTCCTGCACGTCGAGAGCCTCACCAACCCCCTCATGACGGTGCCGGATGTGCCGCGGCTGGCTGCACTCGCCCACGCCCATGGCGTGCTGCTGAGTGTGGACAACACCTTTGCCAGCCCCGCTGTCTTTCGCCCGGCACTCCATGGAGCCGACCTGGTCACCCACAGCGTCAGCAAGTACCTCAGCGGGCATTCCAACGCCTTCGGGGGCGTGGTGTGCGGTCCGGCGGACCTGATCGCCCCTGCCCGTACGCGCCTCGTTCGCCTGGGCGGCACCATGAGCGCCTTTGACGCCTGGATGACGCTTCAGGGCCTCAAGACGTTGGGCCTGCGGATGCGCGCCCACAGCGGCAACGCGCAGGCGGTGGCGGACGTGCTGGCAAACCACCCGCGGGTACGGGCCGTCTATCATCCCGGCCTCTCCAGTCACCCCCAGTTCGAGCGGGCGCAGGAGCTGTTTCCGAACGGCTTCGGCGGCATGCTCAGCGCCGAGATCGAGGACGCCCCCACCTTTGTGCGCGCGCTCTCGGGCCGTATTCCGCTTGCGCCCAGCCTAGCAGACGTCCTCACCAGCCTCTCGTGGCCGTGGGGCACCAGCCACCGCGCCCTACCGGAAGCCGAGCGCCGCCGCCTGGGCATCACGCCGAATCTCCTTCGGCTCTCGGTCGGCATCGAGGACATCGGAGACCTGTTGGGCGATCTCGAGGGGGCGCTGGAGGAGGTCGCGGGTCAACGAGCGGAAGGTTAATGGGCAAATCGGTGGCCAGCGGTGGTTTATGGTCCTCCACCTGGGCGCAAGAAGCTCGGGCGATCGGTGTTGTCGTCTGGTGGGCAGAGGCCTGCACCCTTCCCCGAGCAGGACTGCAAGCAGGCCTCTAGACCCGCGGACGGTTCGGCCCCCGTTCCCCTTCTGAGCTTCCTGTGTCCTTCTCACACGCCATCGGCTTCGACGACGCCCCCTTTGCCCGCGAGCACCGGGGGGACGTTGCCGTGTTCGGCACGGTCTACGCCCGGCATACGCTTCACGGCGTGGTGAGCGGGCGCGTGCAGCGCGACGGACAGGACAGCACTTCAGAACTCGCGCGGCTCGTCGCGGCGAGCGGTGCGGCCGAGCATCTGCACCTGATCCTGCTGCAGGGCGTGGCGCTCGCGGGCTTTAACGTGGTGGACGCCCCCACCCTGCGCGCGCTCACCGGCCTCCCGGTGCTGATCGTGGCCCGCCGCCCGCCGGACTGGGCCCGCCTCCGCGCGGCGCTCCTGACCCGCGTGCCCGGTGGAGCCGAAAAGTGGCGGCTGATCGAGGCGCTGGGCCCAATGGAGCCCTGCCGGGGCGTCTGGGTGCAGCGGGTCGGCCTGCACCTGGCGGAGGCAGAAACGGCTCTTGCCGCCCTGACGGTCACGGGCCGTATTCCCGAACCGCTGCGGGCCGCGCACCTGATTGCCGGAGGGGTTACGCGGGGCAGCAGTCGGGGTGGGCGGGTACAACCACGGGAGAAAGGGTGAACGCCGCGTGGGCGCTCACCCCTGGTGTAGGTGTCCCGCTTAGTAGCGGCCGCCCCGGTTTCCGCCGCCCGAGTAACCCTGCCCGCCCATGGGTGCAGGAGCGGCGTTCGTGACGACCACGTTCTTGGCCTGGGGGCCCTTGTTGCCCTGGCCGGCCTCGACCTCGAACTCCACCTCGTCACCCTCGTTCAGCTTGCGGAAGCCGCTGCTCTGGATGGCGCTGTAGTGCACGAACACGTCGGGGTTGCCGGGGTGCTCGATAAACCCGTAACCCTTTTCGACGTTAAACCACTTCACTCGACCTTGAGGCATAACTCTCCTTGCATCCCGTCATCCTGGCCCGGCGCCCGGCCCTCTGAGCCGAGCCCTGTTCATGGGTGGATGTGAGACATGAGCATTATCGCACGTTCCGCTTCGCGAGGTGTGCAACTCTGCTGAGGCGCGGTAGGGTGCGCCTATACTCCCCGCATGACTTCTCCTGGTTCTGTGCCCATCCCCGGTGCGGGTGGCGTGGTGTTTGACGGTGATGGGCAGGTGCTGTTGGTGCGCTACCGCAGCGGCGCCTGGGCCTTTCCCAAAGGCCACCTCGAACCCGGTGAAACGCTGGAACAAACCGCCGTGCGCGAGGTGCGTGAGGAAACGGGCATCCGCGCGACGGTCGTGCGCCCCCTGTTCGAGACGCGCTATACCAACGACCGGGGCGAGGCACGTGTGATTCACTGGTTTGTCATGCAGGCCGCTCCCGGAGCGCCCACCACCCTGGAAGACACTTTCCCAGAAGGCGGCTTTTACCCGGTAGACGTGGCTGCCAGGATGTTAACCTACCCTGAAGATCAGCAACTGCTGCGCGCCGCGCTCGGCCCCGCCCTCTCGGCGGGGAGCTCGTGAGCCCGGCTCCTGGAGGAACCATGCCGCTGTACGCCCTCGCTGGAGAGTCCCCCGACATTCATCCCACCGCCTTTCTCGCGCCCAGCGCTGACCTGATCGGGCGTGTCACGGTCGGCGAGGGGGCCAGCGTGTGGTTTGGAGCGGTCGCGCGCGGGGATACCGAAGCCATCACCATCGGTCCGCGCTGCAACGTGCAGGACGGGGCGGTGCTGCACAGCGATCCTGGCTTTCCCTGTGTTCTGGAAGCGGACGTGACGGTTGGGCACCGCGCGGTTGTCCACGGCGCACACTGCGAGCCCGGCAGCCTGGTGGGGATGGGGGCCGTGATGCTCAACGGGTCCCGCCTGGGTGCTGGGGCGGTGCTGGCCGCCTGCGCCCTGCTGCGCGAGGGGCAGCATGTCCCGGCTGGGATGCTCGCCGTGGGCGTGCCCGCCCGCGTGGTCCGCAAGGTGGAGCGCATGGACAACGCCGCGCGCTACGTGGAGAACGCGGCCCGCTACCGCCAGAGCCTCACGCGAGCAGAAGCAGAGGAGACAGCGGATGCCTCCCGGTGACGGCCTGCACGAGGGGGGCACCGGGAGGGAGGGCCCTCGTCCTGACCGCAAGCCCTCCTTTCCGCCTGAGGAGACCGAGCTGATTCCGGAACTCGCGCCGATGTTCCCCGGCGCGGGACCGTTTCTCGCGCGCTTTCTGCCGCACTCGCCGCCCACGCACACTGGCCTGAACGTCCACTTCTGTGACCTGCATGCCTTTCTCAAGCACCTGCACGAGCGGTCGTGGTACGGCTACCTGCACGCCCGGCTCGACGATGAGCATGCAGTGGTGCTGATTTTTGAGGGCCGGGCCGTCACCGCCGCTGCCGCGAGCACCACGGGTGAACAGGCTTTGGGGGAACTCCTCAACCTCTACGAGCAGGGGGCGTCCCTCAGCGCGCATCCCCTCCCGCGAGCGCATGCGCACGTGCTCAGCGGGGTCGGCAGCCGCGCCTGGAAATTCAACCTGACCGAGGACTTCACCGGGTTGTATGCCCGGCCAAGCGGCGCCATCTTCTATGCCCTGGGCAAGATCATCGCGACCATGCCCGCCTCTTTGCCCTACGAGGGGGCCTTTCCCGCCCCCCTGCGTCCCCAGACGCTGATTCTGCCCAGTAGCCTCGCCGGTTGGGCCCACCGTCCCTACCGCCTGATGCTGCGCGGCCGTGATGCCCTCAATCCCATCCTGGACGTTCACCGTGCCTTTCGCACGCAGTACGGCGAGGCGGGCCTGGCCCTCCTGCGGGCCCTGCACGAGAAACTGACCCCGGCAGAGTACGCCATGCGCAGTGATCTCGCCCTCCACGACCTCGAACCGCTCGTGCAGGAGTACCTGCGAACGGGGTATATCCGAGAAGGGTAGGCGAGCGGCGCCTACTGCAGCGTGCGCGGGAGCGCCTGCCCCGGCCCGATCTTCTTCGGCTCGCGGAACTCGATGTTCTCCCACTCGCCCTCCTCGATCACTTCCAACGCGGGGTTGAGGCGGCGGAAATGTGTGACCACGTTCTGCACGAGGTCCTCGGGTGTGCTGGCGGCACTCGTGATGCCCAGGGAGCGCACGCCGCTGAGATCGAGAAGCGCGAGGTCTGCGTCTGTTTCTAGCCGCTCGGCCCGACCGCACAGGTCACGGGCGAGTTCTAGGAGCCTCATGCCGTTGCTGGAGTGTGGGCTGGTCAGCACCAAAAAGGCGTCCACCTGCGGGGCGATGGCCTTGACGGCGTCCTGGCGGTTTTTGGTGGCGTAGCAGAGGTCCTCGCTGGGAGGGACCACCAGCTTTGGAAAGCGGCGCTTGAGGATCTCGATGGTGCGCCGGGTGTCGTCCACACTGAGGGTGGTCTGGGTGAGGACCACCACCCGCGCCGGGTCCGGTACCTCGACCGTGTGCGGGTCGTGTAGGCCCTCGCCGGTCTTGCCCAGCACGCCCACCACGATGGTCTGTTCGGGGGCCTCGCCGCGCGTGCCGATCACCTCCTGATGCCGGGCGCTGTCACCGATCAGCAGGATGGTATAGCCTTCCCGCGCGTACTTTTTGGCCTCGGTGTGGACCTTGGTGACGAGGGGGCAGGTCGCGTCGATGGTGGCCAGGCCCAGTTGACGTGCTCGCTCGCGCACCGCCGGGCTAATGCCGTGGGCGCTGAACACGACGGTCTCGCTGCCCTCGGGAAGGGCCGTGATATCGTCTAGGCTCTCCACGAAATGTACGTTGTGCTGCCGCTCCAGCCGCTCTACGACGGTGTGGTTATGCACGATGGAGTGATAGACCGTGACCGGCTTCTCCTCGGTCCGCGCCGCCTTCTCGACGGCCTGGATCGCCATGACCACCCCCGCGCAGAAGCCGCGTGGTTTGGCGAGATGAATGCGTTCAACCATGCTGCCCCTTCCTCATCCCTCCCAGTGTAGGGGGCGCAGCCATGCCCGAGGGTGCAGGAAGTCCCGGAAGCCCAGCGCCCCCCGGTGTCACGTTCCGCATCCACCATTCCTGCGGCACGTCGCGGCTGTGCTGGGTCCAGACGTCCTCAAAGCTCCTGCGCTGCTCGGCCACGGCCTGCGGGTCTGTGGTCGCCAGCATCGCCTCGTTCAGGCCCAAGGGGCCCCAGGCAGAAAAATGCAGGTTCTGACTGCCTGCGAGCACCATTCGGTCGTCCACCGTCATGGCCTTGGTGTGCATATTCAAGGTGACGTAGCGCGCTTCGAAGCGGTCTTCTAGGCCGCGGCGGCGCGCTTCCAGCCGCAGCAACGCTACCCCGCTGCGGTTGGCCACCCGGTCAAAGCCGTAATCGACCATGAGGGCGCGGACCCTTACGCCCCGCTCCAGCGCTGCAAGCAGGGCGCGCAGGTAGGGCGGCCATTCCTCGACCGGGCAGCCATCGGGGTTCAGGTAGGCGTACCAGCAGTGTAGGCTGGGGCTAAAGTTGGCCTGCATCAGGTCGATGCGCCGCTCCGCCGCACCGAAGAGCGCCAGTTGGGCCCGGTCTCCCTGGTCGAAGCCGGGACGGCGGTACAGCAGAAAGGCCCGCGCAGTTCCAGCGGGTGTCAGCGTGCGGGCCGCCGCCGGGTGCGTGGGCTGTTCTGCCGGAACGAGCGTGCAGGCAAGCCCGACGGCTTCGGCCGTAAGCGCCGGAGGGCAGCTCACCTGCCGCGAGTGCCGCCACAGGTCGTCGAAGGCGGCCACGCCGTCCTGCGCGACGGGGCCACGCATCCGCAGCCCCAGGTCGTGCAGGTTCCGCCCACCCGGGGAGGTGTCAGGAAGGTGCCAGTCGGTGTAGTTGTACCCGGCGACCGTCAGGTCCTGCCCGTCGATCACGTGCAGTTTGACGTGGCTGTGAGGAAAGTAGTTGTAGTTCGCCACCGCCAGATGCCACCCGGCCGCCGCGTCGTTGAGCGGTACGCCCAGGCGCGTGAGGTCGCGCACCAGTTCCAGCGCCTGCGTGCCGCCGTCCTCGCGTTTCAGGTCGGGAAAGCCGCCCAGCGAGACGCGTACGGTCATGCCCTGCGGGTAGGCGCCGGGGTTGGCCTTGACGCCGCGGTACAGGTCGCGGACCGCTTCGGCAAACGTCCAGCCGGGGTGTCCCTCACCCGCGTGCCACTCCATGCTGGCGAGCAGGACCTCCACGCGGGCCTGCCTCACCTGTTCGGCCGTCACCTCAAAGGCGTCCGCCTGTCCGGGCCCCCGCGGGGTTCGCAGGAAGCCCACAAAGGCATTGTGGCAGGAATGGTCCGGTCGTCCGCCCTCGGTGGTCACCTGCCAGAGGGCCCGTTCCAGCGGATCCGTGGGGGCAGCGCAGGTCAGGCCGGAGGGATTGAGGCTCAGCGCCGGGGCCACCCCGCCTAGCCCCACCGGAAACTCGGCGGCGGCGGCTCCTCCTCCCAACACACCCAGAGCAGCGAGAAGCCAGCGCGCGGGCGGGGGAAGACGTACCTTCACGCCCGGAGGATACGGCGGCCCACCTGACGGCAAGGATGAGGTTCCTGACGATCCGTGAAGCTTTGCGGGAAAGCTCCTAGTCCACGACCGTGAAGCCCAGCCGGTCGGCCTGCTCCACGAAGAAATTGATGTTCTCCGTGAGGGTCTGAGGCCCCAGGCTCTTGCGCTGGTGTTCACCCGTAGCGGCGATGATCAGCGTTTCCGCGAGACAGGCAGGAACCGCGCCCTCCCCGAATTGCAGGTCGATGTTGCTCGTCATGCCCCCAGGTGGGCGCACCACGCCGCCGGGAATAACGCGCACGCCAGGGACCTCCCGCACGCTCTCGTCCACGTCGGCAGGGCGGCCCTCGTCGAAGATCCAGGTGCCGGGCTTGACATGCTGCGGGAAAATCACCGGGTTGGGGTCAGAGGTCGCGCTGAAGATCAAATCCGCCTCCCTCAACAGGCTGTAGTCGGTGGTGGCGACGATCTCCGTCTCTTTTGCGGCCCGGCGCAGGGTGTTCGCGCTGCGTGTGAGCCGCTCCATGTCCCGCCCGATCAGAATGACCTTCCCGACCTGCGGGGCGATGGTGCGCGCGATGCCAAAGGCCACCACGCCGTTCGCCCCGACGATGCCCGCCGTCGCCCCCTTCAGGTCGCGCCCCGTCTCCTCGAAGTGCCTGAGGATACCGGGAATGGCCGCCTTGATGGTGCCGCTGGTGTATGCCCCGCCGTTCGTGACCGTGATCTCTGGGACCGCCGCCTGCACGTCCAGGCCCTTGTTGCCGACCACGCTCCAAAAGGCTCCCAGACCGAACACTTCTGCGCCCAGCTCGCGCGCCAGCCGCGCGCCTTCGATTGCCCGCCGGGTCGCGAGCTCGGGTTGTTCCCGAAAGACGTCCGGCAGAAGAGGACTACTCAGCAGGTAACAGCGGATTTCCTTGCCCTCCACCGTTCGGATGCCGTGCAGCTCTCCGACCTTCATAGGCCGGATATTTTGCGCAAGTCGGCGCACGCTCGCCTCGCTGAGGACGCCGCGTTCGACGAGGGGCCGCATCCACGCGAACCGGGGCGACTGCCAGAAGTCCGCGAGCGTCATGGGATGAATCATAAAGGCCGTCACCACCTGGTCAGGCCGCCTTCCGGCGACCGGGACATCTTCGCCCAGCCGCGGCTCGGTGCCGTCCAGGATGCGGCCCAGATTCTCCTTGAAGCGCCAGGTGGCCGCCACAAGCAGAGCGAGCGCCGCCAGCTTCGCGGGAATGCCCAGCGGTGAGAGCGCGACAAGCACGGCAAAGGCCAGCAGGCCTGCCAGCGTCGCCCCACTCACGTAGCCCCAGAAGCCCAGCGCTCCCGCATACACGACCACGGGCAGCACCGTCAGCCACAAGCCCAGGCCGCCCGCCACGGCAAGCCCGGCCAGCACGCCCAGCAGCACCAGGTTGCCGCGGCCACGTGGCGGCGTGTCGCCGTACAGAACGTGGGGTGGGTTGAGGTGCCCCAGGTACGCCGCAAGTGCTGCCAGCACGCAGAGTTCGGGCGAGCCCAGCGCCGAGGCCATCAGCACGGCCAAAAACCCCTTGCTGAAATCGAGGGCAGCGCTCGCCAGGGCCAGCCCGGGCCCCACCCGCCGCAGCACGTTTTCGACACCAAGGTTGTACGCGCTGTTCACTCGTGGGTCCACACCCATCCGCGAGAGCAGCCAGTACCCCAGCGGCAGGCTCCCCACCACAAACGAGATCCCCAGGAGCAGCACGGACAAAAAGGCCATGCGGGGCATTCTAGCTGGGTGGCAGAGGCCTACGCCTTTTTCGCCGGATACCCACCCCGCTCGCTGCTGTGGCCCGGGCGTACCTTCAGTTCTGGTCGGACGTGCCGCGCCGCGTGGTTGGCGGCAATGGCGGCCTGCGCAAAGGCCACCGAGAGCAGCTTGAAGTCTCCCCCCGAACGGGCAAGGTCGCCAACGACGTACACCCCCGGAAGCGCCGTGCGGCCACCGGGACCGTCGGGCACGTACTCGCCGTCCCAGGCGAGCGGCCAGGGCAGCAGGGGCGAGAGGTCGGGCAGATAACCGTTCAACACAAAGACCGTGTCCGCCGGCACGTGGATGAGCTGCTCGTCTGCCGTCAGCTCCGCTCCGGTCGGGGTTAGGCGTTGCAGCGTGGCCGGGGCAAGCACGCGCACCCGCCCCGCCCGCCGCTCCGTCTCCAGGCTGGACAGGGTTTGGGGGTCTCCCCGAAAGCCCACCCGGCGATGGGTCAGCGTCACGGCCGCACCCGCCGCGGCGAGCTCGAGCGCGGCTCGCGCGGCCTGGGGGACGCCGCCCACGACCAGAACCGTTCGTCCGCCGAACTCGCCGGGTTCGGGCAGGTCGGTCCGCACGTCGGGGTGCGCAGCTGCGCCGGGAATTCGGACCTCGCGCGGCAGGAGCGCGCCCATGCCCGCCGCGAGAATCACCGCGCCCGCCACGTAGCGTGCCTGGCTCGTCTCCACCACCCAGCCGCTCGCCCCGTCTGGCTTGAGGGTACGGGCCACTTCACTGGTGTGGAGTTCGACATCCAGCGGCGAGAGTTGCCGCAGGAGCGCCGCGACCAATTCGCCCGCGCGCACCTGCGGCACGCCGGGCACGTCGTACACCGTCTTGTCGGGGTAGAGGGCCGTCAGTTGTCCGCCCGGTTCGCTCCGCGCCTCCAGCACGCGCACGCTCAGCCCCCGCCAGGCTGCATAAAAGGCGGCGTGAAGCCCTGCTGGGCCGCCACCGATCACCACAATGTCCGCGCCCAGCGGCGCCCGAGTCGGCATGGAGAAGTCAGCCCTCCGTCTCCTGCGTTGCCGTTCGGCGGTGCTGAAGCATCTCGTGCCTGTGGACGACCTTGGCGCGGGGACGGCCCTGGGCCTGCCCCTGGGCGAGTTCGTGGGCGTCGAGCACCTGCCAGTCGTGGAAGGTGTACACGTCCACGCCCTTTTCACGCAGCAGAGCGTCCACTGCTGCGCGTGCAGGCTGAGGCGCGAGGGGAAGCCTGCCGGTGTTCGCGTCCTCCAGCAGGTGAGAGACCGTGTCCACCGCGTCCTTGCGGTTGGTGCCGATCACGCCACTGGGGCCGCGTTTAATCCATCCGGCCGTGTACTCGCCCACCCGACCTGCAACCCGGCCCTCCACATTGGGGATGACCCCCTGGCGCTCGTCAAAGGGCACGCCGGGCAGAGCGACTCCCTTGTACCCGACCGAGCGCAGCACCATCTGCACGGGGAGCACCTCGTACTCGCCGGTTCCCACCGCGTTCCCCTGTTCGTCCAGGCGGTTTTTCTCCACCTTGAGGCCGCCCACGTGACCCTGACCGTCATCCAGGATCTCCACCGGCGACACCAGAAACCGCAGATGAATGCGCCGGTCCTTGCCCTCCGGGGTGCGCCCGGCAAAGTCACGCAGCACCTCCAGGTTCTTTTTGACCACGTTGTCGGTCACCCTAGCCTCTTCTGCGGCAGTCACGGCGATCTCCTCCGCCCGGACAACGGGGTCCGCGCCGCTCAGCTCCCCGAACTCGCGCAGTTCCTTGGTGGTGAACTTGGCCTGGAGAGGACCGCGGCGGCCCAACACCCACACGTCTTTGACGTGACTCTGCTCCAGGGCGCCCAGGGCGTGGGTGGCGATGTCACTTTCACGCAGCTCGTCCACGGTCTTCACCAGGATGCGGCTCACATCCAGCGCCACGTTGCCCACACCGATCACGGCGACGCCGGTGGCATGAAGCACTATCTCGCGGGTGGCGGCGTCAGGATGGCCGTTGTACCAGGCGACGAATTCGGTGGCGCTCATGGAGCCCTGGAGGTGCTCGCCGGGGATGCCCAGCCGGCGGTCTGAGGATGCCCCGACGGTGTACACCAGAGCGTCATAGTGGGCCTTTGCCTCCTCATAGGTGAGGTCCGTCCCGAACTCGACGTTACCCAAGAAGCGCACGCGGGGATCCGAGAGGGTTTTCTCAAAGCCCCGGGTGACGCTTTTGATGGTGAGGTGGTCGGGCGCGACGCCGTAACGAACCAGCCCGTAGGGGGTGGGGAGGCGGTCAAAGACGTCCACCTCGACCGGCACGTCCTGCTGCTTGAGCAGCGCTTCGGTGGCAAAGATGCCGCTGGGACCGCTGCCGATCACGGCCACCCGCAGCGGCCGTTCCGGTGTAAAGGGAAGAGCACTCGTCATCAGGCTGAGTCTAGCGGGCCCGTGCGGTGGCGCCGTCTGAGGAATCTGGACGAATCCACTCGGGTTTGCACAACAACAACCGCCCGGCGTGCACCGGACGGTTGGGGAGGGGTGGACGTTAGGCCGCGGCGATCTCGGCCAGGGCCCGTTCGTCCTTGAGGGTGATCTTGCCGTAACCGGCGCTGATCACACCCTCGCGGCTGAGCTCGCCGACGACCTTGGTGACGGTCTCGCGCACGGAACCCACGGCGGCGGCCAGTTCGTCGTGGGTGGCGTAGATCATCGTCTCGCCGCTATCGAGCCGAGTGGCGAGGGCGGTGTCCTTGAGTTCGAGCAGCTCACCGGCGATGCGGGCGCGCAGCCGCTTGCCCACCAGGCGGTAGATGCTCTCGTAGGCGCGTTCCAGCGTCCTGACCAGGTGGGTGATCACCACCAGGTTGTCTTCGCCGCTCATCAGGGCAGGGTTGATCACGTCGACGGTGGAGTCGGTGACCGCCTCCGCGAAGTAGGCGCGGTTCACCCCCGCGAGCGCCTCCTCGCCGAAGTACTCGCCGGGCTTGACGTAGCGCAGGGTCAGGCCGTTTCCGTCATCGTCCATGGTGTGGATGCGCACCAGGCCGCTGGCGACGCGGTAGAGCATGTCACTCTTGCCGGGGTACAGAATCACTGCACCAGGACGGTAGGTGACCGTGTCCACAAACGTCTTGTTCAGGGAGGAAGTGAGGTTGCTTTGCGTCATTGTGCTCGCCTCCTGGGCGTTGGTGTCGTGTTGCCGGGGCCATCCCGGTACAGGTCACAGTGTAAGCCAAGATCACTATTTTGTAAACACTTTTGTTTCTTTAAGCAGCATTTAGCTTACAAAGCTCGGCGGTAGGCCCCGGGCTGGCCGCGCCCACCAGGACGAAGAAAAAGGGGAAGCGGGTGGGTATCTTTTCCTCACTTTGGCCTCATTGGGCCAAGCCTGCCCGCTCCGCGACAAGAGGTGCCCGACCACGCGGGCCGGGCACGCCGAGCAGAAGCCTCGAGTTCCGTGAGGGGCAAGAACCTGTTACAGCTCGTCCTCGCGGCGGATGGGGAAGGCGCTGATGACGCGGTCCTTGTCACCGAGGTTAATCACTTTCACGCCCTGCGCGTTGCGGCCGGTCACGCGGACCTCCTCGACCCGGGTGCGAATCACGGTGCCCTTCTCGGTCAGGACCATCAGCTCCTCGTTGCCGGCCACGTGGGTCAGGGTGACCAGCTTGCCGGTTTTGTCGGTCACGTCCAGCGTGATCACGCCCAGGCCGCCGCGGCCCTTGCTGGGGTAATCGCTGACGGGCGTGCGCTTGCCCAGGCCGTACTCGCTGACGGCGAGGAGTTCGCTGCCCTCGTCGCCGGGCACCAGGGCCATGCTGACCACCTCGTCACCCTCGCGCAGGCGTATGCCGATCACACCTTGGGTCGCGCGGCCCGTGTCACGCACCTCGGTCGCCGCGAAGCGCATGGCCTGGCCCTCCCGGGTCGCCAACACCACGTCGTCCCCATCGCGCTGAATCGCGACGCCGATCAGTTCGTCTCCAGGCTGAAGGTTGATCGCGATGAGGCCCGCCGAGGTGATGTTGCCGTATTCGGTGATCAGGGTCTTTTTGATCATGCCGCGCTTGGTGGCGAAGATAAAGCTGCCCGGCTCGTTAAAGCCTTTGACGCTGAGCACGGACGCGATGTTCTCGTCCTCGCGCAGCCCCGGCAGCAGGTTGCGGATGTGTGTGCCCTTGGCGTCTCGGCCCGCTTCCGGCAGGTCGTAGATCTTTTCGTGGAAGACGCGGCCCTGGTCGGTGAAAAACAGCAGGTAGTCGTGTGTGGAACCCACAAAGACGCTGGTGTTCGCGTCCTCGTCGCGCAGCCTGCCGCCCGACGACCCGCGCCCTCCACGGCTCTGGGCGCGGTAGGCGTCCAGCTTGGTGCGCTTGAGGTACCCCGCCCGCGTCATGGTGATCACCATGTCCTCGACGGCGATCAGGTCTTCTTTGGAGATGTCGTCTTCCAGATCGGTGATGGTGCTGCGCCGTTCGTCGCCGTAGCGGTCGCGAATCTCGCGAATCTCCTTTTTGATTTCGCGCCACAGCAGCCGCTCGTCACCCAAGATGGCCTGCAGCCGGGTGATCGTCTTCTGAAGCTCGTCGTATTCCGCGAGGAGCTTCTCGCGCTCCAGGCCGACGAGGCGTTGCAGGCGCATGTCCAGGATCGCCTGCGCCTGAATCTCGGTGAGGCCGAAGCGGACCATCAGGGTGTCACGGGCCTCTGCCCCCGTGTTGCTCCCGCGAATCAGCGAGATGACCTCATCGATGTGGTCGAGCGCCTTGATCAGCCCCTCAAGCACATGGGCGCGTTCCTTGGCCTTGTTCAGGTCGTACTGCGTTCGGCGAGTCACGACGTCGCGGCGGTGGTCCAGGAAGGCGCGCATCGTGTCGATCAGGGGCAGCACGCGCGGCTCGCCGTTCACGATGCTGAGGTTGATGACCGTAAAGGTGCTCTGGAGCTGGGTGTACTTGTAGAGCTGATTCAAGACCAGCGTAGGAAGAGCGCCGCGCTTGAGCTCTACGACGATGCGCACGGGTTCCTTGCGGTCAGACTCGTCACGCAGGGCGGCGATATCGGGAATCTTCCCGGCCTTGTACATCGCGCTGATCGTCTGGATGAGGTTGGTCTTGTTGACCTGATACGGGATTTCGGTGATGACGATCTGCGCGCGGCCGTTCTTCTCGTCGATGCGCGCCTTGCCGCGCACCTTGAGGCCCGCATGCCCGGTCGCGTACGCCTCGCGGATCCCCTGCCGGGAGATGCGGCCACCCGTGGGGAAATCGGGCCCCAGCACGTGCGTCATCATCTCGTCCAGGGTGATGCCGGGCTTATCGATGAGGGCAAGGAGGCCGTTACAGATCTCGGTGAGGTTGTGGGGCGGAATATTTGTCGCCATGCCCACCGCGATCCCCGCCGCGCCGTTGATCAGCAGATTCGGGACCGCCGAGGGCAGCACCGTGGGTTCCTCGGTCGTCTCGTCGTAGTTGGGCTTGAGGTCAACCGTGTTCTTTTCGAGGTCGGCGAGAACCTCCTCGGCCACCTTGGTCATCCGCGCTTCGGTGTAGCGCATCGCGGCGGGCGGATCGCCGTCGATCGAGCCGAAGTTCCCCTGCGGGTCCACCAGGGGGTAGCGCATGTTCCACCACTGGCCCAGCCTCACCATCGCGTCGTAGATGGAGGCGTCACCGTGCGGGTGGTACTTCTTCATCACCTCGCCGACGACCGCCGCGGACTTGGCGTGCTTTTGGTGACTCGCCAAGCCCTCTTGCAGCATGGCGTACATGATCCGCCGCTGCACGGGCTTAAGACCGTCGCGCACGTCGGGAAGCGCGCGGTCTACAATCACGTTCATCGCGTAGTTGATGAAGTTGGTCTTGACTTCGCTGGTGATGTCAACGGGATGGATTCCAGTCATAAGGCTCCAGTCATGGGCACGCCAGTCGGAGAAGAACACCGGCTGAGCGCAGGAGAAAGAGGCCCGGCACCCTCGCCGGGAATGGAATGAGTATAGCACATTACGCTGATAGCGTAACGACTCCCTACGCCTTTCGCTCCCGACATTCTAGCGCACGAGCGAGGAGGCCCCTTGTGAGAATTTTGCACTGCGGCGCCCCCTATCATGCCTGCCGATGCTGTCTCATCTCAGAGAACTGGTAGCGGACGTGGATGGCGCGTGGGCGGCGGCGATCGGCGGGCTTGACGGCCTGCTGGTCGAGGGCCACAGCGCGGCCAACACGGACCTGAATCTTCTTGTCGCCGAGCACGCGGGTCTGCTGCGCGCGGCCCAGACGGCCTACGGGGGTACCCTCGGCGTCGGCAACGCCTGTGAGCTCTATCTGCGCGGCGAGCGCCTCAGCGTGTACCTGCACCCGATTACCCCGGACTTTTTCCTGCTGCTGGCGCTTGACGGCCGCAGCAACCTGGGCCAGGCCCGGCTGTATGGCCGCGAGACCGCTCGTCAGCTGGAGGGGTACCTGTGAGTGCTCGCCTGAATCCTTTGCGGGGTGTGCCGGGGGTCGTGGCGAGCGCTCTGGTCGGCCCGGACGGCCTGCCGCTTGAAGTCGTGGGAGAGGGGGGCGAGGCCCTGGCTGCCGAACTCGCCTCGCTGCGGGTGGGCCTAGACCGCATCGGCCGCCGCCTGGGCGCGGGAAACATCACCCGCCTCGCCTTGACGAGCGAGCGGGTAGAGGTGGTGGCGGTGATCAGCGGCGACTTTATCCTTGGGGCAGCGCAGACGCGCGGTACCGATACCCGCGCCGCGCAGCAGCTTCTCGCTCGCCTGGCCCTCGACCTCACCGATCTGCCCCGGCCGGAGGCCGTATGATCGGGCAGCTTCTGGAGGTGCGGGGGATTCGGCACGTCGCCCTGATCGACGCGCAGGGCGGCATTGTCAAAAGCGCGGGAAGCGGCGCGGACATCACGGTGGCGCAGGCTGGGCGCGCCATCGTCGCCAGCCTCAAAGCGGCGCTCGGCGGGGGTGAGTGGCAGGACCTGCTGCTTGCGGTGGAGGACGGTCCCGTCCTGCTCACGCCCCACGGGGATCAGGTGCTGCTCACGGCCTTTGACGACGTAGCGAGCCTGGGGCGGATCCGGTTCGCAGTCAGGCGGCTGCTGGGCTAGCGCCCGGGTGGTCATCCCTGCCGTCACCGGCGCTCGCCGTCCAGGTCCTCCAGCCCCGGCAACCCGTCGAAGAGGCCACGCAGCGGGTACTGCGGCAGGGGCGTGCGCGTACCGCCGATGGCAAAGGTTTCCGTGCCCAGAAGCCGAGTCTCCATCGCGGCGCGTTCTTCGGGGGTCATCTGGCCCAGCAGGCTCTGCTCGCCCGTCTGGGTGCCGTGGGCGATGAGGGCCGCCCTCTTGTTGGCGGCGTAGGGAGCCACATTCATACGGACGGCCACGGTGCCTTCGCTCACGCCATACACCAGCGGATCAAGGTTCTGGCCCATGCGCGCCAGGCCCTGCGCCGCAGCGTGGGGCAGGGCGGTGTAGTACAGCCGTTGGGGGCCGCCTCCGGGAAGGTGCCCGGTGCTGAAAAAAGCCGCCGTCGCCGCGCGGTGGATCTGGAGGTGGTCGACATGCCCATAGCCGCCGTGCGGATCAAAGGTCACGATCACCTGCGGCTGCACGTCCGCGATGAGGGCGCGAATCTTGGTCTCTATGTCAAGCGGGTTCACGTTCATCAGAGCGAGCGGGTCATCAAAGCGGGTGCGCTCATAGCGGCCTGAGTCGTGGTAGTCCAGAAAGACGGGTTCGGGAATCTCCAGGGCGCGGCAGGCGGCCCGCAGCTCCCGCTCGCGCTGCTGGCCCAGATCGTCCACGGTCATGCCGGGGACCGTGATTTTGCCCGCCTCGCCGCGTGTGGCGCAGGCGAGCACCACCCGCACGCCCCGCCGGGCGTAGTGGGTGAGGGTGCCGCCGACGCTGAACGCCTCGTCGTCGGGGTGTGCGAACACGGCCAGAAGGGTCGCTTGAGGCTGAGAGGTCATGGGCGGCAGTGTACGCCGGAAACTTCCCGGCCTCAGGGGACGTACCCGCCAGCATGAAGGCCATGCTCCGCGCCCTCTGGACCCTGCTCCCGCAACTGCTGCTGCCGGGGCAGAGCCGCGCGGAACGCGAACGGAATCTCCGGCAGAAGGAGCAGATGCAGCGGGAAACGGGCCGGATCGGTGCCCTGGGTGCCCTGCGAATCGCCGCCCGCGAGGCGTTCTACGCCCTCACCCTTCAGCCGTCGCCTGAAGCCCGCGCCGCTTCTTCCAGGCGCAAGCCGCGCTTGTAGAAATCCCAGAGTTCCTCGGTCCACGTCTCGTAGATCCGGCGGCGGTTGGTGAGGTCGGCGGCCTCCAGCGCTTCGCCCAGGGCGCGGTAGAAGCGGCTGCCCTGCTCGCGCATCGCCCGCGCGGTCCAGTACGTCTCGGAGCCCAGCAGTGTCGGCAAGCGGTCCTCGGTCATGGGGCCATGATGCCGCGCTAGCCTAGAAGAATGAACGTCCTTCCGGTGGTGGGCCGCTTCGCGCCCAGCCCGACCGGGGCGATGCACCTGGGCAATGCCCGGACGGCCCTGCTCGCCTGGCTGCACTCGCGGGCGCTGGGGGGCCGGTACCTCCTGCGCTTTGAGGATCTGGACACCGGGCGGGTGCGTCCCTGGGCCTACGACACCATTCGGCGTGACCTGGACTGGCTGGGCCTGGATTGGGACGCGGAGTCTTTGCAGTCCGAGCGGCAGGAGCTGTACGAGCAGGCGCTGGCCCGGCTCGCGGCGGCAGGGGAAACGTACGCCTGCACCTGCACCCGCCGCGAGATTGGGCAGGCGATCGAGGACAGCGCCGGGGCGCCGCACGGCCAGGAACCCGTCTACCCCGGCACCTGCCGCCTGCATCCGGCAAGTCCCGGCCGCCCCGCCGCGATCCGCTGGCATGTGCCCGACGAGACGGTCTGTGTGACGGACGCCCTCACCGGTGAGACGCTCTGCCAGCACCTCCCTGCGGCGGCGGGCGACTTCGTGTTGCGGCGCAATGACGGCGTGTACGCCTATCACCTCGCGGTGGTGGTCGATGACGCGCTCATGGGCGTGACCGACGTGGTGCGCGGCGCAGACCTTTGGGCAGCCACGCCGCGGCAGGTCGCCTTGGGGCGAGCCCTGGGCTTTCCTACGCCCCGTTACCTGCACGTGCCGCTGATGACCGATTTTCGTGGGGAGCGGCTCGCCAAACGCGGGGGGGCGCCGCCCGTGCAGGCGCTGCGGGAGGGGGGAGAGGAGGCGGGGCGTCTCCTCGCGGCTCTGGCCCGCTCCCTGGGGTGGGACGTCCCCGAGGTGGTGACGGCCCGCGACTTGCTGCCGCTGTGGCGAGGCCGGCTCTTCGCCGCAAATCCCACCCTCCTCACAAATTTAGACGGGATGTCTAAGTTTCCCTAACAGGTGTTTGGCGGTGGGCTCTACCCTAACAGCATATGTCTTTGCTTCTTCCCACCTACCCGCAGCCGGACGCGCGGGGAAGGTTCGGACGCTTTGGCGGACGCTACGTGCCCGAGACGCTCATTCCGGCGCTTGACGAGCTCGAGCGGGCGTATGCGGCTGCCAAACACGACCCGGAATTCCTGGACGAGCTCGCGCGCCTGTTGCGGGACTTTGTCGGCCGCCCCAGCGGGCTCTACTATGCCCAGCGGCTCACCGCGTACGCGGGGGGAGCCAAAATCTACCTCAAGCGCGAGGACCAGAACTACACCGGTGCCCACAAGATCAACAACTGCCTGGCGCAGGCCCTCCTCGCCAAGCGCATGGGCAAACGCCGGGTGATCGCCGAGACGGGAGCGGGGCAACACGGCGTTGCGACCGCGACCGCCGCCGCTCTGTTGGGTCTGGAGTGCATCGTGTACATGGGGGCCGAAGACATCCGCCGTCAGGCGATGAACGTCTTTCGGATGCGGCTCCTGGGCGCGGAGGTGCGCGAGGTCAAGAGCGGCACCAGCACCCTCAAGGACGCTACCAATGAGGCCATCCGTGACTGGGTGACCAACGTACGCGACACCTTTTACATCTTGGGGAGCGTCGTGGGACCCCACCCCTACCCCGCGATGGTTCGCGACTTTCAGAGCGTGATTGGCGAAGAGGTGAAAGTTCAGCTTCAGGCGCTGGAAGGCCGGGCGGTGCCGGATGCCATCGTCGCCTGTGTGGGCGGCGGCAGCAACGCCATCGGCATCTTCGCGCCCTACGCCTACCTCCCGGCAGGGGAGCGCCCGCGTCTGATCGGCACCGAGGCGGCCGGGGAGGGAGTGGAGAGCGGAAAGCACGCCGCGAGCGTGGCGGGCGGGCGGGTCGGCGTGCTGCACGGCGCGATGATGTACCTGCTTAACGACGCTGAAGGCCAAATCGTCCCCCCGCACTCCATCAGCGCGGGTCTAGACTATCCCGGCATCGGCCCCGAACACTGCCACTACAGTGAAACGGGCGTGGCCGAGTACGTGCCGGTAACCGACGCGCAGGCGCTGGAGGGCCTGCAACTCCTCACCCGGCTCGAAGGCATCATCCCCGCGCTCGAGAGTGCCCATGCGGTCTATTACGCCGTAGGGCTCGCCCGGGAACTGGGGCCGGGCAAGGTCATCGTGGTCAACCTCTCCGGGCGCGGTGACAAGGACGTGGCCGAGGTGATGCGGCTGCTCGCTCTCGACCACACCCACGAGGAGGTCAGCGCATGACCGCGACCACAACGAGAGGAGCGGCGCGCATCCACGCCGCGTTCGACCGGGCGAGGGCCCAGGGCCGCGCCGCCTTTATCCCCTTTCTGACTGCCGGGTATCCAAGCGCCGCAGCATTCCCCAGGGTGGCGGAGACGCTGCTTGCGCAGGCCGATCTGCTGGAAGTCGGCATTCCCTACAGTGACCCCCTGGGTGACGGCCCCACCATCCAGCGGGCCAGTGAGGAGGCCCTGGCGGGCGGCACCAGCACCCGGCGTACCCTAGAACTGGTCAGAGACCTGCGTCAGCGGCATCACAAGCCCATCGTGGTTATGACCTACGTGAATCCGATCTATGCGGTCGGGCCGCGCGAGTTTATGCGCCTCGCTCAGGACGCCGGAGTTGACGGTCTGATTCTTCCTGATCTCCCGCCCGATCAGGATCTCGAACTCGCCGACCTCGCCGCCGAACATGGCCTGGCCGTCACCTTTCTGATCGCCCCGACAAGCACGCCCGAGCGGGTGCGGCTCGTGGCGGACGCCTGCACCGGCTTCCTGTACGCGGTGAGCGTGACGGGCGTGACCGGAGCGCGGGAGGGTTCCGCCCTGAGCGAGGTTCCCGCGATGGTTGCCCTGGCCCGCCAGTACGCCCGCGTGCCCGTCGCCGTGGGCTTTGGCGTCAAAGACCGTCAGACCGCCCAGCAGGTCGCGCAGGTGGCCGACGGTGTGGTTGTGGGGAGTGCCTTTATCAACGCCCTTCGGGGCGGGCAGGACGTGGGGGCACTGGCGGCACAGATCGCAGAGGGGTGCCGCCGGGACGGCTGACAGCCCCCCTCTGCCGTGATGGCCGCCTTCAGCCCAGCGCTTCCATGTTGATGCTGCGCGCGAGGCCGGTCAGCTTCTGGTCGGTGGCCTTTTCTTCGTCCTCGCTCGCCTGGAGCAGTTGCACGTCCTGCGTTCGGCCCAGAAGCTCCGCGTAGGTGCGCAGGGTGCCGTAGGCCGCGATCTCGTAGTGTTCGGCGCGCTGAGCGGCCGCGATCAGCCCCGCGTCACGCACGGCGGGGTTGGCCTTTTTCTCGGTCATCTCCTGGCCCTCGGCGACCAGGCCCCGCATCGCCTGACAGGTTTTGCCGCCGGGGGGCTGCCCCAGAGCCTCAAAGATCTGTTCCAGCCGCCGCAGCTGCTCTTGGGTCTGCTGCGTGTGAAGCTCGAAGCCCTGGCGCAGCTCCGCGCTGCTCGCCGCCTGCGCCATCCGGGGAAGAGCTTCCAGAAGCTGCTGCTCGGCCGAGTACACGTCCTGAAGCTGCTCTAGGTAGAGGTCTTGCAGGTCTGTCATCTGGATGCTCATTGGCGTCATCGCTGCCCTCCTTGCCCCGCTCCTGTTCGGTCAGGTGCTGCTCCCAGTCTTCCGGCCAGGACACCCCCGGGTCATGGGCGGGTTGTGAACGCCGCTTCATCCGCCCCGGGAGCGCGCCTCCGGGTGACTGCCTGCATCACCAGCCAGGCGGCGAGCGTCAGCAGGCCGCACAGCAGAAACACCGCGCGGTACCCGAACAGCTGGGCGCAGGTGCCCGAGACGATCCCCGCGAGCATCGCCCCGACGTTGGTGGTGTTGGAAAAAAGCGTGGTGGCAGCTCCTACCCTTCCCGGCAGCAGCTCCTGAAAGTACGCCATGCCCAGGCCCGCCGTCACCGCCAGCACAATCGCCCGAACAACCTGCGTGACGACGAGAAGGGGCATCCCCCCCGCGAGGAAGATGAGCGCGAAGTGCAGCACGAACAGCCCCAGCGCGTACTTCACCAGCCGTTCCAGGGGTGGCAGGCGCCGGGCCACCACAAAGGCGAGCATCAAGGGAATCTCCAGCAGGGCGCACAGACCGACCAAAAAGCCCACCTGCTCCTCCGTGCCCTTCAGGTCATGGGTGATGAACAGCGGAAACATGCTCATGCCCATACTCATGCTCATCCCGTACAGCACAAAGGCCAGCGCGACCCACGCCAGAGGCCGCCGGGGGCTGATCGCCTCCTGGTCGGGGACAGGAGCCGGGGGCGTTGTGATGGGAGCGGGCGCTCGTGTGCCGCGAATTTGCCCGACCGCCACGGCCGCCAGCACGAAGCAGGTCGCCGCGAGCAGGAAGAGCCCTGGAAAGTCCCAGCGCGCCAGTGCGAGTGCGCCCGCGCCCGGCCCGACCACCCAGGCGAGCGAGAACACCGAGCGCAGCAGCGTGATGGCGCGGTCAGGCAGGGCGCCGGTCGCCTCTGCCAGCTGCGCGCGCGCGAAGGCGAACAGCTGGGGAAAGGCCGCCGCTCCTGTTCCGAGCAGCAGCGCGCCGACAAGCAGGAGTGCCGGATAGGCCCGCAAGACACTCAGGAGCCCGTACCCCACGACCGCCGCTCCCAGGGTGAGCAGCACCAGCGGCTTACGGTCGAGGAGCCGGTCAGACAGGCGGGCGAGCCGGGTGCTGATCAAAACGCTGCTCACGGCAGTCACCGTGAGAAAAAGCCCCAGGTGTAGCGGCGACATCTCGGCCCGGTCGACGCCAAACAGCGCGAGGTACGGACTGGCGAACGACAGGGCCAGCCCCAGAAACAGGACGCTGGTCGCCAGGCGAGGGAGCTGCGGCAGGCGCCACACGTCCGCCAGGCTGACGGCAGCAGGTTCGGGTGAGGTGGAACGGTCCGTCACGCGCGCCACCCTACCGCTCCCCGCTGGGAACAATAGGTATGCTGCACCGCATGTCTTGGACGCGATTCCTCCGCATCGGTGACGCCGACGTGTTTTCCCTCACTGACGGACAGTTCCGGCTGGACGGCGGCGCGATGTACGGCAGCGTGCCCAAAGTCCTGTGGGAGCGCGTGGCTCCCGCCGATGAGCTCAACCGCATCCGGCTGCGCATCAACCCCCTCTTGCTTCGCCTACACGGCAAAAACGTGCTGGTCGAAACCGGCTTCTGGGACCAGGGCGGCGAGAAGTTCGAGGGCATGTACGCTGTGGACCGCGACGAGACAGTGTTCCGGGGCCTGGCGGACCTTGGCCTCACGCCACAGGACATTGACCTCGTGGTGAATACCCACCTGCACTTTGACCATGCGGGGCGCAACGTGACCGCGCTGGGCGAGCCGACCTTTCCAAACGCCCGCTATGTGGTGCAGCGGCAAGAACTTCACGACGCCCTCCACACCCACGAACGCAGCCGCGCGAGCTACATTCCCGGCACCATCCAGCCCATTCTGGATGCCGGCCTGTTCGAAGTGGTGGAGGGCGAACATGAGCTGCTCCCTGGCCTGAGCGTGCTGCCGTTGCCGGGGCATAACCTTGGGCAGCAGGGGGTGATTCTGCGCTCGGGCGGCCGGACCCTGGTGTACGTGGCGGACCTGCTGCCCACCCTGGCCCACGCTCCCTTCCCCTACATCATGGGCTACGACCTCTACCCCGTGACCACCCTGGAAACCCGCAGGCGGTACTTCCCGCAGTGGTTTGAGGAGGGGGCCGTGATCGTGACGCCCCATGACCCCGACGTAGCCTTTGCGCGGCTGGAGGAGGGGAAGAGGGGAGGCTTTGTGGCTGTTCCCTGGACCGAGGGGTAGCCCGTCTACACGTCTGCTGCTGGGCGCCAAGTCAGCCGCGCTACACTTCCTCCTGATGCTCACCCGCCCGCTCGCCAACACGAACGCCCGCGCGGCGCTTCTTCTTCGTTGGGGGCGGTGAGCGCAAGCCCAGCGTTTGCCCGCATCGCCCCCGAAGCCGCAGCAAGCTTCGGGGGCGCCCTCGTGAGGGAGCCGGAGAGGAGTTGTGCCTATGGGAATGACGATTGCGGAAAAGATTCTGGCGGCCCACAGCGGCCATGACCGGGTGGTGCCGGGGCAGCTGATCGAGTGCACGACCGACTGGGTGCTGTGCCACGAGATCACCACCCCTGCCGCCCTGCGGATGCTCGAAGAGCGCGGCATGGACCGGGTGTTCGACCCCGAAAAAATCGTGGCCGTGCCCGACCACTCCGTGCCCGCCATGAACATCAAAGCCGCCAAGATGTACCAGAAGCTCAAGTCCTGGGTGCAGGAAAAGGGCATTCGGCACTTCTACGACGTCGGGAGGGGCGGCATTGCCCACGTCGTGCTCGAAAACACCGGCCTGGTCAAGCCCGGGCAAACGCTCGTGAGCGGTGACTCGCACACCTGCAACGCGGGCGCGCTGGGCTGCTTCGCCACGGGTGTCGGCAGCACCGACCTCGCCGGGGCGATCTATGCGGGCAAGGTGTGGTTCAAGGTGCCCGAAACGATGCTGATCCGCGTGACGGGGGAGCTGCAACCTGGGGTGACGCCGAAAGACCTCGTGCTCGAAGTTATCCGGCGTATTGGCGCGGACGGGGCGAACTACCTGGTGATGGAGTGGGTGGGGGACACCATCGAGCGGATGGATATGGAGGGCCGCTTCACCCTGACGAATATGGCGATCGAGGCGGGTGGCAAGACCGGCATCGTGGCTGTGGACGACACGACGCGCGCGTACCTCGCGGCCCGTGGCGTCACCCCTGACCAGTACACCGAATACACCTCCGACCCCGACGCGCGGTATAGGGTCGTCATCGACCTCGATGCCTCGGCGGTAGAACCCACCGTCGCCTATCCGCACATTCCCAGCAATGGGCGGGTGGCGGGCCAGGACCGCATTCCCGTCACACACGCCTATGTCGGCAGTTGCACGAATGGGCGCATCAGCGACCTACGCGACGTGGCCCGCATCCTCAAGGGCCGCCGGGTGGCGGACGGCGTGCAGATGATCGTGGTGCCCGCGACCCAGGCGATCTGGAAGCAGGCCGCCCAGGAAGGCCTGCTAGAAATCTTTGTGGAGGCGGGCGCGAGCGTGAGCTATCCCAGTTGCGGTGCCTGCCTGGGCATGCACTCGGGCGTGTTGGGACCGAATGATGTGTGTATCTCCAGCTCCAACCGCAACTTCGTGGGCCGCATGGGCGATCCCAGCGCGCAGATTTACCTTGCGAGCCCCGCCACCGTGGCGGCAAGTGCTGTGGCCGGGTACATCAGCGACCCGCGCGAGTACAACGCGGCGAGATCAGAAGCCGCTGGAGACTTCGTCCACTAAGCTGGGGCCATGGGAGAAGCCAAACGCCGCAAACAACTCGGCCTGATGCCGGTTGTTCACCCCTTTGAGGCCGAGCTGGACGCGGGGGGCAATGTGGCCCTTACGCGCGGACCCGTGGAGGCGGCGCTGCGCGAGCAGATCGTGGCCGCGCTGCGGGACACGCAGCCGGCTGGGGAGGACTGGGCGCGGGCCTACCGCCGGGCCTACATCATGGCGGGCCTGCCCGAACAACTCATCCGCACCCGCGAGGACCTGGAGGCCATCCCGGTGCCCCCACGGCGGCGGCTGACGGGCGAACTCGTGTTCAACCTGGACCCAAAGACGCTGCGGGACCGCTCTCTGCGGGCCATGCCGGAGTACCTCCCGCTGGAAGGCGGCGCCTTTTTGCACCTGCGCCGCCAGGAGACGTCATGGGACGGGCGGCGCTGGGAGAGCCTCCCAGACACCAAAAACCCCTTTGAGGGCTTCGGGTATCTCATGCAGCACCCCCTGACTCGCGAGCAGGGCGCGCTCATCGCCACCTACGACGCGACCCAGTGGCGCGAGGGCCGCATCGACTTCGAGCCGGACCCCCCGGCCGAGCAGCTCGAGGAACTGGAACGCTTGGTGCGGCTGTGGCACGGCGAGACGCCGGAGGGCTGGGCCGAGACGCACTTCGAGGCGCTCGACCTCCCCGAAGAGGAGGAGGACGAAGCCTTGATTCCCCTTGCCCGCCGGGTCCGCCTGGAACTGCGCGAGCGCGTCCCCCTCAGCTCTCTGGTCAACCTGGCCTTTGCGTCCCTGGGCGAGCATGACGTTCATATCCCCCTGGAACACCGCTTCTACACCCTGGACGGCGAAACCTGGCATGCCTACGAGGATCCGGAGGCCGAGCTGGCGAGTGTTGACCTGTCTGGGAAGGGCGGCGAGCTGAGCGAACTCATCCAGAACATGCTCGACGTGGACACCGTGGAGGTGACGGTCTGGGCCGACGGGCGCGTGGACTGGGCCGAAGGGGACGTCCCCGAAGACCAGGCCGAGCGGGTGCGCGCCGACCTGCTGCGGGCGACCGGGGCCGGGAACCCGGACGCCTGGGCCGCCTTTACCGAGGAGGTGCTGCGCGACATGTTCACGCCCGACACGCCCGCCCTGGAGGACGTGGACGAGTTGCCGGTCCCCCAGGCGATTCGCCTCGACATTCCGGTCGACGCCCTGACCGACCCCGACCCCCTCGCGCAGGCCTTGATCGAGTCGGAGGTCACCTTCGACGGCCAGACCTGGCGTGACCTCTACGGCGACCTGCCCGCAGAACTCGCCCTGCGGCTGCCGCAGAACTGAGCCCTCTCCAAGGAGTTCCCATGCCCACCGTTCACGTCTTTGCCCGCGACCACATCAACACCGACGAGATCATCCCCGCCCGGTACCTGACGACCGACGTGGAAGCCGAACTCGCCCCCCACGCGATGGAGGATTACGACAAGAACTTCGTGCGGCGCGTAGAGCCCGGCGACATCATCGTGGCGGGAGCGGATTTCGGCTGCGGATCCAGCCGCGAGCATGCCGTCTGGGCGCTGCGCGGCGCGGGGGTGGCCGCCGTGCTCGCCCCCAACTTCGCCCGCATCTTTTACCGCAACGCGATCAACAACGGCTTTCTGGCGCTGGAGTGCGAGAACGTCGTCGAGACCTTTATGGACGGCGACCCGGCAGAGCTTGACCTCACGGGGGGCACCATCACGAATACGCGCACCGGGCAGACGCTGCATTTCGTGCCCGTGCCCCAGTTTGCGCTGGACGTGCAGCGAGCCGGAGGCTGGCTGGAATACATGCGCGAGCAGGACCAGAAGCAGAGCCAGCAGCCCCAACAGGAGGAGCAGCATGCCTAAAGTCGTCACCCTGCCCGGCGACGGGATCGGCCCCGAGGTCACCGCCGCCGCCACCGCAGTGCTGCGCGAGGTCGCGCCCGACGTGCGCATCGAGGAACACGCCATCGGTGGTGCCGCCTACGAGCGGGACGGCGAGCCCTTCCCGCAGCGAACCCGCGACGCCCTGGAGGACGCGGACGCCGTGCTGCTGGGCACCGTGGGCGGCCCGCAGAACAGCCCCTGGAACGCTCTGCCGCGCCACCTGCGCCCCGAAAGCGGCCTGCTCGCCCTCAGAAAGGCGCTGGGCTGCTACGCCAACCTGCGGCCCGTGCGGGTGCTGCCGGGCCTCGAACACCTCTCGCCGCTTAAGCCCGAACTCGCGCGCGGCGTGGATATCCTGATCGTGCGTGAGCTGCTGGGCGGCATCTACTTCGACGGTGACCGCCGGATCGAGGGGGATACGGCCTACAACACCATGCGCTACACCACGCCCGAGGTCGAGCGCGTGGCCAGGGTCGCCTTTTGGGCCGCCGAGCAGCGCCGGGGCCGCGTGACGAGCGTGGACAAGGCGAACGTGCTGGAAGTGTCCGAGCTGTGGCGCCGCGACGTGCAGGCCCTGCGTGACCGCGAGTACCGCAACGTCCACCTGAGCCACGAGTACGTGGACTCTGTCGCCATGCTCATCGTCGCCAATCCCAGCCGCTACGACGTGATCCTTACCGAGAACCTCTTCGGGGACATCCTCTCCGACCTGGCCGCCGTGATTCCCGGTTCGCTGGGGTTGATGCCGAGTGCCTCGCTGGGTGACGGCCCCGGCCTCTTCGAGCCCATCCACGGCAGCGCCCCCGATATCGCTGGTCAGGGGGTCGCCAACCCCGCCGCCGCGATCATGAGCGTGGCGATGCTGCTGCGCCACGGCCTGGACCGCCCGGTGGTGGCCAACCAGGTCGAGCGGGCGGTGGCACTGGCCCTGCGCGAACATCCGACGCGTGACCTGGGTGGCCGGGCGGACACGCGCACCTTTACACAGGCGGTGTTGAGCGCTCTGGGAACACCCAGCGTGGGATAGGCGGTTTGGCCCGCGCCGTGACTCCTCGCTGGGGCACGAGCGGACCGGAGCCCCGCAGGCGACGCCGGACCGTCACGGGCGCCTGCCTGGGCGTTTCCACGTGTTCCTTGCCGTTTTTCCGTATCCTGGCAGGGTTGCCCGGGGCCCTCTGCGCAGGGACCGGCCGGGCGGGGAGCCGAGCATGACGAGACAGCCTGAAGCCCAGGACAAAGAGTTTTTTATTACGACGGCGATTGATTACCTGACCGGCCCGCCCCATGTCGGGCACGTCTACGAAAAGGTTCTGGCCGACGCCCTGGCTCGCTACCACCGCCTTGCCGGGTACGACGTGACCTTTCTGACCGGCACGGATGAACACGGCGAGCGCATCGTGAAACTCGCGGCGCAGGAGGGCGTCACGCCGCAGGCCTTTGCCGATCACCTCAGCCACAATGCCTTCCGCAGCCTGTGGGACCGCCTGGAAATCAGCTACGACGACTTTATTCGCACGACCGAGGGCCGTCACAAACGGTACGTGCAAGACGTCTTGCAGCGCGTGTACGACGCGGGAGACATCTACTTCGCGCAGTACGAGGGCCTGTACTCCGTGGGGGCCGAGCGCTACGTGACGGAAAAGGAGCTTGTCGAGGGACCGGACGGCGTGCGGCGTTACCCCGGTGACAAAGACCCCCCCGAGCTGCGCCGCGAGGCGAACTACTTCTTCCGCATGGAGAAGTATCAGGACTGGCTGCGCGAGTACATCGAGCAGAACCCTGACTTTATCCAGCCTGCCGGGTACCGCAATGAGGTGCTGGAGATGCTTCGCGAACCCATCGGCGACCTCAGCATCAGCCGTCCCAAGTCGCGCGTGCCGTGGGGCATCGAGCTTCCCTGGGATCCCGACCACGTGACGTACGTCTGGTTTGACGCGCTGCTGAACTACGTGTCTGCGCCGGTGAGCCGGGGCCGCCGCGAGGACGTCATCGGCAAGGCGTGGCACGTGATTGGCAAGGACATCCTCAAGCCGCACGCGGTCTTTTGGCCGACCATGCTGCGCGCGGCGGGGCTGCCCCTCTACCGCCGCCTGGTCGTCCACAGCCATATCCTCGCCGAGGACGGGCGCAAGATGGGCAAGTCCCTGGGCAATGCGATCGACCCGGAAGAGCTGGCGGCGAAGTACCCGGCGGACGCTATTCGCTACAGCCTGCTGCGCGAGGCGACCCTAAGCGCGGACAGCCCCTACGGGGAAGGCATTCTGGTGTCGCGTCTAAAGAGCGATCTCGCCAACGACCTGGGGAACCTGCTGTCGCGCACGGTCAGCATGATCCAAAAGTACCGGGGTGGAGTGATTCCGGCCGCCTTGGACGTGGGTGAGCGCGAGCGCGAGATTGAGGCGGCGGCCCTGGCGCTGCCCAGCGAGGTGATGGCGCTGGTGCGTGACCTCAAGGTGAATATGGCCCTTGAGGCGGCCATGAACTTCGTGCGGGACCTCAACCGCTACATCGCCGAGAGCCAGCCCTGGAACCTCGCGAAGTCGGAGGCGACGGCCCGCCGCCTCGATACCGTGCTGTACACCGCGGCCGAAGGGTTGCGGGTGGCCAGTGTGGCGCTGGAGGCCGTCATTCCCGCCAAAGCCCGTGAACTTCGTGCCCAGCTGGGGCTGGGCGGGCAGTCGTACCGCCTCAGCGGGGCCTGGGGCCTGACCCCCGCCGGAACGTCAGTGGTGGGTGGCCCGGTGCTCTTCCTGAAACCCGAACAGCCCGCCTCCGAACCCCCTGCCCCGAAGAAGGAGAAAAAAGCCGTGACCCACCGCGCCGAGGAGCCCACAGTCCCTACGCCCACCGACACACCCGCGGCGACCGAACCGCTGATCTCCATCGACGAGTTTGCCCGCGTGGATCTGCGGGTCGCGGAGGTGGTTGCCGCCGAGACCGTGGAAAAGGCCGACAAGCTCCTCAAACTCACCGTGAAGATGGGTGACGAGACGCGCACGGTGGTGAGCGGCATCCGCAAGTGGTTTACACCTGAAGACCTGGTGGGCCGCCGGGTGATCCTGGTGGCGAATCTCAAACCGGCGAAGTTGCGCGGTATCGAGTCGCAGGGCATGATCCTGGCCGCCGAGGACGAGGAAGGGAATCTCGACCTGGTGGGGACGCGGCTGGACCTGCCGAGCGGGACAAAGGTGCGCTGAGCTGCGCTTCCCCGCGGCGGGTGTGAGGCTCAGGCCGTTGGGGAGGCGGGCCCCACGTCACGAGCCGCTAGACTGCCCCCATGCCGTTCGTGATCGTGTCGGGCCTGTCGGGAAGCGGAAAGAGCACCGCGCTGCGCACCCTAGAGGACGCGGGCTTTTTTACCACCGACAACCTGCCGCCCGAGCTGTGGGGGGCGATGCACGATCTCGCGCAGGCGCGGGGGCTAACCCGGGTGGCGGTCAGCACGGACGCCCGCACACGGGATTTCCTGGGGGCGCTGGAGGCGAGTTACCTGCGGCTCTCGCGCCGCCGGGAGGATCTGCGGGTGCTGTTTCTGGAGGCGACCTCAGAGGTGCTGCTGCGCCGCTACAACCTAACCCGGCGGGTGCATCCCCTCGGCGAGACGCTGCTGATGGATTTTGCGCGGGAACGTGAGCTGCTCGCGCCGCTGCGCGCCCTCGCTGACATCGTGATCGACACAACCCAGCTCAGTGCGCCTGAGCTCGCACAGCGGGTGCTGCGGGCTCTGCGGCTGGAGTACGACTTTGACCTGCGGCTGCTGAGTTTCGGCTTCAAGCACGCGCCGCCGCGGGACGCAGACCTGGTGGTGGACGTGCGCTCGCTGCCCAATCCGTACTACGTGGCGGAACTGCGCCCCCGCACCGGTCTGGAGGCGGATGTGGCCGGCTACGTCTTCCGCGACGAGTCGTCCGAAGCCTTTTACCGCGAGGTGCGCGACTTCGTGCGGCTGGCAGCCGAGCGGGCGCGGGCGGCGGGGCGGCACAGCTACACGGTGGCGGTCGGCTGCACGGGCGGGCAACACCGCTCGGTATCGGTGGCCGAGCGGCTCGCTCGTGACCTGACGGACCTGAATGCACAGGTCACGGAGCACCGTGACGTGCAGCTGGGAGAAGAAGCGTGAGCGACTGGCCGCGGGGGCGATCGCAGGCCTGGCGAGCGGGCCGCCGGGCCCGGATGTGGCTCACGCCCGGCATGGGCGTCAAACGCTGGCTGCTCCTTTTTGTCGTGTGCACGCTGATCGGTGCGGTGGGCTTCCTGCACTTCACCTGGACGGGGCCGCTGCACTTCGTGGCCACCCGCTGGATTCTGTGGCTGAACGCGCTGACCGAGCCCGACATCATGCCCCTCTATGTGGGCGGTATGACGGTGATGGCCCTGGCGCTGCTGGGCGCTCTGGCCAGCATCGTGATGCTCAACCGCTCCATCCTGCACTCGACCGGCACGGCCCCCGATACGGCGGTGGACGTGATCTATTCCCGGCGGGCCCTGGCGCGCGGACCGCGGATCGTGGCGGTTGGGGGCGGAACGGGCCTCTCGAACCTGCTCTCCGGCCTCAAGGAACACACGGCCAACATCACGGCCATCGTGACGGTCGCCGATGACGGTGGGTCCAGCGGGCGGCTGCGCGAGTCGCTCGACATGATCGCGCCGGGGGATCTCACCGACTGCTACGCCGCCCTCTCTGACAGCCCGGTGCTCGCTCGGCTGCTGCTGCACCGCTTTGGGCGTGGGGACGGCCTGGAGGGACATACCTTCGGCAACCTGCTGCTCGCCACCCTCAGCGAGGAACAGGGCGGACTCCAGGGCGCCATGAGGGACGTGCACGAGGTGTTGCGCGTGCGTGGCCAGGTCTTTCCGGCCACGACCACGCCCGTTACCCTGGTCGCGCGGCTTTCGGACGGGCGCGAGGTGCGCGGCGAGAGTGAGTTGGCCCGGCAGGTGGGGGACGCCCGCGTGGAGGACGTGCGGCTGGAGCCGCCCGACCTGCCCGCCCTGCCCGCGGTGCTCGACGCCATCGCGCACGCCGAACTGATTGTGTTGGGGCCAGGAAGCCTCTTTACGTCCATTCTGCCCGCACTGCTGGTGCCCGGCATCGCGCGGGCGGTGCGCGCTTCAGGCGTGCCGGTGGTGTACGTCGCCAGCCTGATGACCGAGCCCGGCGAGACGACCAGCCTGACCCTTGAAGACCACGTGAACGCGATCAGCCGGCACCTAGGCCGCACGCCCGACTGGGTGCTGGTGAACAGCACGCCCATTCCCCCCGATGTCCAGGCCCGCTACGCTGCCGAAGGCGCGCAGATGCTCACCCTGGAGGGGGCGAGCCGTGGCCTGCGGGACCGGGTGTGGCGGGCGCCCCTGCTGCAGGCGGGTGCGGTCGCCCGCCATGATCCCGCTGCCCTCGCCCAGGCGCTGCTGGCGGTGCTCGCCCGCAAGCGCGGGGGAACCTGAAGAAGGGCACCCCCCCACACCCCCTCCTCAAGCTTCGTCCTCAGCCGCTATGCTGGCGCGCGTGTGGACACTTCTCGCCGCTGCGGTCCTGTCTCTTGCTGATCCTGCGGGGGACGCGCGGGGTGACGGGGGGTACGTCCTGCCCAGCCGGCCCGCTGTGAGCGCGCAGGCGCTGGACCTGCGGGGCCTGCGGGCAGAGCCGCGGGGGGCGGGGATGCGCTTGACGGTCACGCTGGGCCGCATCGAGAACCCCTGGAACGCGCCGGCAGGCTTCTCGGCCGGTGTCCTGGACCTCTTTGCGGGGAGCGCGCTGGGGGGGCGGCGGACCCTGGATGAGCTGCGGCTCGACACGCGGGGCGGTGGCTGGACCTACCACCTGCGCGTGACCGGCTTTGGAAGCACCCTGGAACGCGCCGCGGAGGAGGGCGGGGGAGTGGTGCGCCTGCCGACCCCGGCCGTGCGGGTCGTGGGAAACAGCGTGGTGATCGACGCGGCCATTCCGCCCGCCCAGTACGCCTACTGGGTGACGAGCAGCGTGTATTCGCCCTTCACGGCGGATGGCGTGCTGCGGCCCGTCACCACTCCCGGTCCCACGCATCTCCAGGCGGGCCGCGCGGACGCCCCCGTGCCGGTGGACGTGCTGCTGCCGTCTGGCGACCAGACGCCCTTTACGCAGGGGACTCTGCCCCCGGTGGGTCAGACGCGCGACACCCGTACCCTGCTCCTGGTGGCGCTGGGCGGTCTGGGCCTGCTGCTGGTGGTCGTCGCCACCGTGATCCTGTGGCGGAGGGGTGCATGAGGCTCCCCGCTCCCCTCCTGATCCTGCTGGCCGCCGTGCTGTGGGGCCTGCTGGGCATCCTGGGCAAGAACGCGCAGGCGGCGGGCGTGGGGCCGCTGGAGGTCGCCTTTTGGCGGGCCGCGCTGGCCGGCGGGCTGTTTGCGCTGCATGCTGCCGTGACCAGAGCGGCGCTTCCCCGTGGCCGCGACCTGCTGGTGACCGCAGCCTTTGGGGTGGTCGGCGTCAGCGTCTTTTACGGGGCCTATCAACTGGCGGTGCGGGCGGGCGGCGCGAGCCTCGCGAGCGTGCTGCTGTACACGGCTCCGGCCTTTGTGGCGCTGCTGGGCTGGGGGCTGCTGCGTGAACGGCTGGGCGTGCGGGAGGGGCTGGCGGTGGCGGGCACCCTCGCCGGCATCGCCCTCATCAGCCTGGGTGGCGGAGAGGGCGTGAACGTCACCGGCGCGGCCCTCGCCTGGGGCCTGACCGCCGGGTTCACCTACAGCCTGTATTACCTCTACGGCAAGGCGTACTTTGCCCGCTACGCGCCCACGGCCCTCTACGCGGTCGCGCTGCCCGTGGGCGCCCTAGGTCTGCTGCCCCTGGTGGACTTCAGCGCCAAGACGCCCGGCGCGTGGGTCAGCCTGCTCGCCATCGCCGTCCTGAGCACCTACTTCGCCTATCTCGCCTACAGCGCGGGGCTTAGGCGCCTGCCCGCCACTCGCGCCAGCGTGATCGCCAGCCTGGAACCCGTGGTGGCCGCCCTGCTTGCCGCGCTGCTCTTCGCCGAGCGGCTCTCTGCCACGGCGCTGCTCGGCGCGGCGCTGGTGATCGGCGCGGCGCTGCTGCTGAGCGTGGAGAACCGCCCGACCGCCTCCCAGCGGGCCGTTACTGGGGAGTGAGCTCGAACGACCACTCAAAGGAGCGGCCCCAGGGCAGCGTGGCGTCCACCAGCTGGTAGCTCAGTCCCATGCGCAGGGGGAAGTAGGCGCGGGCGAGATCAAGCAGCTTTGCCTGCCCCTCCGGCGTGTTCAGTGCCGCTTCGGGAACGGCCTTGCGCAGGGCCGCCCGCACCTCGGCGCTGTAGATCACGTCGTTGGCATACTCATGGGCAAGCAGGGCGTCCTGCCGCAGGGGATCAGCCCCCTTCAGGGCGAGGCGGGCGTGTGCGAGGGCGGTGCCCAGGTTGTTGCCGGGCGTGCCCCACGCCGCGAGCGCGAGCAGGTTGGCGTGCTGCCGCAGCGTGGCGAGGTCAGACCACAGCCGCGTGTTGCCCAGGTTCACCTGCGCCACATCCGCGACCGCGACCGGCCCGCGCCGCAGCAGGGCGCTCACCCGCAGGGCTGCTCGGCGTGGGTCACCGCCGTTAAAGACGTAGAGGGTCAGGTCGGCGGGGCCGCTCTCCACCACTCGGAAGCCGCCCGCTCGCGCGTGGTTGGCGACGCTCTGGATGAGGGGAATTCCCTCATAACGAATCACCTGCTCGGCCTTGGCCGGGTCGCTGTACTCCACCCGCACCGTTCGCTCGGTGGGAGCGAGGGCCCGCGCAACCAGCAGGCTGAGCACCTCGTCCGCGCCGGGGTAGATGTGGACGTGGGGCGGAGCCTCTGCCGCGAGCGCCGCGCCCTCCGTGGGAGCCGGGCTGCCGGGCAGCGCGTCATCCCAGGTCACGTGCAGCTCCCGAAAGACGCCCGCGCGCGCCCAGGCGACCATCTCACGGGCGACCGCGAGGTTGCGGGCCCGGTTTGTCGCGTCCGGCTCGCGCGGCAGGGTGATGAAGGCGTAGACGGGCTGCCCTGTTCGCGCCTGCCAGTCACGCACCGGCTGGAGGCGGGTCAGGGCTTCCGACACCGTCAGGGCGCTGGTCCTGGACTGCACGAGTCCGCCATACGCCAAAGCGTCCAGAGCCACGATAAGCGGCTCGTCGGTGGGCTGCGCGCGGAGCCACGCGCTGAGCTGGGCCGCGTCCGCGCCACGCTGGGCATCGCCCAGGAGGTCGGCGGGAGGAACCTGCACCGTCCCCCCGCCCAATCCGGCGATGAGGGCGGGCAGCACGCGGGTTGCCGGGCGCGAGTCGAGCGGTACGAGGGTCTGTGCCCCGGCCTGAGCGGCCAGCACCAGGGCGAGCAGCGAGAACACGCGGCGCGTCATGCCGGCAGGCTAGAGGGGGAACGTGAGGGAGAGGCCAGCACAGGAGAGAGCGCCGCCCGCCTCACATCGCTGCCGGAACCTCGATCCCGATCAGGTCGAGCGTCTCCTCAAAGGCGCGGCGCAACCGAGCGACCAGGGCGAGCCGGGCCTCCCGCAGCCCCGCCGGGCTCTGGAGGACGTTCGTGGCGGGCTTGCCCTGTTGGTCCTTCGCGTTGTACCACGCGTTAAAGGCCGTAGCGAGGTCCAGCGCGTACTGAGCCACAACGTGCGGCGAGTGAACCCGAACAGCCTGCGCGACGACCTCCGGCAGTTTGGCGACCATCTTGGCCAGGTTGACGTCAAGGGCGGGAACGGCGCTCCAGTCGGCCCCGCTGCCGTCCGCCGCGTACCCCGCCTCCTCGGCGCGGCGCAGGATGTTTGCGGCACGCACGGCGGCGTACTGCACGTAGGGGGCGGTATCCCCGTTCAGCGCGAGGGCCTGATCCCAGCGGAAGTCGATTTTGCGGGTGGGCTCCGCTTTGAGCATGGCGAAGCGAATGGCCCCGATGCCGATGCGGCGGGCGATCTCGGGGGCGTCTGCCCGAGCGGCGAGCTCGGGATTGATCTCGTTCAGCACGGCCAGGGCCCGGCGCTCGGCCTCGTCCATCGCCTCGTCGGCACTCACGGCAATTCCCTTGCGCCCGCTGATGGTTTGGCCTTCCAACGTCACAAAGGCGTAGGAGAGGTGGATGCTGCGGGCCTGCTTCTCGGGCTCGCCCGCGACCCCCAGCGCGGAACGCACCACCGTCTGCGGATGGTCCTGACGCGAGTCGATCACGTTGATGACCTCGTCCGCGTGGCCAAAGCGGCGCTCAAGGTCCGGCTCACCGTCAGGCGCGCTGGTCCAGACGACGTGCCCTTCGGGATCCGTCAGAAAGGGCTTAAACTTCATGCCCTCGAACAGGCCGAATTTCCAGAACTGGTAGCCGATGTCCTTGGCGGCGTACATCGCGGTGCCGTCTGAGCGCAGCAGGACCACGTTCGGTTCCTCGAGGCCCGGCATAAACGCCGAGACGTCCATCACCAGGGCGCCCGCGAACTTGCCCTCGGTGGGCCGCGAGGTATAGGGGCTTTTTTCCAGGATGTTCATCGCGCTGGCCAGAAAGCCACTCCCCACCACGTCCGACTCCCAGTTCAGCAGGTCGTAGCGCGCGCCCAACCGAAAGCAGGTCTCGAGGTGGGCGCGCACGACCTTTTCGACTTCGGCGCGCAGTTCTCCGGCTTCGAGCCGGTGCATCACCTCCCGAATGCCGGGCTCCAGCGCCTCCTTGTGGGGATCGGCGTTGAGCTGCACGTAGCCCTCACCCAGCCAGTGGTCGTACTTTTGCACGCCGTCCCAGACGCGGCCGTAGTGCTGGACCGCAAACAGGCTCTCGGCCGCCTGCCGCCCGGTGTCGTCGATGTAGTTTTGCACCTCCACGGTGTGTCCCGCCGCGCGAAAGATGCGGGCCATGCTGTCACCCAGCACCACGTTGCGCAGGTGCCCCACATGCAGCTCCTTGTTGGGGTTGACGGAGGTGTGCTCGATCACGACCTTGCCCCCGCGGGGGGCCATCGCAAAGGGCGTCTCCACGACCCCTTTGACGAACGTGCCCACGTCGACAAAGAAATTCAGGAACGGCCCCGCCGCCTCGACGCGCGCGATCCCCGCCGGGAGGATCACCCTCTGCGCGAGCTCCGCCGCGACCTGTGCCGGGTTCTGGCCGAGCACCTTGGCCATCTGAAAGGCGGCGGGCGTGCCGTAGTCGCCCGGTTTGTTGGCCGGAGTTTCCTGAATCGCTGCGTCTAGCGGCGCGCCCATATCGGCGGCGGCCCGTTCGACGGCGGCCTTGAGATCAGCCTTGAGGTCCATAACCGGGAATTGTAACAGTGGCGAGTTCCCGGGGGGAAACGGGGGGCCTACCTCACCGTCACGGTCAGCGGGTCGGCCTGTACTCGGATGGGCTGACCGTTCGCCTCCCCGTCAAACCAGGTGGTGAGGCGGTAGGTGCCGGGCGGCAGGGGTGGGAGCGTGCGGCGCAGGGTCAACACGTCTCCGGCCGCGAGGGTGCGGGTGAAGCTGAGTTCCGGGCAGGTGAGGGGGCCAGCCACCGTGGGAGCGGCGACGGTCTCGCCCGGCACGTGGGCCAGGGCCACATAGGGCGGCAGGCCGCAGCGGCCCCAGTTGACCTGCGCGGCGTACCGCAGCGTGAGGGGCTGCCCACTGTCATTGCGCAGGGTAAGGGTGACGGTGATGGCCCGCCCGGGGGCCGCAGCGCTCGCCTGTGGGCTCAGGCGTCCCGCGGGGGGCTCCACGGCAGGCACGCCGGGTGGCCGCAGGCTGCCCAGCAGCGCGCAGCTCCCCAGCAGGAGCGGGAGCAGCAAGAGGATGAGGCGTAGCATAAAGACCTCCTCAGCGAACGGTGGCGCAGGGTCATGGGCCGAGCGTACCCAGCCCGCATGACAGCGAGCTGATAGGGAGGATGCTCGTCACGGCTGCGCCTGGGCGGCATAGAAGTCCGCGATGCCCGCAGCAATCGCCTGCGCGAGGCGCTCGCGTCCTCCGGGGTCCATGAGGAGGCGAAGGTTTCCCGGATCGGTGAGGTACGCCGTCTCCACAAGCAGGCTGGGCTGCGTGGTGGGCCGGGTCAGGGCGAGATTCGCCCCGGGCTTGAGCCCGGCGCCGGTGCCGAGTTCGGGGAGCCCGCGCCGCAGGGCGGCGAGAAGTGCGGCGGCGGGAGCCTGGGCCTGCGGGTGCGTGAAGTGCACCTCTGGACCACGAATGCCCCGGGGGTCACGCCCATCGGGCAGGGCGTTGGCGTGGATGGACACGAGCAGGTCAGCACGCACCGCCTCGGCGATCAACCCCCGCTCGTACAGGCCAAGGGTGACGTCGCTGTCACGGGTGAGGACCACATCCGCGCCCTGTGCCCGCAACAGGTCGGCGGCGCGGCGGGCAATGGGCAGCACCAGATCCTTTTCGGGGACGCGCAGGCTGCCCGCCCCGCCCGTTTGGGTGCCGCCGTGCCCGGCGTCCAGCACGATCACCCGCCCCGCGAGGGGCTGTGTTCGGTTCAGCGCGGGCGGACGGCGCACGGTGAGCCGCAGATCGTCCCCCTGGTAGTTCGCGGTAAATCCCCAGGCCTGTGGCGCGCTCAACTCCAGGGTCAGCCGGGTGACGCCCAGGCCCAGGGCCTGCACCTCTGCGTGTGCCAGCAGCGGATCATTCAGGGTGGGCGGCAGGGTCGGCGGCGTCTCCAAGCCGTAGAGGGTCAGGGCCAAGCGGCGGCCCCCATTCTCCTGCGTCACGGTAAAGGGGACGCGCGCCCCACCGAGCGGCACCCGGACATGCAGCTCCGCGGCGGAAGAGAAGTCTTCCAGGGTCACCTGCCCAGCGTGGGCGGGGGGAGGAGCCCCCGGCGTGACGGCGAGTTGTTGCTCGGAAAGCAGCACGCTCACGCCGGGTGCAAGGCGGGCGCGCACATCCTCCCCCTGCCGTCCGACAAGCGCAAAGGCCATGCCCTCACGCGGGTACAGGAACGGCTCGCCCCCGGGAGTCGTCGCGACGTTTCCCGCGTCGTTGAGGCCCAAGCCGGGCACCGTGTTGGGCCGCTGAACGCCCGTCTGGACCCCCTGCGGCCTGCTGCTCAGACGGCCAGGGGCCGTGGCCGTCACCGTCTTCCCGTCGCGGCCGGTGAGGCGAACCGTCACGGGGGCCTGAGACAGCAGGGCGGAGACGGGCAGGACGTAGGCGCCCTCGTAACGCCCTGGGCTCACCTCGCGCAGGAGCTGGGACGCGCCTGCCCCGACCTGAAAGGTCGCTCGCCCGCCCGGTGAGCCGCGAAAGGCCACCTCTACCGTGCGCTCGGCGGGCGAGTCGTGGGCCGCGTCCCAGAATTCCAAGGAGACGGCGGGCGTCAGGCTGCTGCGGTCGATCTGGGTCGGCGTGGCGGGGAGCGGTGCCGCCGCCGTCCGGATCACCCGCAAAGAGCGGGTGTTTGTTTGGGTGCCCTGGGTGCTCGTCAGGCGCAGCTCGTTTGTTCCCGGGCGCAGCGGCCACCACAGGATGAAGAGGCCATCGGCGCCCACGGCCACCGCCTGTCCCCCCACGCTTAGGCTCGCGCCGGGCGGCACACTGCCCTCAAGCAGCACGTGATCAAACGCCACCCGGTGCCCGTCCGGCGGATAGGCGACAAAGATCTCGGGTCCGGCGCGGGCCACCGCGAGGGCAGGGGCAGCCAGCAGGGCAAGCGTCACGGCGGCGCGGCGCAGGGGCATAGGCGAGATGTAGCACGGCGGGCCGAGGCGGAGGATGAGGCCCGCCAAGACGGGCGGCGATGGTGGCCGAACACGGTTCTAGCGCGCGGTCCACCCCAGATCGAGGTCAAGCACTGCCCCCGTCATTCCCCAGGCGGCGGGGCTCACCACGTAGCTCGCGAGGGCCGCCACGTCTTCGGGGAGCAGAAGTTTTTTGATGGCGGCGGGTTCCAGCATCACCTTCTGCTCGACGTCCTCGGGGCTCAGGCCGCGCGTGCGGGCTTGGTCCGCAATCTGGCCCTCCACCAGGGGCGTGCGGACGTAGCCGGGGCAAATCGCGTTCACCGTAAAGCCCTGCTCGCCTGCCTCCAGGGCAGCGGTCCGCGTCAGGCCGATCAGCCCGTGCTTGGCGCTGATGTAGGCGCTTTTAAAGGGGCTGGCCACCTGACCGTGGATGGAGGCGATGTTGACGACGCGGCCCTGCCCCGAACGCCTCAGATACGGCCAGGCGTACTTCGTCAGCAAAAAGGGGGCGGTCAGCATCACGTGCAGCATGGTGTCCCAGGTGTCCTCGGGAAAGTCCGCGATGGGGTCGATGTGCTGAAAGCCCGCGTTGTTGACCAGCACGTCGAGGCCTCCCAGCGCTGCGACGGTCTCCGCGACCGCTCGGCGGCAGTCTTCCCGGCGGGCGAGGTCCGCCCCCACAAAGGTGAAGCCGTGCTGTGCGGCCGCGGTACGCGCCTGCGGACGGTCGAGGTCGAGCACGGCGACCCGTAGTCCATCGGCCTGAAGCCGCTGCGCGATGGCGAGGCCGATGCCGCTGCTGCCGCCCGTCACGAGGGCCACGCGAGAGTCCTGAGTCATGGGCAGAGTGTAGGGTGTGGGCGTCACGAAGGCGTTTCACGCGCCCGCCCCGTCAGCGCCCGGTGCAGCGTCTCCGTTTCTGGAAGCGGCGTGAGGCCGAGGTCCGCAAGAGCGGCACGCAGGGCTGCGTAGGTGCGGGCGGCGGCGGCGGGGTTGGCCCGGGCATGCCACGCGCGCATCAGGGTGCGGGCCGCGGGCTCGTGCGCGGGGTCGAGCGCCAGGGCGCGCTCGGCCAGCCGGGTCGCCAGGTCCGGCCCCACGGCGTGCAGAGCGTGCTCGGCTTCTGCGGTCAGGGCCTCGGGGAGATGAACGGCGTAGCGCTCGGCCTCGGCCTGTACCGCGGTGAGGTCACTGTCGGCCACCTCTCCCGGCAGGGCCAGCAGGGCGGCGGCGCGTCCGGGCGTTCCGGGCTCAGCATGCAGCCAGGTCAGCGCCTCGTGCAGATCCACCGTCAGGTCAGGACCACATCTCAGCCGCAGCCAGTCCCCGCGCTCCAAAAAGGTGCCGCTGGCCACCCCCTCTTCCAGCACCTGCCCAAGGGCGTGCAGCGTGACGCGAAAATTGCGCTCGCCCGCCTGGGGGTCCGCCCCCGGAAACAGGGCCTCCTGTGCCGCCTCGCGTGGCAAGCCCTGGGGAGAAACGGCAAGCAGGGCGAGCAGGTCGCGGGCGCGCGCGCGGCCCCACTCGCGCGTTTCCCGCTCCCCGCGCACCACCGTCACCCGCCCCAGCACCTGCACCCGCACCTCGGTGGGCGGAACCTCAAGGGGCACAGGAACGTGCGTGTAGCCCAGGGCGCGGGCGATGGGGAGGAGCGCGGCCTGCGCCTCCGGCACCGCTGCCCCCAGCCGAGCGAGCAGCGCCGCTCGCGCCACACGTTCCGGGGCAGGGGAGAGCAGCGAGCGCCGCGCGAGCAGGAAGGGAAACCGGGCCACCGCCTGAGCCGCGGCCTCTGCGCCTTCGCCGGTGGCCGCGTAGCGCGCGAGGGCGGCGGCCCCCTCGCCAAAGGCGTCTCCACAGGCGGCAAAGAGGGCGCTTGCCGCCTCCAGACCGGGCACCGCTCCCCGCTCATCCCCCCCGTGCAGCCGTCCCAGGGCGGCCGTTAGCCGCGTCAAGGCGGCCACGTAGCGGTCTCCGCCCGTATGGGCGAGGGCCCGCGCCTCGTGTTCGGCGGCCAGGGTGACGTGGCCTGAGCGGCCCTCCAGATAGGCCAGCCCCATTCGCGGTTCCACCTGTAGGCGGGGCACCACGTCGAGCGAGAGGGCAAGCGCCTCCTGGTAGGCGCCCCGTGCCGCCTCGGGCCGTTGGGCGGCCACCTCGGCATGCCCCAGCCGGGCCAGGGCCAGCGAGCACACAAAGCGGCTCTCGAGGCGTTCCCCTTCTGCCAGACCCGCACGAGCACAGCGGGCCGCCTCCGGCGCCTCCCCGAGCACGGCGTGCAAGAACGCCGCGAGCAGCAGGCCCTCGCGGTGGTTTTGCGCGGCCCGCGCGCCCCCGGTTTCCCCCCGCGCCGCCTCCAGGGCCAGGGTAAGCGCGTGGGTGATGTGTCCGGAGCGCAGGGCATACCTCGCCCCCCCGCCAGGTCGGGGACCAGCGCCAGGGCCTGGAGAAGTTCGCCCGCGTTGAGGTGGTTTTCGGCCCGCATTCGCCGGACCTGGGCCCGTGTCGCCTCGTCGGCGGCCAGGGCCGCAGCCTGTTGCAGCGGTTCCCAGGCGAGGTCCGGCTGCACGGTGTCCAGGGCGACCTGCGCTTCTCCCAGCGCCCGGGCGAGCGGCTCCGCCTGTTCGTAGGCGGCCAGCGCCTCCCCGTAGCGTGAGGCGAGGCGCAGCGCGTCGCCGGAGAGGGCATGCAGGGCAGGCGTCCAGGCGGCGGCGGGCAGGCGCGCGAGGCTGCGGCCCACCAGGGTCACCCGGCCCTGGGCAAGCCAGCGTCCGCCGTGATGGGCCAAGAGTTCGGCGGCCCGGTTGGTGTGGCCCGCCTGGAGGTGCGCGGCGAGTGCTCGGCGGGGGCGTCCGGTGCGTTCAAAGTACGCTGCACCCCGCGCGGCGATCTCCCGGACCTGCTCACCGGTCAGGAGGCCGCGCAGGTGCGCGCGCAGCAGGGGATGCGCCCGGTAGCTGTCGCCCGTGCGGGTGAGAAAGGTGCCGCCCCGTTCAAGGGCAGCGAGGAGGGTCGCCGCCTCGCGTTCGGCCAGCACGTCGGCAAGCAGGTCCGGCGTGAGTTCCTCAAAGACGCTGCCGCGCGTCAGAAGTGCCCGCAACGCGGGATCAAGCGGCCCCAGCACCTCCTGGGCGAGGTAGGCAAACAGGGTGGCCAGTGGCACCTCACCCCCGTCGAGGTCCGCCAGCCGGGCCAGGGGAACCCGGCCCTGGGCGGCGGCCTGTGCCAGGAAGCGAGCGGCGATGGGCCAGCCTTCGGTGACCGTGTGGGCCAGCCTCACCTCGGACCCGCTGGCCTGGACGCCGTGGGCCGTCAGCAGGTCGGTGAGTTCGGTGGGAGTAAAGGCCAGGTCCGGCGCACTCACCCGCACCAGGTCGCCGGCGGCCTCCAGACGGGTCAGCTCCGGGTGTTCCAGCGGCGTGCGGGAAAGGAGCGCCACCCGCCCGCCCAGCAGCTCCTTGAGCATGTCACCCGTCAGCGGCCCCGCGAGGTGCTGCGCCTCGTCCAGCACGAGGAGGGCACCCGCTCGGTCCAGCACGTCCGCGACCCGTGCGGCCACCCGCCGGGGAGGCGTCCCCACATCCAGCAGGACTCCTGGTCCTTCGCCCTCCGGCAGACCAGACACCGCGAGCGCGAGGCCCGCTGCGAGCACCTGGGGATCGGCGTCGTCCACGTCGAGCGTGAGCCAGGCGGCCTGGCCCAGGTCGGGCAGGTGGGCCGCGAGCGTCGTGGTCTTGCCGTACCCCGCCGGGGCCACCACCGTCACCACCCGCGCGGAGCGCAGCAGCGCCAGCAGGCGGGGCCGCGCCACCGCTCCGCGCACCTGCGGGGGACGCGCCCGCCGTGAGGAGGCGTCATGCCGCCAGTCTGTCGTCACGCTGCCATTATGCTGTTCTCGCTCGTCTCCTCACGCCCCTTCTCGAAAGGAATGTATGCGTCTGGCGTACGCTTTGTTGGGCCTTTTCACCTGCTCGTCCCTGGTTCAGGCGGGGGGAACATCCGGCCCGGCGGTTCTGGCCCCGCCGCCCCTGGCTCCGCGTCCCCTGCGAGAACTGCGTGTCGCCGCGGCTTCGGGCACCCTCATCCTCGCGCTTGTCACAGACGAGAACCGCTACAGCAGCGGGCGGGGCCTCTTTACAGCCCGGCAGGTCACGGCTTGGCGCTGGTCCGGGGGCACCTGGCAGCCGCTGGGCGGCGTGCTGAATTACCAGCAGCCTCGCCCGGCAGCCAACCTCAACCTGGCCGTGGACCCGCAGGGCACACCCGTTCTGGCCTGGAACGAAAATTCCGGTGACAACGACGTGGTGGTGTTTCGGGCGTGGCAAGCGGGCCAGTGGACGAACTGGTGGCCGCGGTATCTGGGCATCAGTTCGCCCCAAGCCGCCAAGACGCGCGCCCTGGCTGCCTGGCAGGGTGAGCCCGTGCTCGTTTGGGGAGAGCGTCCGCGCCAAGGGCCGGGCATTCTCTTGACGCTGCGGCGCTGGACCGGACAAGAGTGGGCACGCGGCGAGCCCCTGGGCACGCCGAGCCGTTCCCCACGGGAGCCCTCCGTAGCGCTGGACGCCCGTGGGCAAATCACCGTCGCCTGGCTGGAGGGCAGCGTCACAGCCAGCAGGGTGAGGGTGGCCCGGCAGGTGGGTGACCACTGGGAAGCGCTCGGCGCGCCGCTGAGCCGGGGAGGACCGGCCTACCTGGCGGCCCCGCGTCTGGCGCTTGATCAGGCGGGCCGCCCTGTTCTGGCCTGGCTGGAGGACGTGGACGGTCAAGACACCCTGTTTGTCTCCCGCTGGACCGGAACGCGCTGGGTGCCGCTGGGCCAAGCCGTGAGCACGGGGTTTGCGTCGGCTCCGTCGCTGGCCCTCGGCGCGCAGGGCCAGCCGGTTCTGGCCTGGGTGGAGGAACGGGGCGGGCGGGGACAGGTTCGGCTGGCCCGCTGGACGGGGGCGGCGTGGCGAGACCTAGGCGTGCTCAATGCGGATGCCCGGCGGGACGCGCGCTCGCCTTCCGTCGCGGTGTTGCCCTCCGGTGAGGCGGTGCTCGCCTGGCGCGAAGACGGCGGCGGCATCTACCGTCTGCACCTGCGGCGGTTCGCGCCCTGACTCCTACAACCCGAGCAGCGCTCCCACGGCTGCGGCGCCCAGCACCACGGCGGCGCTATTCACCCGCGTACGCCACAGCAGCAGGAAGGCGGCGGCCGTCAGCAGCGCGGCCGGCCAGGAGGTCACGCTCGTTCGCGCGAGCACCAGTGCCCCCGCCAGCATCACCCCCCCGCCAAAGGGCAGCAGCGCGTTTCTGAGGGCGAGCGCCCAAGGATGTGCGCTATGCCGCTGCCACAGAAGCGCCGCTGCCGCACTCAGCAGCGCGGTTGGCCCGTAGAAGCCCAGCGTCGCGGCGAGTGCTCCGCTTGGCCCGGCGGCGGCGTACCCGTAGTGCGTGACCGCCAGCATATTCGGTCCCGGCATCAGTTGCCCCAGCGCAAAGCCGCTCGCGAGCGTTCGTGCGTCGATCCAGCCGTGATGCAAGACAAGCGCCCGCTCGAGCTCCGCGACGTTTGTTCCGCCGAAGCTGATCAGGCCCAGCCGGGCAAACACCAGGAAGATTTCCCAGAGGTCAGGCATGCCGTCCTCCGGGCCGGTGGATCAGCAGGCCCGCCCCCACCAGGACGAGCAGTACGGGCAGAAGATCGAGCCGCAGCACGCCCAGGGCCAAAAAGGCCGCCAGGGTGACGGTGGGGCCACCCCGCACCCGCCAGCCCACCCGCACCACCGGAAGTGCCGCCGTGAGCAGCACCGCCAGCGCCGCGCACGCTGCTCCCCGCAGGGCGCTCTGCAGGGCTGCCGGTAGGCCGCCGGGCTGCTCCAGCGTCAGCGCGCTCGCCGCAACCATGGCCAGTAGCCCTGGTGTCAGCACCCCCAGCACGCTGGCCAGCGCCCCCAGTCCCCCCGCCAGCCGCGCTCCTACCATCGCCGCCAGGTTCACCGCGTTCGGTCCCGGCGTGAGCTGCGCCAGGGTGAACGTCTCCGCGAACGCCTCTTCCGTCATCCAGCCGCGCGAGGTCAGGGCCCGGCGGGTGTGTGCCGGGAGCCCGCCGCCGATGCCCGACAGGGCCACGCCCACAAACATCCGGGCAAGGCTCAGCGGGGTGGGTCGGGCGGGCGCCGGGGTCGCCTCCGGCGGCGTGGCGGGCGCGGTGGAGGTCATGCCGTGAGCGTAAACCTGCCGCCAAGCGCTTCTCCCGTGACTGCTCGGGGAACAGGCGTGCACGTAACGCACAAAAAGGCCGCGCTGAAGAAGACCCCGCCATTTCGCCCATGTCTCTCCCTTCGCTCGCCGCGTACGCTGAGGCCAGCTATGACCACACCCTCCCCGGACGCCAGCGTGCACGTCCGAGAACTGCGCAAGCATTACGTCGTTCACGAGAAGGAGCCGGGCTTTCTGGGCAGCCTCCGCAGCTTTGTTCGGCGCAAAACCCGCGTGGTGGAGGCCGTGAGGGGCGTCTCCTTTGACCTCCAGCCCGGCGAGATGGTGGGCTTTTTGGGCCCCAACGGGGCAGGCAAGACAACCACCCTCAAGATGCTTTCCGGTCTGCTGCACCCCTCGGGCGGGGAGGTGCGGGTGGCCGGTTTCGAGCCGCGGCGCCGCCAAAGCGAATTCCTGCGGCGCATCACCCTGGTGATGGGGCAAAAACAGCAGCTGCTGTGGGACCTCCCCGCCCTCGACTCCTTTCTGGTCAACCAGGCCATCTACGAGATTCCCGACGCACAGTACCGCGAGACCATGCGTGAATTCACCGAGGTGCTGGGCTTGGAGGGAATTCTCAAGAAGCAGGTCCGCAAGCTTTCGCTGGGCGAGCGCATGAAATGCGAGCTGGCCGCCGCCCTGCTGCACCGCCCCCGCGTGCTGTTTCTCGATGAGCCCACGATTGGCCTGGACGTCAACATGCAAGAAAGCGTGCGGGCCTTTATCCGTGAGTACAACGCCCGCTACGGGGCCACCGTCATCCTAACCAGCCACTACATGGCCGACGTGACCGCCCTGGCTCGGCGCATCCTCGTGATCGACCAGGGCCAACTGGTCTTTGATGGCGACCTGGCTCGGCTTGCCCTGCGCGGCGGCGGCGGCAAAACGATCCGGCTGCAACTGCGCCAGCCCGTGACCCCGAGCGAACTCAGTGCCTACGGCAGCAACGTCAAGGTGGACGGGCTCAGCGCCGAACTCATCGTGCCCCGCGCGGAGGTGAGTGCGCGCGCCGCCGGGCTGCTTGCTCACCTCGATGTCGCAGACCTCACAGTCGAGGATCCGCCCATCGAAACCGTGCTGGCAGAGCTCTTTGGGGGCAAGGAGGCCGTGCGTGGCTAGGGGCGCTGGAGCGGCGCTGTGGCGCAAGGCTCGGGTGCTGCTGGCCACCCGCTTTGCCGAAATGGTGGAGTACCGGGCCGAGGTGGTGATCTGGATACTCTCCGGTACCCTCTCGCTGGTGATGATGCTGGTGTGGATGGCCCAGGCGGACGCCGCTCCCGGCGGGCAGGTGCGGGGCTACAGCGCCCCCGAGTTTGCCTCCTATTTCCTGAGCATCTGGCTGGTGAGCCAGGTCTTGGTGGTGTGGGTGGCCTGGGAGCTGGATTTCGAGGTCCGGCAGGGCACGCTTTCGCCCAAGCTGCTGCGGCCGATGGACCCCCTGTGGGGCCACTACGCCGCGCACCTCGCCGAACGGGTGGTGCGCCTTCCCCCGCTGCTGCTGTTGGTGGCCCTGTTCGCCTGGCTGTCCGGCGCAAGCCTAACCGCTGACCCCCTCGCCTATCTCGTGGCGTTGGGCCTCGCCTTTTTGGGCTTTAGCCTGCGCTTTCTGTATGAGTACACCATTGGTCTCCTGGCCTTTTGGACCGAATCAAGCACCTCCTTTCAGGAACTGATCTGGCTGGTGTACGCCGCCCTGGGCGGAATTTTTGCCCCACTGGCCTTTTATCCTCCGTGGGTGCAGCAGGTCGCGCTCTGGACGCCCTTTCCCTACATGCTGGGCCTGCCCGCGCAGCTTCTGGCGGGCAAGGCAACCCTGACCGACGCTGGGCGCGGCGCCCTGGTGCTGCTCGTGTGGTTGGTGATCTTTTGGGTGGTCCGGCTGGCCGTGTGGCGTGCGGGGTTACGGAAATACGGGGCGGTCGGAGCATGAAGCTCCTCCGCTTGATCCGCATCTTTGTGGGGGCTACGCTCGCCGCCCAACTGGAATACCGCGCCAACTTTCTGGGCGCCGTCCTCGCCAGCCTGGGAGAAGCCGGTGTGGCCCTCTTGGGGCTTGCCGTCCTATTCGGACAACCAGGCACCACGAGCGTAGGGGGATGGTCTTTTCAGCAGGCCCTGTTGGTAACAGGCTTTTTTATGCTGACCGAAGGGGTCATCAGCGTCTTTATCCAGCCCAACATGAGCAAGATCGCCGAGGCCGTGCGCACCGGCAGCATGGACTTTGTCCTGCTGAAGCCCATAGATGCCCAATTCAACGTCTCCACTCGGCATCTGAATGCACTGCGTGCAACTGATCTTTGTATAGGTGCGGCTCTCATCGTTTATGCTGCCTCCCAACTTGAGGTGACTTGGCCAGGAATCCTGCTCTCTGCCCTGCTCTATCTCTGCGCTGTTGTCATCGTGTACTGTATCTGGCTTGCGCTCTCGACCACTGCCTTCTGGTTTGTAAAGACCCAAAACGCTGCCGAGCTCTTTAACGGTGTCTTTGGTGCAGCCCGCTTTCCAGTCACAGCCTTTCCTTTGCCCATCCGTGCCCTGCTGACCTTTGTGGTGCCCGTGGCTTTTATCACCACTGTGCCGGCTCAGGCCATGACCGGTACCCTGCCGACAGCACTGGCTGTGGCCGCGCCCGTGGTGGCAGGAGTTCTGCTGCTTCTGACGCGCCTCTTTTGGCTGAGGGCTTTGGCCAGCTATACCAGCGCGAGCAGCTAGGTTTCAATCCTCAGCCGCCCCGAAGGACGGCTGCAACGGTTCGAAGTCTCTTTCCATTAATCCGGCCGTAGGTTTCAATCCTCAGCCGCCCCGAAGGACGGCTGCAACATTGAATGGCCGAACGCACGACTTTAAGAAGATCTCGGTTTCAATCCTCAGCCGCCCCGAAGGACGGCTGCAACATGATTGGGTTCCCCAACTCGCGTTTAGGGTGTCAGGTTTCAATCCTCAGCCGCCCCGAAGGACGGCTGCAACCGGTCTGTCGTCCTTCCAGCCGGAGTACAACACCAGGTTTCAATCCTCAGCCGCCCCGAAGGACGGCTGCAACTTCTTCGTGGTTTTGGCCTCACCCTTCCCTCCGCCGACTTGTTTCAATCCTCAGCCGCCCCGAAGGACGGCTGCAACCTTGTGGGAGTAGGTCACGTCGAGCTCCATAGGGCCGTTTCAATCCTCAGCCGCCCCGAAGGACGGCTGCAACGCCGTGCTTAGAGTGGAGTCATGCCGCAGGGTAAGGTTTCAATCCTCAGCCGCCCCGAAGGACGGCTGCAACGGTCCTGGTCGTGCACGAGCACCGCCTGGCGGTTGGTTTCAATCCTCAGCCGCCCCGAAGGACGGCTGCAACGCCTGGCTCCAGGTCACCGTCTCGTTGGCGATGGCCGTGTTTCAATCCTCAGCCGCCCCGAAGGACGGCTGCAACAGGAGCTGCTCGGTCGGCAGGAACTCCGCTGAGCAGTTTCAATCCTCAGCCGCCCCGAAGGACGGCTGCAACGTCACCACGCCGCGCGATTCCGCCACCGCGCCAGTTTCAATCCTCAGCCGCCCCGAAGGACGGCTGCAACGTCACCACGCCGCGCGATTCCGCCACCGCGCCAGTTTCAATCCTCAGCCGCCCCGAAGGACGGCTGCAACCCGAAGAACGGTTGCAACTGAGGCAGCCAGTAGCGTTTCAATCCTCAGCCGCCCCGAAGGACGGCTGCAACTCAACGAGGCGACGGAAGCCGGGGTGTAGTACTGATCGTTTCAATCCTCAGCCGCCCCGAAGGACGGCTGCAACTCCTCGCGGCGGACCAGGAGGTCCCCTGGCTCCTGGTTTCAATCCTCAGCCGCCCCGAAGGACGGCTGCAACGTGGTGCTCGTGCCGTTCGTGGTGTGGTTGATGCTGTTTCAATCCTCAGCCGCCCCGAAGGACGGCTGCAACCAGCCGTCCAGCGAGGCGTGCACGAGCCGCCAGGTTTCAATCCTCAGCCGCCCCGAAGGACGGCTGCAACCAGCCGTCCAGCGAGGCGTGCACGAGCCGCCAGGTTTCAATCCTCAGCCGCCCCGAAGGACGGCTGCAACCAGGCGATGGGAGGAGCACGGGCATGATCGAGGTCGTTTCAATCCTCAGCCGCCCCGAAGGACGGCTGCAACTGGCTGATTCGCGCCTTCGGGCTCGCCGGGTACGAGTTTCAATCCTCAGCCGCCCCGAAGGACGGCTGCAACGTGGTGGACGGCGAGGGACGGGCCATGGTGGGCGCGGTTTCAATCCTCAGCCGCCCCGAAGGACGGCTGCAACCCGGCGAATCTTCACCTGATTCTCGTCGTAGACAATGGTTTCAATCCTCAGCCGCCCCGAAGGACGGCTGCAACTGGTGACATTTTTCTGAGCGCGCTCACGCAGGATGTTTCAATCCTCAGCCGCCCCGAAGGACGGCTGCAACGCACAGGCGCAGGCGCGGGCCGTCGAAACCAAAATGTTTCAATCCTCAGCCGCCCCGAAGGACGGCTGCAACGCGAGGTGGTTCAGCACCATCCAGGCTGGGTGATGCAGTTTCAATCCTCAGCCGCCCCGAAGGACGGCTGCAACCATGCAGGAGGCCCGCTGATGGCGCGCCGGACCAGCCTGTTTCAATCCTCAGCCGCCCCGAAGGACGGCTGCAACTTGTCGCCCGCGAGGTCCAGCTCCTCCTGTTGTTTCAATCCTCAGCCGCCCCGAAGGACGGCTGCAACCTGGGGAGAGGGTGCCCTACGGCAAGAAGTTCAGCGTTTCAATCCTCAGCCGCCCCGAAGGACGGCTGCAACACGGGCGTGGACGTGCTGAAGGCGGCGCAGGCGAGGGTTTCAATCCTCAGCCGCCCCGAAGGACGGCTGCAACGGGCGTTGTTCTTGGGTTCGTTGCTGCCAGATGTGGTTTCAATCCTCAGCCGCCCCGAAGGACGGCTGCAACCACGCGCCTTTCTTTGTCCCCCTTACCGATGACGCGGTTTCAATCCTCAGCCGCCCCGAAGGACGGCTGCAACCCTGAGAATGCCCCGGGCAAAGAGCCACCGCAGCTGTTTCAATCCTCAGCCGCCCCGAAGGACGGCTGCAACGGGGCGTTGTTCTTGGGTTCGTTGCTGCCAGATGTGGTTTCAATCCTCAGCCGCCCCGAAGGACGGCTGCAACACCCCAGCGCCCGCCCCACTCCCAGCCGCAGCGCTCGGTTTCAATCCTCAGCCGCCCCGAAGGACGGCTGCAACACACGGGCGCGACCAGGCGGTGCAGCCGGATGGTGCGGTTTCAATCCTCAGCCGCCCCGAAGGACGGCTGCAACGGTTCGCCATCCGGATGCGTCCCAGACGGCTCCCCGCCATCAGTTTGCGCGAACCTCCCCAGAGCTGTCCAGTTTTTGGAGGTGGCCTTGAGGGTCAGTTGTCAAAGATCCCGTCCCAGAGGGACTTTTTGCTTTGCGCGAACCCCCCGGGGTTTTTTCGTCACGTGGGGTTCGCGCAGAAACGGAGGCTTTAGGGCAAGGCGGAGAACTCGTCTTCCTGGTAGTGGCTCCAGCGAATGGTTCGTATCAACTCCTGGTAGCGCCGCTCGTCCTCATGGCCGCACAGCTCGAGGACCCACAATCCGGCGTCGTCCTCGCGCACAAAGGCGCGGTGCACGCTGTGGCCCTTGGGAAACTTGAACACGTCGCCCCGCACGAGTTCCGCGCTGCGCCGCCAGTCGCCCGCCCCGCCGTGGCGCAGGCGTTCGAGCAACTGGCGGTAGGCGCTCTGGGTGCTGAAGTCCAGGGCGTCTAGGGTTCGCCGGGCACTGGCCGAGAGCCGCAAGGATCGCCGGGTGTCCGCCTGGCCCCGGAACGCTTCCAGGTACGCTTCACCCAGCGGCGAGAGGTAGCTCTGGCCGTCGGGGGCGTCCTCGACGAGGAGGGCCACGCTTTCGGGCAGGGCGGCCAGGCGCTCGTGAACGGCGTGGGTGGGGCGCGGTTCCTCGTCCAGCCAGTCGAAGAAGTCGCGGTACCAGCTCAGGAGGCTGTAGTCCCAACCGACCGGAGAAGCGGGCAGGGTGACCACGTCCCCGAAGCGCTCGTGGATGTAGCTCACGGGCACGTGAAACATCAGGCCCACGGCGGTGGCGTAGGCGATTTCAGCCTTGAAGCCGCCCGTCGCGTTGAGCAGGGGGCGCTGCTCGGCCCGCTTCGCCGTGCGGATTTCCTCGGCAAGCAGCCGCACCAGCGCGCGCAGCCCATGCGAGACGAAGCCCTTCTCGTTGTAGCTCAGGCCCGCGACGCGCCGCACGTGCACCGGGTGCCCCTGTCCCGCGAAGTAGGTGTTCAGGTGGTCGGCACAGCGCTCGCCGTCCTCGGTATCCGAGTGCAAAAAGACCAGCGTGTCACCGCCCTTCGCCAGCCGGGTGATGGCGTTGGCCTCGGCGCTGGCCCGCTGTGGGTCGCGCCGCAGCAGCGCCAGGGCATCCAGGCCGTCCGGATTGACGCGCGGATTATGCAGATTGCCCAGCAGACTCGTGCCGACGGTGGAGATGACGCGCTGGCTCACGCGGACTCCGGACCTTCCAGCTCCAGGCCCAGGGGGCGGACGGCGGCGGGGAGGAGGCCAAGCACTTCAGCGACCCTGCTGCTGACCCGGATGCTCTTGGTGCGGCTGTCGTCGCGCATGCCGAAATGGGCGAGGTCGTTTCGCAGATCGGTCAACTTTTCCCACAGGTTGGCTGCCTCTTGCAGCTCCGCAGGCGCTTGCTGAGGATTCTTGGCGTGCTGGCCCAGGAGAGTCTCGGCGTCTTTGCGGACTTCACGCCTGAGTTGCAGCTTCCCCGTTTGCCACCAGGTCACCACCGACACCAGCCACTCGCGCGCCAGTCCCACCGCCTGCACCAGGTGACCCCGCTGCTGGTACCACTCGATTTGGGCGTGATGCGACAGCAGGTTGAGCCGCTGGTCTTCACTCGCTTGCAGTGGCTGTACGGTGGTGGTCACCACGTCGGCGACTTCTAGAAACGGGCGGTGGTGAGCCAGGGTGTCCTCTCGCTTCCAGCGGCCCAGTTTCTTGAGGAGCTCGGTGGACAGCGCACCCACTTCTAGGGTGCGGTTGCTGGCCAGGGCAGCGGAAAGTTCGCTGAGCTTGGCGGCCACGTTTTTGAGGTCGTTGGCCCCTGCGACGTCCGTGAGTTTTTGAAACAGCCGCGCGTCCCCGGTGTCCTGAAAGCGCCCGGCGGCTTGCGCCCAGTCGAGCAAGGCCACCAGCGGCGTGAGGTCAACAACCGGCGTCGTTGCCCCCTCCACGTCGCGCGGCGTCAACTCCAGCGCGCCGTAGTACACCTTTTCAAGGGTGACGTTCCGCACCACCCGCAGGTAAGACAGCGCCAGGAAGCCCAGCATGGGCAGCGAGCGCAGACCGTGGGTGATGTCAAAGATGACCCGGCTGTCCGGCGGCACCGCCCCGGTCATCTGCCCGAACAGTTCCCAGGCTTCGGCCTCGGTGCGCCCTTCGGAAATGCGGACCCGTTCAAAATCAGGATGGTGCTCACGCACATACTGGCCGTTGCCCCCCTCCCACGCCGCGTCGGTGGCGAGCAGCTTGACCTTGGCTTCGGGGTACCAGCGGTGGAGGGCGACGGCAAAAAGCCCGGTGCGGATGACCTCGGAGTGGTGTTCGGACTCGTAATGGGCCTCGCGGTAGGCCCCGGTGCCCAGCGACGACAGAACAATCAGGCTCACCGCGCCTCCTCCAGCGCCGCCCGCACCTGGCCCAGCAGTTTCTTTTCACCCTTCGTGCGGTCGTCACTCTGGAGGCGCTTCAGGAGCCTTTCCAGCAGTTCCCGCCGCAGGGGGACCGGCAACTCCCTGATTTGACCCAGCAAGGGGGGCAGCTCGGCCTTGACCCTGCCGAGGTTCATCCCGGCGACGCGCTGGCGCAGGATATGGGCGCGGCCCTCAAACTTCTTCGCTTCCTCGGCTGCCTGCCGCTCTCGCTCGGCTTGCTCGGCGGCCCGGCGCTCGGCTTCCCGCTCGGCCGGGGTCTTTTCGCGCTCGACTGCAAAGCTCCCGTAGCCCGCGTTGGTCTTTCCGCCCAGGCCCAGGTGCGTCAAGCCCCACTCCAGCAGCCGCGCGGCGTAGGCGGCCCATTCCTCCGGCCCGCTCAGGCGCAGCTCGAAGCGCACGCCGGGCCGAACACTCAGAAACGCCACCGGGTTGGGATCGTCAAAGTCGGTGGGCCATTCGCCCCCGTCCCCGTAGTAGTCGGGGTGGTGTACCGTGATCGTGTCGAGTTGGAGGATCTCGGTCTGTCCCGGCACCAGCCAGCCGTCCCAAAAGGTCACGAAGCCCGCCGAGGTGGTGTCGCCAAAGATGGCGGTGATGGCCTCTGCTGGCACGCCGTTTTGCCGCGCCGCCCGTAGGGCGAGGCCCTTGAGGGCGCTCCCCGGCAGGTACGGCACCCCGTAGGTGTGGTGGAGGGTGAGGCCCACCTCAAAGGGGCTGGGGTTGCCCAGGCCGACCGCGAGTGGCCCGCGCGTCGTCGCCTCTAGGCGCACCGCGTCCCGCAGGGCGTCTTGCCAGCGCCCGAACGCTCCGGCATAGACAGCAGGGGGCGCGATCCGGGTGATGGCCTTCAGGTCTGCCTGGAGGCGTTCTTCCTGGCCACTCCCCTTGACCGCCAGCCGCCGGGTGAGGGCGTGCCCGGTGTGGCTGGCTCCGGCGGGCGGAAACTGTCCGGGCAGCCTCATTCGCGCTCCTCGCCCAGCTTGCCGTCAGGGTCCAGGATGCTCTCGCTCAGGCGGCGAACGTACACCCAGGCGGCCAGGGTGCGGCGGGTGAGGTGGCGGTACTCGGCGGTGGAGACCCCTTGTAGGTGGATCAGCACCTGTTCACGGCCCGCGCCGGTCTCGACGCTCACGGGCTGGCCCTGCGCTCCGGGCTGCCACACCGCCCACAGGTGGTTGAGCAGGTGCCGGTGCGCCTGGCCGCGCTCGTCACTCTTGCTCGCCTTGTCCACGCTAAAGGCCACCGCCTGCGCGAGTCCGACCTGCATCACCAGCGCCGGAAAATCCTTGACCCGGCGCAGGTAGTTCCGCTTCACGCCGTCGCTGGCCCCGGCCAGGGCCTCCAGCTGTTCAACCGCCTGTTTGATGTCCCGCTGGACGCGGTTGAACTTCGCCCGGGAAGGTGCCTTGTGCACAGGACCGGACTGGGGTTGGAGCATGTTGTTCATGGCCGCCGACATAGGATCCAGGCTCATCGCCCCACCGCCCGCACGCTCAGCAGGCCCCGCCCCACGCTGCCCTTGCCGCCCACCTGGAGGGTGGGAGGGGGCGTGAAGGCGGCCTCCCTCCGCAGCAGAAAGCTCGTCAGCAGGCTGGCGGCAGGCAGGGCTTCCTCGTACCACAGGGCACCGCTCGCCACGGTCTTGGTGTCCGGCTCCAGCCGGATGTGGGCCGTGACCTCGGTGGCGGTTTCGGTGAGGAAGCCGAACTCGTCGTCGTGCAGCAGGGCAAACCGTTCGGTGAGCTCTTCGCCCAGGCCGCTCAGCCCCGCGAGGGTTTGGGCCCACGCCCGCGCTCCCTCCGTCTCCTGCGCCGTGAGGTCGAGGTCCTCAAGGAGCACCTGCTCGCCCTGCACCAGGGTGCCCCCGGCCACCTGCGCCGTGCCCTCCTGGACGGCGGGCACCTCCGGAAGGCTGAGCGGGTGCCCCAGCGCCGCGAGGTCGCGCACGAGGCGACCCAGCACCAGCGGGCAGCTCGCGTAGGCAAAGGTGCCCCGGTACGACCGCACCGGCAGGCACAAGAGCCGGGCATCGGTGAAGGTGAGCTTTCCGGCGGCCTCCAGTGAGCCGAAAAGCTGCCGGGCCTCCTCGTCCTCGCGGCCGCCCCGCAGCACCCCCTTGAGGCTGCTCGCGGGCAGGATCGGAAAGCCGGTCGCCACCTCGCGGGCGATCGGCAGGTCGATGACGCCCGCGCTGCTCTGGCCGGTGCCGCTGTGCACCGGGGTGATGGCCTGCCACATCAAAAGGTCGACTTGCATCATTTCCACACTCCCCACAGCGCACAGCCGAAGCCGTCGCGCTGGTCATCTTGTTCGTCGCTCAGCGGTTTGAGCCAGGCATTCAGGAGGGCTTGGCGGTCAAACTGACCGTTGACCTCCAAGAAATAGACGCTCCCGGCGGGCACCGCCCAGCGCACGGCCTTGGGCTGCCCTGTATGCAGGTTCCAGCCGCTCACCGGAATGCGGCGGCCCACGGCGGCCCCCACGAGGTGAACGTCCCCCGACATCAGTTCGCGGATGCCGGCGGGCAACCCGCTGCCGTCGTGCCTCCGCGCCTCCTCCTGGCTCAGCCCCAGCCAGCCGGGTTTCCAGCCCCCGGCAAAGAGGGCCGGGCTGGTGAGCACGAAGAACAGCCGGGTGTGTTTTGAGTCCGCCAGAGCGTCCCGCACCGCCCCGAACTGCCCCAGGTTGGGCCACTGGTCCCGGTTGCCGCGGTCTTGCAGGGCCACCGGCCGCCGTTCGCCGCCCAGGTGCCCCAGCGGGGCCAGGTCCCCCCCAAGGTCCGTCTTCACCCGCAGGGTCCAGCGGTGGTAGGCCCCCTTCCGGCGCTCCTCGAAGCTGCGGTAGCTCACCGTGAACAGCCGCCCTTCGTCGCCGGTGCCGGTCTCGCTGTTCATGGCGACGTGGGTGCGTTCTTCCAGGGGCGGGCCGGAGATGTTCTCCAGCCCCTCCGGGACGCGGCCCAGGAGCCAGTCCTGCATGGCGTCCTGCGGCCAGTAGCTGTAGCCACCGTCAGGCTTGAAGGCGTCGCCGGGTTCGTTTCCGTCGCGGTCTTGCAGCAGCAGGGGCCGCAGCCCCTTGGGCAGGTCGGTGCCCTCACCGGGGCGCGGCTCAGCGGGCAGGGCGCGGTAGATCTGTCCGCTCTTGTCCACCACCGCGTTGAGCGGCGCGGGAAACATGAACCTGTCGTCCCGCAGGGGCAGCGCTCGGATGGGCGTGGCGTGCAGATCCCGCAGGGCGCGGCGCAGGGCTTCGTCGCTCAGGCCGCGCCAGTTCAGGCCCCGGCCCTCGCCCATCTGGGTGCGCACGAATCCCGCCAGGGTGTGCGGCAGCGGCAGTGGCAGGCTCTGGGCCCGCGACTCTTCGCCGCCGCTCGCAAAGGGCCGCCCGTCGCGCAGCAGCAGGGGAGAGAGGGGCTGAAGTTCGAGGATGGTGTCACTCACGCGGGATCTCCTTGGCCACGCAGGAAGCGGGCGATGATGAGGAGGTCAGCAAAGTCGTGCAGTTCGGTCGGGCTGCCGAAGTGCCAGTCCTTCAGAGCCTGTTCGTCCAGCCGCACCCCGTCGGCGGTGGCCTTGCGCCGGGCGACGCGCCGGGCCTCGTTCGTCAGTGCTGTGGGCGAGGTGTCTTCGGGCCACTCGCAGGCCAATTCACTCAGCTCGTAGGGCAGGCCACGGGGCAGGTTCAGGCGGGTCAACGCCTCCAGCGCGGGCGCTCCGTCCCAGCGCAGCGCCACCCGGCGCGGCGAACCGCCCCGCGTGTGCACCGCCACGCAGACGGCGTTCTTGCCGTCCACCTGCTTGGCCACCTTCTCCGCCGCCCGCGCCTGGGCCAACGAGGTGCTCAGCGGCTCGCGGTAGTGCACGACGGCAATCCCGGCGCTGAGGGTGCCCCGCACGGTATGCCGGAACGCCTCGGCCAGCTCCTGCCCGCACCTCAGGGCGGTGGTCACCGGCAGGAAGGCGAGCACGTCGTCCCCTCCCGCAAAGACCTTTTGGCCGTCATGCCGCTCCACGATTTTTTCCGCCTGCGCCGCGAAGTTGTCGAGCCGCCGGGAAATCTCGTGGTGCGCGTCCTCGCTGTCGTTGGCCGAGAGCAGCGCCCCCATGTTGTCGCCGTCGGCCACCAGGATGGCGAAATAGGCGTAGTCGGGTCTGAAGTCCTCGTCCTCCGCGCGGGAAAGCACAGCTCCCGGGTGCTTGGCGCGGTGGGCCAGGGTGTGGGTATCCAGCACCCTGGGCCGCTTCCTTCCACGCAGCCGTTTGAGCAGCGAGATGGCGTCGAGGGCCTCGCTGGGCTTGAAGTTCCAGGGGTCACCTTGCAACACCTCCGGCACCTGGCCCCCGCGAAAGACGCTGGCGTAGGCGGGGTCCAGCGGCGACTTGGGCATCCCCGCGTCCCCTTGCGAAAGCGGGGCAAAGTCGCGCAGGCTCTTGCGGGCGGCAAGGAGCGCCTCGACCCTGCGGCGGGCCGCCCCGTAGTCGTCTCCCAGGGGAACCCAGGCCGCATAAAACTCCAGGAAGTGCCCCAACTGAGCCTCAGCCCGCCCCCCATCGATGTGCGGGATGAGCGGGCGCACGTCCTCGTCCCACTGCGCCTTGAGGTACGCCTGCGCCTGCGCCCTGGCCCGCGCCGCGTGCGCGGCCGGGTCGCCCTGAACCACCGCCAGAATCTTGTTGGCCCCGCCCTTCTCCACGCTGGCGGGGTAGATGCGCTCCTCAGCGGGAAATACGCTCGCCGCCGCACCCACCAGTTCGACGAGCAGGGTGGACCCGGCCTCCAGGTCGGCCGTTTTGCGGGCCGCCGCGATGAACTCCTGCACCGGGCCGAGGGAGAGGGAGAGGAGGAAGCGCTCAGGGGCGGTCACAGCGAGACCTCCTGGAAACCCTGAGTCCGGGCGTACTGCACCAGAGCCTCACGCACCGGTCGGCCGTCCAGCGGTGGAATCTGCCTCAGCTCTTCGGGACTGAGGTTGATCTGCCGGGTCTTGACCTCACCCTGCCCCCTGAGTTCCACGCCGGGGCCGTCCCAAACATGGGGGCTGTCGAGCACCAGCACCAGCGGCACGTACTCGCCGCCGATGCGGGCCGCTTTGGTCACGACCGGTGACGCGAAGCGCTGCCGTCCCTCCCGGCTCCCCTGCAAGGTCTGATCGTCGGGTTCACCCTGCCCCTGAAAGTGAAAGATGATGGGCAGCCCCAGGTCGGCGCGGGGAAAGCCGCGCACCGGGTGAATGACCTGGTGGCCGTAGCGCCAGGTCAGGTCGCGCAGGGTGTCGGGTTCCGGGTACCGCGAGCGCCCCGGACGGTTGGATTGCTGACCCTTGTTGCGGGCAAAGTCCACGCCCTGCCGAAAATCGCGGTACACCGCCACCGCTTCAGCCCAGGCCTGCACCGGGTTACGCTGCGGCTTTCCGATGAAATAATGGCCCGGTAAGGCGGTGAGCAGCTTCCCCGCCTTCTTGTGGTGCCGGGGAAACTGTGCTTCGGTCCCCACCAGTTCCAGGCTGCCGCAGCCCCGGCGGGTGCGCGCGCCAATGCCCCCGAACAGCACCCAGGCGTGCAGGGCAGTTTCGACCTCTGGGCGCAGCTCCGGCGGACAGGTGAGGTGCAAGGTAAAGGCGACGTTCTCCCGCGCTGTGGCGGGCATCTCTTCGGTTTTACCGTGTTTGATGGTGCCCTGAAACGGGAACAGCGCGTAGGCCGGATACGCCCCGAAGTCGGTCGCCATCTTGCCGTTGCTGCGCCGCACGTGGCGAATCGGCTCGCAGTGCTGACCGGCGTCGGTGACTTCCACCGTTACCCGCACCCGGCCCGGCGTCTGGGCACTGCCCCAAATCCGTGACTCGGCCTCGTGCAGTTCCTGCGGCGTGGCGTACCCCGCCCCGGCGGTGGCCCGCCACCAGAAGCGCAGGTGGCCTCGCACGCTCGCGGCCCGCACCGGGTGCCGCTCGTCCACGTGGCGGGGTTCGGCACTCCCGCCAAACATGGGGGTGATGGTGCGCAGATGGACCGTGAGGGTGTCGGGTGCCGGGAGGGAGGGTAAGTCCGCTGGCAAGGGAGGAGCAGTTCTCGGCATCAGGTTCTCCATGGAGGTACGGCGGCCTCCGGTGTCGAAGAGGGTTCCGGGAGACAGAGAGACAGGCCATGCCGGAGCAGGGCAGGCTGAGTTTGTTGGCAGGCATGCTAAAGCCCGCAGAACCGTGAGGCAATCAACTTTGCAGCGGAGGTTGGGTTCGCCATCTCGCCTACAGGCCGCCGGCCATGAAGAGGAGTGATTTGGTGGCGGGTCCGGCTGGCCGCTACATTCTGCCCATGACCCAGCCTGCCTCTGTTGCCCCGGCCGAGGGCGTGCCGCAGCCCCTCCTGCTGACGCCGCTGAAGCTGCGTAGCCTCACCCTGCCCAACCGCATCGTGGTGTCACCGATGTGTATGTACAGCTCGCGCAACGGGCTGGCGAATGACTTTCACCTTGTTCACCTGGGACAGTTCGCGCTTGGCGGTGCAGGCCTGATCTTGACCGAGGCGACCGCCGTCTCACCCGAAGGCCGCATCAGCCCTGAAGACCTCGGCCTGTGGAGTGATGAGCAGATCGTGCCGCTGGGGCACATCACCGACTTCGTTCACCGCTACGGCGGTCTGATCGGCGTGCAGCTCGCGCATGCGGGGCGCAAGGCGAGCACCTATGCACCCTGGCGCGGGCGGGGCGCCGTGCCCGCCGAGGCCGGTGGCTGGCAGGTGATCGGGCCTACCGAGGCTCCGTTTCACCCGTCCTACCCGCAGCCGATGGCCATGACAGTTCAGGACATCGCGCGGGTAACGGCCGACTTTGCGGCCGCAGCGCGCCGGGCCTTGATGGCGGGCTTCGACGTGGTGGAGATCCACGCCGCGCACGGCTACCTGCTGCACCAGTTCCTTTCGCCGCTCGCCAATACCCGCACCGACGAGTACGGCGGCTCCTTTGAGCATCGGGTGCGCCTCTTGCTCGAGGTGGTGCGGGCGGTGCGGGCGGTCTGGCCTCTGCACCTGCCGCTTTTTGTGCGGGTCAGCGCCACCGACTGGGCCGAGGGGGGCTGGGACATCGAGCAGACGGTGCGGCTCGCGGGGTTGCTGCGCTTTGAAGGCGTGGACGTCCTTGACGTGAGCAGCGGCGGCCTCACGCCCCAGCAACACATCACGGCGACTCCGCTCTATCAGGTGCCCTTTGCCGGTCGGGTCAAGGCTGAGGTCCCTGATCTGCACGTGATGGCGGTTGGCCTGATCGACACGCCGCTGAAAGCAGAGCAGGTGCTGGGGCAGGGCTCGGCTGATCTCATTGCCCTGGGCCGGGCCTTTTTGCGCGACCCCCACTGGCCCCAGCGTGCTGCTCGCGAGCTGGGCTTGTCTCCGGCGCTTCCGGACGTGTACGCACGAGCGGGGTGGTAGGGCCTTGGGGGAAGCGGAGGGAGCTTCGCCTACCCTCTCCGGACTTCTGTCGTGTTGCCGTGCGGAGAGCTGGGTGCGGAAGGCGCAGCGCCCTCTTCCTCCACGATCCGCCCGTCGAGCAGGTGCAGCACCCGGTCGGCGCGGGCGGCCAGGCGTTCGTCGTGAGTGACGAGGAGCACGCCGGCACCCTCCTCGCGCGCGAGGTCGAGGAGCAGCGTCGCCACGACGTCCGCATTCGCTCGGTCAAGGCTGCCGGTCGGCTCATCGGCCAGAACGATGGCGGGCCGTACGCTCAGCGCGCGGGCGACCGCCACCCGCTGCCGCTCGCCGCCGCTGAGGACGCCCGGGAGCGCTGTCTCACGTCCCGCCAGGCCCACCCGGGTGAGCAGGGCCCGTGCTCGGTCGCGGCTGTCTTGACCGTTCAACAGCGCGGGTACCTGCACGTTTTGCAGCACGCTTAGGTCTTCGAGAAGGTAGTGCTGCTGAAAGACCAGCCCGACCCGGCCGGCTCGCCGCTGGGCCCGCGCGTGGGTGCTCAGGATATCCACCCGCTCGCCCGCCCACCACACCTCGCCCCCCTGCGGGGTGTCCAGGCCGCCCAGCAGGTGCAGGAGCGTGCTTTTGCCGCTGCCACTCGGCCCCGAGACGGCCACCACCTCACCGGGCAAGACGGTCAGGCTCACCCCGTGCAGGACAGGCGTGCTGCCAAAGCCGTGCTGGACGTGGTGGGCCGCGAGGGCGGGAACGGGGGTGGTCACGCGGGGTACTGTAGCGCACGCGGTGACCGCTCGCAGGACAGCCTGCCTGTGGCCAGGCGCTAGCATCAGCGCGATGGCGCGCCTGGATGATTTGAAACGCTCCCCCCTGTTCCGGAATGTGCCTGAGGACGCGGTCCGCGAGGCGCTAGGCGTGGTGGTGGAACGGACGTTTGGGCCCGGTGAACGGGTGGTCGAGCAGGACGCCGAAGGAGAGGCGCTGCACCTGATCACCGCGGGCGTCGTCCGTGTCAGCCGCGTCAGCCTGGGCAACCGCGAGCGGGTCCTGGGTGACATCTACGCGCCCGGTGTGGTGGGTGAGACCGCGGTGCTGGCCGGTCAGGAGCGCAGCGCCTCCGTCACGGCGCTGGGCGAGGTCCGCACGTTGATGCTGCACCGCGCGCACTTCGAAGTGATTTTGCGCCGACATCCGGGCGTGCTGTGGAACCTGGCCGAAATGCTGGCCCGGCGCGTCACCCTGCTCAATGACGAGCTCATCGCCTTTGGTCAGAACACTGAGGCGGCCCTCGGCCACGTCTTTTCGAACCTCTACCGCCAGCGCCTGGCCGCGGGGGTGCCTCAGCCGGAGGTGCTCCCGCTGAGCCCTTCGGACATCATGTTGCGCACAAGCAGCAGCCGCGAAACGGTGACCCGAGTTTTGCGGCGGCTGGAGGCGCAAAAGGTTCTGGAAGTCCGGCCCCAGACGGTCACGCTTCTTGATCCTTCCGCGCTGGAAGCCACCTTGATCGAGGAGGCGGACTAGGAGAGTGAGCGCAGCAGGATGCTCTTGAGGTAGAGACTTTCGGGCACGCTCAGCAGGTGCGGATGGTCGGCGGGCTGGTAGGTGATCGCCAAGACCTCGGCGTCCCTCCTGGCCTCGCCCGCCGCCACGCGTGCTGCATCGAGCAGGTCATCCACTCGGATGTAGTGGGCGCAGGTGCTGATGAGGAGGTGCCCTCCCGGTTGAAGCATCCGCAGAACCCGCTCGGCCCCTTCGGTAAAGATGCGTTTGGCGCGCGGTACGTCCTCTTTGCGTTTGGCGAGGGTGGGTGGATCGAGAACCGCCGCGCCAAACACCCGTCCCTCGCGTTCCAGCGCCGCGAGCGTCTCCAGGGCGTCGCCCCAGCGCACCCCGACATTCAGGCCGTTTTCGCGTGCCTCGCGTTCCAGCACACCCAGCGCAACCTGATCCTTGTCGATCGCGACCGGGGTTGCCCCTGCACGGGCCGCGTGCAGGCTGAAGCCGCCCGTGTACGAGTACACGTCGAGGAACGCCTCGCCCGCGGAGAGCAGCGAACGCAGCAGGCGGCGGTTGTCGCGCTGATCGAGAAAAAAGCCGGTTTTCTGCGCTGCCATGGGGGAGAAATGCAGGGTCAGGTCATCCTCAAAAAAGGTGACACGCTCGGGCACGTCACCCCACAGCACACCGGTGCGCAGGGCCAGCCCCTCGCGGCGGCGTTCCCCCGTGTCACTGCGCTCAAAGGCGGCGGCGGCACCCGTCTCCTCGCGCAGGGCCCGCAGGATCAGCTCGCGGTGACGCTCGGCCCCCGCATTCCGAAACTGCACGCTCAGCACGTCCGCGAACCGGTCGGCCACCACCCCGGGCATTCCGTCCGCCTCGGCGTGAAGCACCCGCAGGGCGTTCGTTCCGGTGATGCGGCCCGCTCGCCGTGCCAGCGCCGCGCGCACCCGCGAACGAAAAAAATGGAGGTCGATCGCCTCGCGCTCCCAGGTCAGCATCCGCAGGGGCGTTGCGCCCTCCGGGTTGAAGTAGCCGCGCCCGATCACAGCGCCGCCGGGCGCACGGACCTCCACCACCTCCCCGGGCGTGATGCCCGCGTCTGCTGCCGCGATATCTCCCGCGTGGCCGAAAGGATAGCGGCCAGTGATGCGCCGCACCGCCCCCGGTTGGAGGGTCACGCTGGCGAGTTGCCTTGCCTTGGTCATGCGGGCAGGGTAGCAGGGCCAGCCTCGCTCCCCGCCAACCTCACGCTGATCTGACGCCTCTTCGCACGTTCCTCACGCGATCTTCATGGCCGCGCCGGGGTCAGGCCGCTAGGGTGAGGGGAATGAAGACTGTGTTGCTCACCCTGACAGCTGCCGCCGTGCTGTCCGGTTCGGCTCTGGCCGCGCCCGTCAAGCTCGGCACGCTGCCCGTGACTGTGGAGCCAAGCACCCGCCTCCTGATGCTCAACGCGGAGGGGATTGCGCGAGCCTTTCCGTCGGCGGCAGGCCGCCCCGACGCGGTGTTTCTGACCGAGGACCGCAAGGTAAGCGTGGCCTTTGAGTGGCGCGAGGGCCGGCTGACGCCCGCGCAGGTGCCGGACCTGGTCGCGCAGTTTCCCGCCGTGCTTCGTGCGCAGGTGCCCAACATCAAGACCCTCAAGGCCAACCTGCTGGAGATCGGGGGCACGCCCTGGGCGCAGTTTGTGTTTACCACGCCCGGGCAGGGGGATGACCTGCGCCGCGAGCTGCTGATGACCAGCGCCGGTGGCCGCATCCTGGTCGTGACGGTCGCGGGGAACGTCAAGGACTACAGCCGCAACGAGGCGGTGATTCGTACCCTGATCAACAACGTTCGCCTCGCCTAAGCCGGGCGAACAACGCCAGCGCACGTTTCTGCGGCTGTGACGTTCCTGTGTGATGCCCCTGCCTACAATGGACCGCGTGCACAGACGTTCTGACTCGTCTCTGTTGGGCACCCAGGCTGGCGGGTGCGCGCGCGTGCTGGGGGTACGCGGCGGCGTGCAGAGCGAGGTGGGCGAGTGGAATGGGCGGGTGGCCTTTATCAAGTCGCTGCTCACCGACGACCCAGAGGTTGCCCTGCGCTTCGAGCACGAAGGTCAGATCGCAGAAGAGCTCAGCCATCCTCTGGTGGTGCCGCTGCTCGCCCGGACGCCCCGCCAACTCGTCTTCCCGTTTGTGGCTGGCGGCACGCTGCGCGAACGGGTGGAGCGCGGTCCCCTCCTGACAGCCGAAGCCCTCAGCGTGACGTGCGGCGTGCTGAGGGCCGTCGCGCACCTGCACGCGCGGGGGGTGACGCACCATGACCTCAAGCCCGAAAACGTCCTGCTGGTTGGTGGTCGGGCGCGGGCCGAGCAGGTGCGCCTGATCGACTTCGGCATGAGCCACTCGCGGGCGCTGCCCACCGATGTCCACAGCGGTACCCGGATGGGCACGCCGCACTTTATGGCCCCTGAGCAGTTCTGGGGCCGTCGAGGTGACCCGCGCAGCGACCTGTATTCCGTCGGGGTGCTGCTGTTTGACTGCCTGGCCGGGTGCCCGCCCTACGAGGACGCCCTGGGCTGGCTGGTGGGCGTCTCCCAGGAGCGGGCCCCTCTCCCTGGTCCGCCGGAACTCCATCCCCTCCTGGAGGCCGCCCTGAGCCGCGATCCGGCGGATCGCCCGCAAAGCGCCCTGGAGATGCAGGCCCAGCTTCAGGCTGCCGCCCGCGCGCTGGGGTTGGAGGCTCTATGCCCCTGATGGCCTTTAGCGGCAACCGCTTTCTGGCGGAGGAGGCGTTGCGGGACACCCTGATGGCCCGGGGCCTTTCTCCCCGCGACCTGCCGCGTCTTGCGGGCGAGGAGGTCACCGCCGACACCATCGCGCCGCTTCTGGCACCCAGCCTCTTTGGAGATGGGGGCGTGATCGTGGACCTGGCGGGGACCAAACCCGACAAGGCCCTGCTGGAGCTGCTGGCGTCCGCACCCGTCACGGTGGCGGTGCTTGATGAGGCGCCGCCCGCCGGCCGGGTCAAGCTGTACGAGTCGCGCGGCGAGCATTATCCCTCGGCTGCGCCGCAAAAAACAGGGGACGTGGCGGGGTGGGCGGCGCAGCGTGCCCGCCGTGCGGGCCTCCGCCTCGACCGGGAGGCCGCGTTGTACCTCGCGGAGGTGTTTGGCCCGGACCTCACTGGGATTGCCGGGGAGCTTAATAAGCTTGCCCTGCTGGACGGCCCCCTGACGGCAGACCTCGTGCGCCGGGTGGTGGGCCGCGAACCGCCCGGCGACACCTTTGCCATGCTGGGCGCCGCGACGGGTGGCCGTCCCGGCGAGGCCGTCACGCACCTGCGCCGCCTGCTCGCAAGTGGTGAGGATCCCTTTCGGCTGCTGGGGGCCGTGGTGTGGCAGTACGGCTTGGTGGCCCGCTGCGTCGCCCTCCTTCAGGAGGAGGGCCGCGTGACCGAGGCGGGGGCGGCCCAGCGCCTGGGCCTCAAGCCCTACTCGGCCAAAAAAGCCCTGGAGGTGGCCCGCCGCCTCAATGAGAGCAGGATTCGCGCGCATCTCACCCGCATCCTCGACGCGGAGGTGGCCATGAAGCGCGGGCTCGATCCAGCGGCCGTGTTGGAGCGCTTGATTGTGCAGCTCAGCGTGTAGGGGTCCAGACCCTAGCCCAGCACGTCAATTCCCGCGGCCTGCACACGTGCCCGTACGTCTTGGGCCCCCTCGCCGGTCACGCGCATCACGAAGCGGCGGCGAGGCTGCCCCCCTGCGGTGGTGTGGCCATAGGTCGCGACGCTGATGATGTTGCTGGGCTGCGCGGCCTGTGCGGCGCGGGCCAGGCTGCCGGGTTGGTCGGGCATATCCAGGGTGAGCCTGGTGCCCCCCTCCTTCAGCCCCATGATGTCGACAAAGGCCCTCAGCACGTCCGTGATGGTGATGATGCCGGTCATGCGTCCAGCCTCGTTGAGCACGGGCAGACCGCCGACGCCGTGTTCCTGCATGCGCAGCGCAGCGTCTTCCATGTACTCGTCCTCCTGAGCGGTGATCACCGGGCGGGCCATCATCTCGGAGACGGTCAGTTTGCTCAGCAGGTAGTTCAGTTCCCAGACGCTTAGGGTGGTTGCCTTGCTGGGCATCGCGTCCTTGAGGTCTTTGCGGGTTGTGATGCCCACCAGCTGCTCCCCCTCCATCACCGGCAGTCGGCGAAAGCCCCGCTCCTTGAGGATCTTGAGGGCGTCCATCACAGGCGTGTCGGGGGTGACGGTCACCGGGTTTGGCGTCATCCAGTCTTTGACGAGCATGGCGCCAGCTTACTCTACGCTTTGCCCTTTCCTGAACTGATCGTGACCTGATCCACTGTGTGAGCAAACTGTGAAAGGGTTCATTCGGCTCAGAAACGTGCGTGCTAGCGTACCGCCCATGAAGATCAACGCCAAAGCCCTCGCCCCGCTCGCTGTTGTGGCCGCTTTCGGTCTGGGGACGGTGGTGCCGCACGCCCAGACGACGCCGCAGAAGATCGGCTTCGTGGACGTGCAGAAACTGCTGTCTGCACACCCCAACGACAAGGACATCAAGGCCATCCAGCAAAAGGCCAACGCCGAACTGAGTGATCTTGAGAAGCAGATTCAGGCCATTGACGCCAAGGGTGCCCAGGCGACCGCCGCCGACAAGGACCGGCGGGCCCAACTGCTGAGCACCGCGCAGGCCAAGGCCAAGAGCTATGACACCCAGCTTCAGCCCAAGGTTCAGGCCGTCGAAAAGGCTGTCGATGCCGCAGTTAGCAGTGCCGCCAAGGCGAACGGCTTCGGCATCGTGATGGACCGCAACGTCGCTGCGGCCAGCGGCCTGGTGATCTACGCCGACGCCAGCACGGAACTGACGGACGCCGCGCTCAAGGCGCTTAAGCCCTAAGGCGGGCAAGGCCGCCAGGTCCGGCCCCCGCCACGCGCGGGGGTTTTGCCTTGAGCGGGCTCCACGACCAACCGAAGGAGACTCCTGTGAAAAACGCGTTTCTGATCCTGCCGCTGGCCCTGCTGGCGACCGTACCGCAGGCACAGCAGAAAACACACCGTCTGGGCTTTGTGGATGTGCAGCAGGCGGTTGCAGCGCTGCCCGGGAGCAGCGCGTACCTCAACCTCAGCAAAAAGGTTGACGCTGACCTCAAGGCCAGGCAGCAAAACATCCAGACGCTCGCCGCCAAGGCCGCCAGCACCCGCAGCGCCGCTGACCGCCAGGCGCTCCAGAAGGCGCAGCAGTCGTTTCTGAGCGCCCAGAAGGGTTACCAGCAGCGTCTGTCCACTGAATTCAAGCCCCTCGCGAGCAGGATTAACGCAGCGGTCGCCAGTGTCGCCAGGGCGAACGGCTACACGGTGGTGATGGACCGCCGGGTGGCCGCACAGACGAGCCTGGTCGTGTACGCGAATAACCAGGACACCGACCTGACGGCGGCTGTGGTCAAGGCGCTCAAGAAATAACCCTCATGGAGCAGGCCCGCCCTCCACGTCGGGGGGCGGGCCCCCTGCTACGCTCCCCGCATGGAGAACCCCACTGATCCCAAAGCGCCTGGCGTTGCCCGTACCCAGATTTTTGGGTTGCAGGAAGAACGTATTCTCCAGCGCCTCGCAGCCCTGGACCCGGACTTGATGCGGTACGTGCGCGACTTCGCCTACGACACCGTGTACGAGCGGCCTGGTCTGGACCTGAAGACCAAGGAGCTGATCGCCTGCGCCCTGCTGGTGTCCCTGGGGAGCCCCGAGGAACTCCGCACGCACCTGCGCGGAGCGCTGCGGGCCGGGGCCACCGAACAGGAGGTGCGCGAGGCACTGCTGCTGTGCGTGCCGTACCTGGGGTTCCCGCGGGTGGTGGCGGCCTTCACGCAGCTTCAGGCGTTGCTCAATAGCCAAACAAAACCCCCCACCCGCGAGGGGTGAGGGCGCAGGGGAGAGCTCCCTTTCTAAGTGGCGGGCGGCTACAGTTCCGCCCTTCCGGGAAACGACAACCGGAAGGGCTCCACCTCCGCCACCCGCCACCTTTTGGCTTCTCGCTCCGCTCGAGGTGATGATGCGATCATCACCTGCCAGCGACTTAGAAGGTGGTCTTGATGCCGATGCGCGCCTTGAACACTGTGCCGGGGCGAACGAAGGCGGCGCTCCGTTCGTTGTACCCCGCCTCGCCGGGCCTGAAGGTATCCACGTTCCCGTTGCTGCTGGCGACGGTGAAGGAGGAGCCGAAGAACTGATCGACCCCCAGGTCACCCACCAGGCTGAGGTTGGCGGCCAGCGGGTAGCTGACCATCAGGCCCGCACCAACCCCAAACGCGTTGCTGGAGAACGTCTGGCTGCCGTTTTCGCCAAAGTCGGCGGTGCTGCGGAACATGCCGTAACGCCCCCCCGCGTAGAAGGTGCTGTCCAGGCCGGGCGAGAGCTCGCCCACACTGTACGTGCCGTCAACACTGAGGATCATACGGCTGCCCGACTCGGTGGCTAGGCCCTGCTGTTTGGCCTGCCCGTACGTAAAGGTCGCGGGGAAGAGGGTACCGGTGGGGTCTACGGGGGCGTTGTCGTTGATCGCGTCGCTGGGGCGCGTGAAGCTCACGCCCGCCTTGATCCCAAAGGCCCCCGCGACGTTGGGCGCGTGGACGAACACCTCGCCGCTGAGGCCGCCCGCGTAGCCGCCGGTCAGGCCCAGCTCAATGCCGTTCAGGCCCATGCCGACCGGCGTGGCAGGAATGGTGTTGACGGTTTGTGCGCCCGCGGTCGCGAGGCCAGCACTCAGGGCAAAAGCAAGGAGCTTCTTCATGGCACTTCGTAGCCTGACTCACCAAGATGAGCGGCGCGCTTCATGAGTTTTACTGCGACTTTATGAACTGGAAAGCGGGGCGTCAGGCTTTTCTGGATGAGAAGCTTCTCAGCTCGGCGGATCGCCCGGGCCTCGCTGGGGGGCCGGTAGCGCCCGGGCGGCAGGCTTGCTAAACTTGAACCGAGTCTAAGTTGTCAGGCGAAGTGCCTGGGCATGGAGCGTGTTTGCCGCTCTGGCCTATTCTTGGAGGACCCATGAAGATCCTGACCCTAGTTCGTCAAGTCCCCGACGCCGAAGCCCGCGTCAAGATCAGCGGCCAGCAGGTTGACCTGGAGGGGGCGACCCTCGTGATTGACGGCATGGACGAGTACGGGGTGGAAGAAGCCCTGCGCCTGCGCGAGAACGGCGGGACCGTTGAGGAGATCGTCGCCCTGGCCGTTGGCCCCAAACGGGTGGAGGACGCCCTAAGGACCGCGCTGGCGATGGGCGTGGACCGCGCCATTCACGTGGAGACCGAAGAAAAGCTCGATCCCATCGCCCTGAGCAGCGTGGTCGCGCAGGTCGCGCAGGCCGAAGGCGTCAGCCTGATCCTGGTGGGCGGACAGGAAGCGGACTGGGACAGCCAGGCGCTGGGAGCCGCGACCGCCGAACGCCTGGGCTGGCCGCAGCTCACCTGGACGAACGAGCTGCGGCTGGAAGGGGAGACCCTGACGGGTCGCCACGACGTGGATGACGGCAACGAGAGCTTTCGCGCGAGCTTGCCCGCCGTGGTGACCACCCAGCAGGGCCTCAACGAGCCGCGTTACCCTACGCTGCCCAACATCATGAAGGCGAAGAAAAAGGAACTCCGCAAGGACGACCTCGCCAGCTACGGCGTGCAGCCTAGGGTACGGGTGGTCAACAGTGAGATCCAGACGCGCGCGCGCCTGAACCGAATGATCGACGGCAAGGACCCCCAGGCTGCCGCCCAGCAGCTGCTCGACCTCCTGCGCAACGAAGCCAAGGTGATTGCATGATTCTGATCGTCGCCGAACACGCGAGCGGCAAGCTCGCCAAGTCCACCCTGGAAATGATCACCGCCGCCCGCGAGTCGGGCCGTGAGGGTCCGGTCACGGTCCTCGTTCTCGGCCAGGGGGTTGCCGATGTGGCCAACGAGGCCGCGCGGTACGCCGATCAGGTGCTGGTTGCGGATCTGCCGCAGCTCGCGGGGTACAACGCCGAGCTGTGGGCCGCTGCTGCCGCGCAGATTGCGCGTGAAGGCGAGGCCCATACGGTGATCATCGGTGGCAGCCGCTCGGGCCGTGAGTACGCGCCGCGCGTCGCCGTGAAGCTCGACGCCCCGTACCTGGAGGATGTCATCGCCCTCAAGGCGAACGGCAGCGCCCTCCAGGCGCAGCGCTACACCTACCTCGCCCGCGTCACGGAGACCGTGGAGGCGGAGGGTCCGGTGGTTGTGGTAACGGTGAAGCCCGGCTCCTTTGCGCCCGCTCAGCCCGCCGCTGCCGCCGGGGAGCAGTACGACGTGGAGCTTGAGCTCCCGGCTCCGCGTGTGGAGGTCACCGGCAAGAGTGTCGAGAAGAGTAGCCGTGTGGCGCTTACCGAGGCGGACATCATCGTGACTGGCGGGCGCGGCGTGGGGAGCCCCGAGAACTTTGCCGCCTACGTCGAGGGCCTGGCGGACCGGCTGGGGGCCGGGGTGGGCGCGACCCGCGCGGTGGTGGACGCGGGCTGGCGCCCCTACGCCGAGCAGGTGGGGCAGACCGGCAAGACCGTGCAGCCCAAGGCGTACATCGCGCTGGGCGTGAGCGGCGCCGTGCAGCACCTCTCGGGCATGGGCAAGAGCCGGTACATCGTCGCCATCAACAAGGACGCCGAGGCGCCCATCTTCAAGGTCGCGGACTACGGGATCGTCGGGGACGTGAATCAGATCGTGCCCGCCCTGATCGAGGCCGCCCGGAAGTAACCCCGCTTGCGCCCGCTCCTGCTGCTCGGCCTTTCCGGCGTGCTGCTGGGCTGCGCGCCCACCCAGTTCCGGGTGGAGGCCTCGCCCCAGGGCACTGATTCCCGGCTGGCCGTGGTCAAGCGGCTTGGCTGGGGCACGCCCGAAGCGTTCCGGGCAGCGCGAACCACGCTGGAGCCGCTCTGGCCCGACCTGGTCTGGCAGGGCAACGGGTGCAGCGCTCCCGAGGGCCTGGGCTTGGGCTACCGGAACGTGTTTGCCCCCGCCTGCGAGGTCCACGACTTCGCCTACGACAACCTGCGGGTGTTGGAACCGACCGCCGCGAACCGCCGGGCGAGCGACGACGCCTTTTACGCCAACATGAGGGCCATCTGTGCCCGCAGGCTCCTGGCCGCCCAGCCCGCTTGCTTCTCGGCGGCGGCCGCCTACTATGCGGCGGTGCGTCTGCGCGGGCACACGCGGTTCGCGCCCGGTACCTGAACCTCTACCCGCCCTTTCTCGCTGTTTCTCTAGGGGTCAGCCGATGTCCAGGACCGTGGGGTGCGCGAGACCGGCTGCCTTGGCCACACGCCAGGCCCCCCGCGCGTCGCCCTGGGCCACCCGGTCTATAAAGGCTGCGTCCCGCGCCAGCGTCGTCAAGACCCAGAAGTCTCCCCAGGCTTCCAGGCCCCACTCGGTGCGCATCGCCCTGGCTGCGGCGGCCCAGATGGGTTCGGAGAGGTGTTCCAGCGGCGCGATAAAGTGCAGTTCGCCGTCGGTGCCCGGGGTGCGGCGGACTTCCCGTTGATACTGCTCGCGCTCGCGGCGGGTCATGGCCTCCCACGCTCCTGCCTCGCAGTACCGAGCGGGGAGTGCGCTGAACGTGTCGCGGCAACGGGTAGGCCGCACGTCGTAGCGGGTGCAGCCGCCGCTGGCAGGATCGAGCAGTGGGCAGAAGCCGACCTCCGTGCGGTGGCGCTCCACGTACACGCCCTCGTTCGGGGCGGTGCGGGCGTTGCGCAGCACCCTCCGGGCGTGCGTCTCCACACGGGCCGCCTCCTCCTCTGAGAGGGCCTGGGCGGTCACCAGGGCTTCGGCGAGGCTCACGCGGATGGGCATGTTGCAGCACGCGAAGCAGCCCGCGCCGCAGTACACGCGCCCGCCCCGTTCCTGGTAACGCGCCGTCCACGCCTGTGCCCGCCGCGTGTAGGCCGCGTAGCCCCGCTCGACTGCGGCGGTCACCCGGGTGGTGGGGGAGGGGGGAGGGGGGGAAGAATGCGTCACCGCGGCAGGGTAGCGCGGTTATACTGAACACAAGGTGTTCCGTCGCTCTCGTCCGCAGCCCGCGCCGACGCCCGGGCCCGACTCCCGTTCCTCCGCCGGCACGCCGCTCAGAGAGACTCCCGACGCGGCGCAGGTGCTGGGCGACCTGCTCGCCCGCCCCGATCCGGAGAGCCTGCTTCAAGGTGCCCTCGCCCATGCCGTCGCCCTGCTGGACGGACAGGCGCAGGGCTACGCCGTTCTGCGGCGCAGTCAGGACCGCGTCGCCGCGGTGTTTGGGTATCCTGAAACGTTGGTCGGCTTGGCCCTGCAAGGCCCCTGGGCGGGCGCGCGGCCTCGTCTGCTCACCGATGGCAGCCGCGAACTGTACAGCCTGAATCCTCCGGAGGTGCGGGAGCAGCTGGACCGGGCCGGTCTGCGCAGCGTGTCCCTCACCCTGGTGGTGCCGCTGGCCGACCGTGGCCGCACCCTGGGCGCGCTTGTGCTGGACCGAACCGCCCCCGCAAACCCGACCCCCGAGCAGCAAGAAGCGGTGACGCGGTGGGGCGGAATGGTCGCGCCGTTGCTGGCGCTGATGGACTCGCGTGATGAGTGGCGGCAGACCGCCCGGCAGGTGGCCAGCGCGCTGGTCGAGGCTGTCGAGAGCCGGGAGTTTGACGCGCTGGGACACGCTCAGGCGGTGGCGGAGACGGCGGTGCGCCTGGGCCGCGCCGTGGGCCTGGTCGAGCGTGAGCTGGAAGAACTGTGGTACGCCGCCACCCTGCACGACCTGGGCAAGATTCACGGGGAGGCTGGTCACGCCCAGGTGGGCGCGAACTTCCTGCACGACATTCCGCATCTCGCGCAGGCGCAAAAGGCGATCCGGCATCACCACGAACGCTGGGACGGCCAGGGCGAACCCGCCGGGCTGGCCGGAGAGGATATTCCCCTGTATGCCCGCATTCTGGCGGTAGCGGACACCGCCGTACGGCTCGGAGACCTGGAGCGCGTCCGGGCCCAGGCCGGCCAGAGCCTCGATCCCCGCCTGGTCGAGCTGCTGGAAAGGCTGCCGCTCGACCGGGCTCAGGGCTAGCGGAAGCAGTGGGCCTAGGCGGAGCGTTCTACTCGTCACTCTCGGTACGATCTCAACGAAGCTGGTCGCCATGCCGAACGACTGCCGCCGCATTCTGGGGGGCGAGGTGCGTGAACGCCTCATCAGTTCCCTCGGCTGTCGGCCAGGGGGCACCTGTGGACTTCGGCGTACCACATCGGGTCGGCAGGAAGCGTGTCCAGCGAGGTCATTCAGCGCTCTCACCTCAGCTGGCGAGTTCGTGGAGGCACCCCGCTTCTTCAAAAAGGCCGAGCGCAAGATGGGGCGACTCCAGCGCGAAGCCAGCAGGAAGAAGAACCCCCTGCTGCGGGGCATGGACGGAGCCTTCAGTGAGGGACATGGGGTTGCCCCTACCCACTGACCCGGGAAGCCTCGGGCTTCCAGTTCGTGGAGTCGTCACTTCCCCGCTGGTCCCCGCTATGATGCGCGGGTGACTCCGGGCGGCCTGCCAACCCACCGTTTTCCTGTGCTGGAAGCCCGTTTCGGTCCTCTGACTCCGGTGGACGCGGGCATGCAGAGCCGGGTCTACACCACTTCGGCCGGTGACCTGGTGGTGAAGGTGTACCGCAACCAGCAGGGTGAACACCGCCTCGAAGCGCAGAACATGCGCCGCGCTCAGCTGGGTGCCTGGGTGGTGGATACCGTGGAGGCTGACGGGATCGAGGCGCTTATCATGCGGCGCTTTCCGGGCCATCCGCTGCGAGCGGCCGATATTCCCGCGGCGCTTCCCCGCCTGCGCGAGATTCTGGCCGCACTCCACCGCGACCGGCAGGGCTGTGTGGACCTGCGGCGGCTGCGCGAGCGCCTGAAACGGTTTCGCAGCGCCCTGGCGGCCTATCCCCTTGACGACCTGTTCGACGCGGTGGAGCTGCCGTTGGAGCGCGGCCTGCTCGACCAGCCCGCGGCGTTTTGTCACCTCGACCTGTGGCACGACAACATCCTGATTTCTGCGAGTGGCGAGGTGCTGGTGATCGACTGGACCAAGGCGGGCTGGGACGACCCGCTGCGTGACCTGGCCCTGCTGAAAACCGGCACCCTGGACCTCCTCAGCCCTGAAGCCAGCCTGAACGCGGCCCTGACGTTTCTGCCCGACCACACGCCCCCGACCCTCACCCGGCTGCGGGCCTACCTCGCCCACACCTATCTGCACGACCTGTACTGGTTTTTGATGAATGAGCCCTACGAGTTCGACCGTCAGCGGCAGCTCAAGCTCCCCCGCGCGCGGCACGTGCTGGCTCGTCTCCCGGCAGCGTCGCCGTGAACGGCCTGGCCGGGTATCGTGAGGCTATGGTTACGGTCGTCACCCATCCGCTCGTTCAACACAAGCTTTCCCTGATGCGCGACGTGCGCACGGGGGTCAAGGAGTTTCGAGAACTCGCCGCCGAGCTGTCCATGCTGCTCGCCTATGAGGCGATGCGTGACCTTGAACTGGAGCCGGCCCACCTGCAAACCCCCCTTCGGGCGGGTGACTTTCCGATGCTCAGCGGCAAGAAGCTCGCGCTGGTCGCCATCCTGCGCGCGGGGCTCATCATGACGGACGCCATCGTGAACCTGGTGCCGGCGGCCAAGGTCGGGCATATCGGCCTGTACCGCGATCCTCAGACGCTTCTGCCCGTGGCGTACTACAACAAGTTGCCCGCCGACATCGCCGAACGCCGAGTCTTTCTGACGGATCCCATGCTCGCCACGGGTGGCAGCGCGTCGGCGGCCATCGCGTCCCTCAAGCTGGCCGGGGCGCAGAGCATCAAGCTCATGACGATCCTGGCCGCGCCCGAAGGAATCGCCATCGTGGAACGCGATCATCCCGAAGTGGACATCGTGACCGCCGCGGTCGATGAGGGCCTTAACGATCACGGCTACATCGTGCCGGGCCTGGGCGACGCCGGGGACCGCATCTACGGAACGAAGTAGGGCGGCGCGGGCTTTGGCCTAGCCCTGTTTTTTGCCCCCGGCTCCTTTAGAATCCCGTCAGCTTATGGAGTCCCTGAACGCCCTTGCGGCGCAATTCGGTATCGCAGACCTCTTCGGCCGCGGCTTTCTCAGCGTGCTGCTGACGTTCCTGACCGCCTGGGTGTTTACCTGGCGCTTTATTCCCCGGGTCCGCGAGTTCGCCATCAAGGTGGGATGGGCCGACCTTCCCAACGAGCGGCGGCTGAACAAGGAGCCGCTGCCCAACGCGGGCGGCCTGGCGATCTTTGCGGGGTTCCTGGTGAGCGTCGTGGTGGCCTGGACGCTGCGACCCATCGTGATCGAGCAGGTGAATATCCAGGTGCTGGCGATCCTACTGGGTGCAGCCGTGCTTGTGCTGGTGGGCTTTATTGATGACCAGTTTGGCCTCTCGCCCCTCTTTCGGCTGATCGTGCAGACGCTTGCGGCCGTCCTCCTGGTGGTGAACGGGTTGAAGATCGACTTCAACGCGATTCCCTTCCTGCCGGTCCTGCCCGACACGGTGAATGGCCCGCTCAGCGTTCTGCTCACCATCCTGTGGGTGGTCGGGCTGACGAATGCCGTGAACCTGATGGACGGGGTGGATGGGGTGGTGGGCGGCGTGGGCTTTGTGGCGAGCATGGTGCTTCTCGTCACGGCCGCGCAGTTCGCCGACCGGGCCGCCGCCGTGGTGCTTCTCGCTGGCCTGGCGGGGGCAGCCCTGGGCTACCTGCGTCACAACTTCAACCCCAGCCGCATCATCATGGGGGACGCGGGCGCGTACCTCTTCGGCTACACCCTGGCCGCTGTGAGCCTGCTGGGCACCCTCAAGGTGAGTGCGGGGGCCAGCCTGCTCGTTCCCCTGATCGTGATGGCTCTGCCTATTCTGGATACCACCCAGGTGGTGATTGGACGGCTGGCCCGCGGCGTTCGCAACCCGCTGGGCCACCCCGACAAGACCCACATTCATCACCGGGTGCTGGCGCGAACTGCCTCGGCCCGCCGCACCGCCATCATCCTGTGGGGAGTGACCCTGGGCTGCGGCGTGATCGGCATGCTGGCGCAGGGCGTGCCCTTGCTGGCGATCGCCGCGACGGTGCTGACCGTGCTGCTGTGCCTATGGTTCGTCGCCTATCGCCGGATTCGGGCGCTGGACCGCGAGGCGGCGGCTGCGTCCTAGGCGCTGCGCCGGGTCCCTCCTCGCCGCCCTTTGATAGCGTGACCGGGATGAGTGACCCGAGTGGACCCAAACGCATCGTCCTGGCTTTCGGCACGCGGCCTGAGGCGACCAAGATGGCGCCCGTCTATGCGGCGCTGGCGCAGCAGCCCGGCCTGACACCGCTCATTCTCTCCACCGGCCAGCAGCGCCAGATGCTCGATGAGGCGCTGGCCGTCTTCGGTCTCACTCCCGATGAGGACCTGAACGTGATGACCGAACGGCAGACCCTTGCGGACCTGACCGCCCGCATCGTGCCGCAGGCCGGGCGCCGGTTGCGTGAGCTGGGCGCCGATATGGTCTTGGTGCACGGGGATACGACGACCTCCTTTTGCGTGGCCCTCAGCGCCTTTTACGAGGGGATTCCGGTGGGGCACGTTGAAGCGGGGCTGCGCAGCGGCAACCTGCGGGAACCCTTTCCCGAGGAGGCCAACCGCCGCCTGACGGGCGTGCTGACCACCCTGGACTTCGCGCCCACCCCGGGGAGCCGGGCCAACCTGCTGCGCGAGGGCAAGCCCGAAGAGGGCATCTTTGTGACCGGGCAAACTGCGGTAGACGCTGTGCGCGAGGTGGCCGGGCGGGTTCCCCTGCGCCCCGAATGGCAGGCCCGGCGGGCAGCCGGGCAGCGCCTGGTCACCGTGACCATGCACCGGCGCGAGAACCTGCCCGTGATGGGGGAGATGGCGCAGGCCCTGGCCGCGGTGGCGCGCGCTCATCCCGAGTGCTACTTCGTGTATCCGGTGCACCTGAATCCGGCGGTGCAGGAGGCGGTGCGCCCCGCCCTGAGTGACCTTCCCAACTTCGAACTGACAGACCCCCTGGACTACGCGAACATGGCGCCCCTGATGGCCGCTTCCACCCTGCTGGCCACCGACAGCGGCGGCCTTCAGGAGGAGGGCGCGGCGCTCGGCGTGCCGGTCGCCGTGCTGCGCAACGTGACCGAGCGGCCCGAGGGGGTAGAGGCGGGCGTGCTGGTGCTTGCCGGAAATGATCCCCAGCAGATGCGCGCTGTCCTCAGCGACCTGCTGAGCGACGAAACGCGCCTGGCCCGGATGCGCGAGGCCCGCAATCCGTACGGGGACGGGCAGGCTGCCCGGCGGATTGCGCAGGCCATCGCCTGGTTTTTCGGACAAGCCGAGCGCCCCGCCGATTGGGCCTAAGGGGAGACGCCTGGGCCGCGCCCTATTCTGGGCACAACGTGAGTGACGCGCCCTCTTTCCTGTCTTCCCCCTCCTGCGCGCGCTACGCCGCCGTTTTGAACCCCAACGCTGGGCGTGGACTGGCGGCGCGCGTGTGGCCACGGCTAGAAGCCGAGCTGTATGCCCGCGGGCTTTCTTTCGAGCCCATCACCGAGCCAAGCGGGTCAGCGGCCCTGGCACGGGTAGGGGCGCTCCCGCCGGACGTGGGGATCTTGGCCGTCGGTGGCGACGGCACAGTCGGCGCCCTGCTGCCGGCCTTGGTGGGCACCGGCAGAGCGCTGGGCATCGTGCCGCTGGGGAGCGGGAATGATTTTGCGGGCATGCTGGGCCTGCGAGCAGGAGACTTCAGGGCGGCGCTCAGCCGGCTCGCGGGCCCGCCGCAACGGGTAGACGCCTTGCGGGCCACCATCCTGGCAGGGGAAGGCGCCGGAACTTCGCGTCTCCTGATCAATGGGCTGGGCCTGGGCTTTGACGCGCAGGTCGCGGCCCTGATGAACCGCACTCCGGCCGCCCTGCCCGGTTTCGGCCGCTACGTTTGGGCGGCCCTCGGCGCACTGCGTGACCTGCGCCTAACATCCGTGGCGGTTGAGGTCGACGGGGAGGAACTGTATGTCGGGCCCAGCGCCCTGACCGCCGTGATGAACGGCACCCGCTACGGCGGCGGCTTTCACATCAGCCCGGCGTCAGACCCGAGAGACGGGCGCCTCAATGTGCTGGCGAGCGGCCCACTCACCCGCCGTCAGCTTCTGGCGTTGATGGGCCGCGTGTTGCCCGGCCGGCACCTGGGGCATCCGCAGGTGTACCACCGAGCGGGCCGCGTGGTCACGGTGCGCTGGGCACAGCCCATGGCGCTCCACCTCGACGGCGACCCGGCCGGGCAGGTGACCGCGCTCCAGGTGGAGGTGTTGCCGGGCGCCGTGACCCTCCTCAACGGTACCGGCGGCCCTCAACCTCCTCATGAACCCTGACTAAATGCAAAGGATTTCACAAAACGACAGGATGGAGCCGTTCCACTCGAAAGGTTGTCACGTCCTCCCTGCAAAGGAGCGCTCCTATGAAGAAGCCTGTCGCCCGGCGGCTGCTGGCCGCAAGCCTGAGTCTCCTCCTCGCCGCCTGCGGACAATCGCCGGTTGACGCACCGGCCGGGCCGAATCCGTATGCGGCTGGGGCCAGCTTTCCCTGGTCCTACACGCCCGCACCCGACCAACTCACGCCCCTCAGCCTGACACCCGGCGAAAACACCCTCTACTACGAACCCATTCTGGCGGCCACAAACGGTTGGGGGCCGGTGGAGATCGACCGCAGCAACGGCGAACACCGCGCTGGCGACGGCCGAACACTCACCCTCAACGGCAAAACCTACCGCCGGGGATTCGGTGTGCACGCGAGCAGCGAACTGCGCTTTGGCCTGAAGGGGACGGGCGCCGTGTGTACCCGCTTTACCGTGGAGGTCGGCGTTGACGATGAGGTGGGACGCCGGGGAAGCGTGGTGTTCCAGGTCTATCTGGACGGAGAAAAGGCGTACGACAGTGGCGTGATGACCGGCGCGAGCGCGACCCAGCGGGTAGAATTGGGTATAGCGGGCAAGCAGGAACTGCGGCTGGTGGTGACGGACGCCGGCGACGGCATCAACTACGATCACGCCGACTGGGCCAACCCGAAGGTGTTTTGCCAAAAGGACGCCCCGCCCTCTCCGGGCAGTCTGGACGCGACCTTTGCGGTGGGTGGACGCGCGGCCGTGGGAGGTGTGGACGCCGCGCTTGAGGCGGGCACCAATGTGCTCCTGGCCGACACCGCCGGGGGTGACTTCGCGCTGCGGCGCCTCCTCCCCAACGGCGATCTGCGCGAAGTTCGTGCGGATCTGGGGGGCCAAGACGCGGCATTTGCAATTGCCCGGCAGCCCGACGGCCGGATTGTGGTGGCTGGGCAGAGCGGTGATGCTGTGGCCCTGGTGCGCTACAACCCTGACTTGACCCTGGACGACTCTTTTGGCACGGCTGGGAAAGTCGTGACCGCGCTGGGAGGCAGCGCAGCGGCCTACGCTGTGGCCGTGCAGCCTGACGGCGGGCTTGTGGTGGCGGGCAGGATCAACCGGGTCGTGCCGCCCGATCCCGAGCCGCACGCCGACGGAGTGGTGCTGCGGTACAACGCGAACGGCCAGCTTGATCCGACGTTCGGTACGGGCGGGCGCGTCTTTCTGAGCTTCGATGTCCCCACTGCTCCCACCGAGGACGAGGCGCGGGCGGTCACGGTCCAGCCCGACGGCAAGATCGTGGTCGCAGGGAAGTCCGATGCTCCGGGAGGCGCAACCGGCTGGCTGTTGGCGCGGCTGAACCCCAATGGAAGCCTGGACACGACCTTTGCGCAAAACGGTGCCGAACGGGGCGGCTACTACGGTCTGTTCAATGACGTGGTGCTGGAGCCGGATGGCGATATCGTCGCGGTGGGGTACGAGGGCCGCTTCGTCGCGAGCGGTGTGGTGCGGCGGTACCGCTCCGACGGTTCCCTACAGGCCGCAGCAACCGTGCGGTTCTCTGAGGGCAGCCCGGCGAGCCAGAACACCCTGAGTGACGTGTGGCTCCAGCCTGACGGCAAGCTGCTGGTGGGCGGTATGGGCCGGGCGGACAGCTCCAGCTCGGCCACGCAGTACGGTCTAGCCCGGCTTAAGCCAGACCTCAGCCTCGACCCCAGCTTCGGTACAGGGGGCCAGGTGCTGACGGGGCTGCCGGTCACCTTCTTGCCCGAGGGGCTTCCCGCCACGCCCCTCGGTGCGCTTTTGCAGCAGCCTGACGGCAAGATCATCGTGGTGAGCGGGCAGACCGCGCGCTACTGGCCTTAGCGACCTCCCCAAACGAGAGGTGCGAGGCGTGATCCCTCGCACCTCCAGCGCTGCCGCTTACTGCAAGCTCGCGAGCTTCGCCTTCGCGGCCTCTAGGTCACGTTTTTCCCAGTAGGTGTCGGCGGGTAGGCTCACGGCTTTTTGAAGCTGCGCGATGGCCCCCGCCTTGTTGCCCTGGAGCAGCAGGGCGTTGGCGTACTCGATGCGGTGGATGGCGACGTTGGGTTCCAGCGCGATGGCCTTTTCAAAGTTGGGAACAATCTGGTTCTTTTTGGCGCCCGTGAGCAGGGTGGCGGCTCCGCCCTTGCTGACCAGGTTGGCGTGCCACAAGCCCAGGGCCACATACGCGCTGGCCATATTGGGTTTGAGCCTCAGCGCCTGTTCCAGGTTCTTTTTCATATCTCCGGCCAGGTTCAGGCTTTGGAGAATGCCAACGAACTGCGCCAAGCGGCCTTGTGCTCGGGCCAACTCGAAGTAGGCGTCGGCGTTGTTCGCGTCCTTGGCGATGGCCTGCCGGGCGTACTCCTGCGCCTTGGCAAAGAGGGCTTTTTTCTGCGCGTCGGGGCTGACGCTGGCACCCGCCGTGGTGGCCTCGGCGGCAAGCGCAAACCCGGCGCTGGTGTTGAGGGCCGCAGCGGCATTGGCCGCCTCCTGCCACTTGCCCTGGTCATACAGGCTCTGCGCGGCCTGGAGACTTTGGGCGCTGGCGGGCGCCGCCACAGCCAAGGCGAGGGGCACGAGGGCGAAACGCAAGGGAGATAGACGCATGTTTCCTCCTGTGGAACCGACAAATTGCTGAAAACTGGACCGAGTATACACAGTTCGGGCTGTGGCGTTGCACCCGGTTCAAGATGGGGGGAGGGGAATGCTAGGCTCGCCCCACTGTGGACTGGAAAGGCATTCTGGCCGACCTGCGCGCGCATCTGCCTCCTACCCGCGAGGCTGGACGGGGCGTGCCCGGCAGCCTGCGCTGGCTGGAAGCCGAGATGCGCGCGCGGGGAGCCAATCCTGCCTCGGTGCGCAATATCGTCTACCGCAACGTGGGGACGCCGGCCGATAAGGCGGCTCTTCGCAGCATTCTCGCCGATCTCGCGCGCCAGGCAGGACGGCCCCTCCCCGAAGACGGCGCGCCGCCGCTGCCGCCCGCCCCGCTTCCCGACGAACTGGAGCTGCTGGGTCGCAGCAAGAAACGTGCCTACAAGCAGTTTCTGGCTGGGGTTCGCGCTGGCCGCGCTCCCCGGTTGATCGTGACCGGTCGTGCTGGGGCCGGCAAGACCGTCCTGCTGGACCACCTGGAACGTGCTCTCCATGGCCTGGACGCCGGGCAGATCCGGCGGCTGAACCTCAGCGGTGACGTGCGGAGCGCGCTGGCCCTTGGGGGGGGCGGCACCTCCTACGCCGAGCAGGCGCAGGCCCAGGCAGACGCAGCCCGGAAGCTCTTCCCCACCTCCCCCGGCGTGTTGCTGGTCCGGGCCACCGCGGACCTGCACTTTGGTGGGGGACCGCCGCGCTGGGGAGACGGCACACCGGCTCCTGCTGCTGCCTGGCTGGCGGAGCACCTGCTGCGCCGCGCTCCTCCCGGCGTGGCGGTGCTGCTGGCCCTGGAGGACGGGGCAGGGCTGCCCAGCGGACTGTGTGAGGTGATCGCCCTGCGCCCGCCCACGCTGGCCGAGGCCCGCGCCTACCTGATGGCGCGTCTGGGGGTCACCCGGGAACGGGCCGATGCCCTGGCGCGCGAGACCGGCCGCCACCTAGACCGCCTCACCCTCCTGGCCGGAAGTGGCCCGGAGGGCGTCCCTCCAGAGCGGCTGCTGGCCGATTCGGAGGTGCGTCGGGTGGCGGCGGCGCTGGTGTCGCTGGGTGGGGAAAGCGGCCATGGCGTGCCGGACACCGCTCTTGCCGCCGCGTTGGGGGAACCCGTCGCGGCGCTGCCCCCCCACGCCCGAGCGCTGCTGCGCCGCGAGGAAACGGGATGGCAGCCGGCACCAGTCTTGCGGGCGGCCCTGCGTCACGTGCCTGCGGCCGACCGTACGGCGGCGCTGGGCCGCCTGATCACCGCTCCACCGCTTGCGGACCTCGCTCCCGCGCGGCTGGGTGCTCTGGCCGCCCTCGGTGAGTGGGGAGCTCTTGCGGCCCACGTCGCGGCGCATCCGGATGACGCCCGCCACCTCCCGGCCCTGTGGCCACAGGTGCGGGCCGGTGCACGTGGAGAAACGCGGGAGGCGCTGGCGCGCGCGGTGGCCGCACACCACGCCGGACGGGGCGAGTACGACGACCCCCGCGCGCGGGATGCCCTCTTTACCCTGCTGGAGTCGCCCCATGCCGCCGCCCGCGTTTGGGCGAGGGTGAAGCTCGCGGAAAGCAGCGTAGACGCCGGGAATTTCGAGGCGGCGACCGCGCAGCTCGCGCACCCGGAACTCGCGGCAACGCTGGCGGGCCCGCCCGATGCCTGGACGGTCGCGGCCCAGGCCGACGCGCTGCTTGTGCAGGCGGCGCTTGCCCGCTGGCGGGGTGACCTCGACGCGGCCACTCGGGTCGTGTCTGATCCACGTGCCGCGCACAGCGGCCCACGAGCGCACCTTTGGCGCGGCCTGATCGCCAAGGACGCGGGGCGCTGGGCAGAGGCGCTGCGGCACCTGCACCTCGTCCCAGACAGCAGTCCGCTGCTCTCCGCGCGTGCCCTGTACCAGGAAGGAGACCTGCGCCTGCGTCTAGGACAGCCGCACGCGGCCCTCGCGGCCCTCACCGAGGCTGCTGCTCGTCTGGAGGGCGCCGGAGGCAGCGCCGAGGAACGCGCCCGCGCCGTCGCCCGCGCGGCCACCGCCCTGCGCCGTCTGGGCCGCCCGCAGGAGGGACTGCGCGTTCTAGAGCAGGCGCTGGCCCTGTTGCCGAACGAGGACGGCTGGGAAGGGCGCAGCGACAGGGTGTTGCGCGCGCGCCTCCTGAGCGAGGGTGTGCCCATCCTGCTGGCCCTCGCACGGCCCGACGACGCCCTGGCCGACGCCGCGCGCGCCCTGGAACTCCTGGCTCAGCCTGGCCCGCGGCGAGCCGAGGCCGAGTACCGAACCCGGCGAACGCGCTACCGGGTCGCGCTGGCGTACCTTACCCGTGGGTTGGGCCGGCCATACCTTCAGCCGTTTGCCGGTGCGCGGCGCGATCACCCTGACCTCGTGCACGCCCGCGCCCTCCTCGACGCCTTTCTGGCGCGCCCCCCCGCGCCCAGCGACCGCGAGCAGGTGCTGACCTTTGATATGCACCTCAGCCGCGCTCTGGCAGAACCTGACCCCCGGACGGCGCTGGAATCGGTGCGCCGCGCGCTCGACATGACGGATCATCCCTATGCGGAGGCGCAGGCCCGCGCCCTGTCTGCCGAGGCGCTGCTGCGGGCCGACCAGGAGCCGGCGGCTCTGGCAGAGATCAACCGCGCACATGTCTTGGTGCGCCGCGTGCAGGCTGGCCTCTCCGGAACCCACGCCCCCGACCCCGGCCTCACCGCGCAGCTCCTGGCCTTAGAGGCCCGCGCGACCATCCTCGACGGTGAGCGCACCCTGCGCTCGTTGCGGCACGCTTTGGGTGATCCCGCGCTCGGCCCCTTTCGTTTCGGCGTCTGGCGTGAGGCGGGCCGCGCCCTGGAGCAGCGGCATCCACACCCGGAAGCCGTCTTGCGCGCCCTGCACCCGGAGTGGGAGGCGGGGACCCTACGGGTACGCGACGCGCTCGGTCTGCTGGAAGCGCGGGAGAACCGGCAGGAGGTGTAATCCTGCGGGGTACGGCTAAGCCTTGAATCCTTGCTTATGCACCTCGGTCCTGTGTGCCCGAAGCGGGTATGCTGCGAAGTGATGAGCACCACTGACGACCACGGTGGCGGAGGGGGTCGCGCTGCCGTGCGCCTGCTCCAGGGTTACCTCTGGCACCCCAAGAACGCCGACGTGGACCTAGAACATTACCTGCCTCATGAACTCGACCATGCGCACGTCCTGTGGGACGAGGTGACCCCACCCTTCGCGTTTTTCGAAAACGGCGAGCCGACGGCCGGACAGACCTTTTATCAGTTCACCGTGCTGCGCGTGTACGACGACAAACCAGCCGGAAGCGAACTCCACGAGGACGCCGAGGCGGCCAGCGAGGCCCTTGGTCCCCTGTTGGACGCTACGCCGCCTGGTGTGGGCTGGCAACTCTGGGAGGATCTGCGCGAACTCTAGCCAAGTGGGAGTGAGTGCCCTAGGACGGCCGGGCATGGGTGCAGGGCAGATGAGCTCCCTGTGACCAAAAGGCACCCAATTGCCGCACAATCCCGAGAAACTCGTCAAGGCCAGCGGGCTTGGTGACGTAGGAATCCGCTCGCAGCGTGTAGGCCCGTTGGACATCCGTGCTCGCCGTAGAGGTCGTAAAGACCACAACGGTGAGTTGCCTCAGCTGAGGATGACTGCGGATAGCCCCCAGAACGTCAAAGCCGTTGAGACGAGGCAGGTTGAGATCCAGCAGGACGAGGTCAGGCAGCGTGCCCCGTTCCAGTGCGTCCTCGAGGAGCTTTAAGGCTTCCTGACCGTCACGGGCCACAGTCAGTGTGTGGGAAAAGCCATCGAGGTCCAGGGCGGCCTCCATCAGGAAGATGTCCGCCGGGTTGTCCTCGACCAGCAGCAGATGGAGGGGGAGATCAGGCATAGCGGTTGACGAGGTCGGGCAGAAAGAACGTCAGGGCACAGCCTGTCCCCGGAGCGGACGTGAGGGTGAGGCGACCTCCATGACGCTCGGCAATCCGGCGGCACAGGGCGAGCCCAATGCCGTTGCCCGGGGCATCCTCGCGGCGGCCCAAGCGCTGGAACAAGCCAAAGACCTTCTCCTGGTACTCTGGAGCGATTCCCGGTCCAAAGTCGCGGACAGTGACGCTCCAGGCGCCGGGCTGCCGTTCGGTGCTCACCTCCACTCGGGGCTTCGGGCCCGCGAAGGTGAGGGCATTCTGAATGAGGTGCCGCAGCAGGTCGCGCAGCTCGGAGGGCTCAACCTCGAGGGAAGGCAGCGGCTCCTGGGTTGCTATCTCTGCCCCGGTGTCACGGATTTGGGGAGCGAGTTCTGCAAGCACGCCGCGCAGAATTTCGCCCAGGTTCACCGGATGGCGGGTTGGAGGCGGGGCGGAGAGCAGCGCCGTATAGCGGTAGAGGTCGTGCGTGAGGCTGCGCAGCCGCGCCGCTTCGTCCAGCAGAAAGCGGAGAATACGTTCGGCAGAAGCGTCCACCTGGTCGCGGTACCGCAGGTGAAAGAGTTCTGCAAATTGTGTGATCAAGCGTACAGGCTCCTGCATATCGTGGGCGATCACGAAAGCGTACTGACGCCACTCGGCGTTGGCCCGCTCCAGCGCCGCATTGAGCTCGCGGACCACCTGGAGCCGTTCGCCCAGCGCCGCCGTCAGGGCCCGCTGAAGGTCCTGGGCCTCTTCCAGCTCCCCGGGATGCCAGGGTTCGGCTCGTCCCCGTACCGTTTCGACATAGGTCTCAAAGGAGTGGCGCGGTCCCAGCCGACCTTTGGCCTCTTTTGGCGGCGCGCCGCCCCAGCGAGCCACCGTGGTGATCTCTGGGCGCAGCCACACCACCCCCTCAGCCCAGCCGCCCCCTACACTGATGGCGAGGAGACCACTCGCCCGGTCCGTCAGGTGGGCGGCAGGTGGCCAGTGGTCAGCCAGCGCGTCGGTGGAGAAGAGCGAGCCTTCCCGCGTGCGAAGCCAAGAAAGCAGGGCGTCGATCTCGGCGGCTTCGGGGACAAGGCCCCGCGCCTGCCAGCGCCCCTCAAAAAACACGATCACGCCGCTCGCTCGCATCAGCCCTGCCAGATCCAAACCTTCATCCGTCAAGGTGGCCAGGGGCGCGAGTGAATGGGCAGCGGCGTCCACGAGTTGAAGGTGACGCGCCTGCAGCTGAGCACGAAACCTGTCTGTGTCCGCTCGGGCCTTGACCTGTACCTGCAGGCTCAGCAGGCGGCCCAGGTATTCGAGCGCCGTGCGGGTTTCAGGAGAAACCACATAAGGCGTGAGGTGATGGCAGGAGATCAGGCCCCAGAGCTGACCCTCCACGACGATGGACACCGACAGACTGGAGGCCACCCCCATATTCCGCAGGTACTGAAGATGCATGGGAGAGGTCGCGCGCAGCACGGCTCCTCCCAGAGGCGTGGGCTGACCGGTCTGGGGATGAAGCAGCGGTTCGAGCGGGACGGGGGCAGCGTGTGCATCCGCCGTGAGCCGCAGCAGGTGGCGCTTGTACAGGGCCCGCGCCTGTGCCGGGATATCTGACTCGGGAAAGCGGTGGCCCAAGAAGGCATGGAGGTCTTCCCGCCGAGCCTCAGCGATGACTTCTCCACTCCCGTCCGGAGCAAAGCGGTAGACCATGACCCGGTCAAATCCCGAGATCTCCCGCACAACCCGGGCGGCCACCTGCACAAGGTCGGCGAGTGTGGGGGCGCTTTCCAGGGCGAACACGGCGTTGCGCAGGGCCGGTGGGCCGGTGGGACCGTGCCCCTCACTCGCCTCAAATTCCAGGATCAGCAGGTCCTGCGCGCGGTGAGCGGTCAGGGCGAGGCGGCCCGCCGGGAGACCGAGCACCGTGCGGTACTGGAGATGATCGGGCGACCCGGGGGGCAGAGCGGCAAGCAGGGACTGTGCCTCGCTGGTTGGCAGCAGCGTGGTGAGGGCCTGACCCCTGAGTGCCTCGGGTGGGTGGCCAAGGTGCGCTTGCGTGTTCGCACTCGCCTGAAGGATCAGGCACGTTGCGGCGTCGACAGTCAGCAGCGCTCCGTGTGGCTGAATGCTTCCTGGAAGATGAATCGGCTTGCGGTCACAGTTCTCAGGCGTGATGCTCGGTCCGCCCAGGTAGGTGGGGGGCAACAAGTCCAGCGGGCCTTCCGTCACGCGGACACTCCTGTCAGGGCGCACTCAAAAGCCGCAAAAGTCTGCTGCGCACCCTCAATCACCCGCAGATCCTCGCCCGGTCGGACGTGCTGGCGCAGGGCACGTCCAAAGGCAAGCCACATCGCCCCCGTCTGCGGGCCGTACCCCGAGAAGTAGCGCAAACCGCGCTTCGGCGTGAGGGCAAGCCGGGCCTGCAACTGCCGCGAGAGGACTTGGCCCCCCAAGGTTGAACCTTCCAGCACATACAGCGCGCCGAGGGCGGTGGGGACATCCGGTGGCAGGCGCAAGTAGGCCGGAGGCGCCGATGCCGGCTCTACACCAAGCACACGCAGATCCTCGAGGAGGGCCGCGCTTTTTAATCTTTTGGGAAGCTGGAACGCCGCCGGGAGGGGAAGGGACAACAGGTGGGCTTCTAGGGGAAACACCACCTGGGCGAGCTGACCCAGGAGGGCCGCGTAGCGTCGCCGGTCGAAGGTGGGCTCAAAGACGGGGAAGAGACGTTCGACGGCGTCATGCTGTTCCCGGGTCATCTCCTTGAGGCGTACCATGATCTCCGGGTTCAGTGTCTGCTCGTCTGAAGTCATGCTCCACTTTTAATAGCAGGTGAGAGGGTGGACAGAAAAGCATCCCTCCTCCTTTCCCATCTCTGCCCCAGAGACACCTCTCCCGAAGGGGCAGGGGAAAGCCCTCCAAAACCGTTACTGGTTGCGTCACCGTATAGAGTGGAACACCATGAAGAAACAACACAACTCCCGGTGGCTGAGATCCATGAAGAATCTCCAAGAGTGGAGCGAATGGCCGTCCGCGACGGCACCCCTATGAGCAGCGGAACCGACTGGCTTGACCTGCGCGTCGAAGGGGATCCCCATCCCCGCCGCTTCGACAGCCCGCAGACGCTGGAAACGTACCTTACCCGCATGGAACGCCTCACACCGGAGGCCGTCGCCGTCCTGCTCGAGCGGGGCGAGGTCGGGCCGCCCGCTGCGCGGCGGGTCTACCGGGTGCGGCCTGTCCGCCCATGACAGCACCCGCGGCCAGCCCTCCGGTGGTGGCTCTGCCCGTCTACGCGGGAGTCAGCGAACTCGAACTCGGCCTGATGGTCACGGTCTGCCGGCTGTGCGGGGGCGAGGGGGTCGCGCGCACGGTGAACCGCTCGCGAGCCAGCATTGTGACCGCTGGGGGCCTGGTCAGCACGCCGCACGTGCTGTATGCCGCGCTGCCCGAGCCTGCCGCGTTGTTGCTGCCGGGTGGGCCCGGGGCCCAAAAGGCGGCCCGCGATCCTCTGCTGCGCGAATTCCTGGCTCGTCATGCGGGCCTGCCTACCGGCGCGAGCGGCAGCGGCCTGCTGCTGTTGGGCGCCGCGGGCTGCTTGAGAGACCGTGTGGTGGGCGGACCCGCAGAACTGGGCGACACGCTCTGGGGCTACGGTCCCGCGGAGGTGCGTGCCGGTGCGGTCGTGACGGACGGCCTCCTCACCACCGCGCCCGGGGGGCTGCTGGCCCTACGGGCGGCGCTCGCCGTCGCTGCGCACCTCTGGGGTGAGGAGACCGCGCGGGACGCTGCTCGCCGCCTGGGGGACCTGGCTTGGGCGAGCGTGCCGTGACCCCCGTCCTGGTTCTTGCGGCTCAGACGTGCTGGAATGCCGCTGTGAGTCTTTCCACGCCTGGCGGTCCGGACCCGTCTCCCTTTGACCCTGCGCTGGCAGAGGTAGGCCGCACGCCGACCCTGGCGGTGCTCTTGGGCCTTTTTATGCTGTCGACAACGCCGTTTTTCGGACACCTGCTTCAGGGAAACACGGACAACTTCGCGCGGAATGTGCTGTATGCCTGCGCGACCGTTGTGCTGCTGGGGCAGGTATGGCGCGGCAGCGTCTGGGCGTGGCGGCTGACGGTGAGTTTCAGCATGCTTGCGGGCCTGCTGGTCTTTGTGGTGGGGATGCTGGCGGGGGTCAGCCACTGGCAGGGCTGGATCATCAGCCTGGCAGGCGTAGGCTTCTTGCTGCTGGGGGGCTGCCTGGTGGCCGTGCCGAGCATTCGCGCCTTTTTGGCGACGCGCTGGGCAGCGCGCCGGGGAGGCCGCCGGTGAGCCCGCGGCGCTTTACCGTTCAGGGCACCAACAACGCCTTTCTCTGTGCCCACTGCGGAACGGCGGTGAGCCCGTTGCAAAACGGCTCCGTGCGCAACCACTGCCCCGAGTGTCTCCACTCGCTGCATGTGGATGTCTTTCCCGGTGACCGTGCCAGCGACTGCGGCGGTGTCATGGAGCCCGTGGGGGTGGAAAGCAGCGGCAAAAAAGGGTGGATGATCGTTCACCGCTGCCGCAGCTGCGGCCTGACCGGCCGCAACAAGGCTGCCCTGGATGATCCCGTACAGCCGGACAACTGGGACGCGCTGGTGGCGCTCAGCAGCCGCGGGCCGAGCTGACGGCGCGGGACGCGGCTTTTCAGGAGGCCAAAGCCGCTTCGTCCCGCGCCGTGGGATCAGCTTCTGCAGCGCACGTCCCGGCGGAAATGCTTTTGCGTGAGAAAGGCGTACGCGTTGGTGTTCATGTACTTGCTCAGGGCCTCGTTGAGCGCCGCGCGCAGGGTCGTATTGTCCTCGCGCACCATCATGCCGATGCGCACATTCCACAGCTCGGGTCCGAAGTGCAGGTTCGCCTTGGGAAAAAGCTGCTTGACGGCCGGCTGCATCACCGTATAGGCAAAGGTAGCGTCCACCGCCCGAGAGATCACGGCGTAGGTCACGTCGTTGTTCGTGGGGTAGACGTTCACCTTCTTTTCAAAGGGCAGTTTCTGCACGTACGTCTGCATGACTGACCCCGATCCCACCGCGATGGTCTTGCCCACGAGGTCGGTGTGCTTTTGCAGTTTGGGGTCCAGGGAGACCACCGAGACGCCCGCACAGGCGATGGGGACTGTAAAGTCCACGCGGTTTTCGCGCGTGCTCGTGATCGCCTGCGCGCCGAGCGCCACGTCCACCTTGTCCTCCTGAAGCAGCCGGGTGAGCTGGTCCATCGGGGCAGCCTGGAAGCGGACCTCTACCCCCAGGAGCTTGGCGGCCCCTTCCAGCAGTTCCGGTTCGTAGCCGCGGAAGCGTTCGCCATCCATCACCGTAAAGGGCGGTACGTCGCCGGAGGTCGCGACGCGAAGAACGCCGCTGGCCTTGATCTCCGCAAGGGTCCGCGCCTGGGCGTGGGGAACGGCGAGCAGGGAGGAAAGGGAAAGCAGCGTGAAAAGGGTCCGGTTCATGCCTCGCTCCTTAAGAGGAAATGAAGAATCAGGCTCGAGCCTAGAGGACACCCTCTTTCATGAACCTGACAGGACAGAAGCTGAGTAGGGGAGCGGCGCAGGCTACAGGCGCGCCCCTGGTACACTCGCCGTATGGTGCTGTGGGTGGTCGTGGCCTTGATTGTGCTGAGCGCGTCCCTGATTCTGGGGCTGACCCTAGGGCCGCTGAAGACGGCGGCGAATGTCCGGGTGGTTCGCGGCTTTGCCTTCGTGCAGTACGTGGCGGCAATCCTGCTGGCGGGTGCTCGCCTCACGGGGAACGCATGAGCGGTCCAGAACGGATAGACCTGAACTTCCAAGACCAGCCGGGTGTGATCGCCGCGTACGTCCTAGACACCGGTGACGGTCTGGCGGTCGTAGACGTGGGGCCGGGCAGCACCCTCCCCGCCCTGGAAGAAGGGCTCTCGCAGCTGGGGGCGGCGCTCAGCGACGTGCGACACGTGCTGCTCACCCACATTCACCTCGACCATGCGGGTGCGGCGGGGCGCGTCGCGGAGCGGGTGCCGCGGGCCCGCATCTACGTTCATGAGCGCGGCGCGGCGCACCTTGTTCGTCCTGAGCGGCTGCTGGCGAGCGCGGGCCAGATCTACGGGCCTCAGATGGACCGTCTCTGGGGCGAGATGCGCCCGGTCGACGCGGACCAGCTCAGGGTTCTCGCAGGTGGCGAGGTGCTGACGCTCGGCAGGATGGAGGTGCTTCCCCTCTCTACCCCCGGCCACGCCGTTCATCACCTCGCCTACCACATCGGTGATGACCTCTTTGTAGGGGACGTGGGTGGCGTGCGGCTGGACGGGCGCCAGGCTCCCCGCGCGCCTACGCCGCCGCCCGACATCAACCTGCCCGCCTGGCAGGAGAGCGTCTCCACGCTGCGGAACGTGGATGCCCGCACGCTGCATCTGGCACACTTCGGAAGCTATCCGCAGGAGGCGGCGCACTGGGACCGCCTGCTTCAGACCATGGAAGGGGACGCCGAGCGCGTTCGCCAGGGACTGGCCGCCGGAGAGGACCTGGAGGCCATCACGGAGCAGTTCACTGACGCCCTGCTGAACGAGCTGCGCGCCGAGGGTCCCCAGCTGGCCGAGCGGTTTGAGTTTGCCTGTCCACCCTGGATGAGCGTGCAGGGCCTCGCGCGCTACTGGCAACGGGCGGCGGCGCGGGGTCAGGGCTGATGCGGGTTCTCGTGGTGGGGGGTGGGGGCCGCGAGCATGCCATCGTGGACGCTTGCCGCCGCGCCGGGCACGAGGTTCTTTGCACACCGGGCAATCCCGGCATTGCCGCGCAGGCCCGCGTGATCGCCTGCTCGCCGGAGGCCGAGGCCCTGGCTGACCTGGCCGTCCAGGAGGGCGCTGACGTGGTGATCGTGGGCCCAGAAGTGTACCTGGCTGCTGGGGTGGTGGACGCCTGTCGGGCCAGGGGTGTTCCCGCCTTCGGCCCCACCCGGGCCGCCGCTCGTCTGGAGGGCGACAAGGCGTGGAGCAAGGCGTTTATGCTCCGTCACGGTATTCCCACCGCGGCCCACCGCAGTTTTGACGTGTTGGCGGAGGCTTTGGCGTACGCTGCCGCGCAGCCCCTCCCCCTGGTGGTCAAAGACGCCGGGCTGCGGGCTGGGAAGGGCGTGACCATCGCTCGCAGCCGAGCCGAGGCAGAAGCGGCCCTGCGGGATATCTTCACGCAACCCGGCGCACAGGCTGTGCTGGAAGAATTCATGACCGGCCAGGAGGTCAGCATTCTGGCCCTGACCGACGGTGAGCGTTACGCGCTGCTGCCCCCCAGCCAGGACCACAAAACCATCTTTGAGGGCGATACCGGTCCGATGACGGGCGGCATGGGCGTGATTTGCCCTTTCCCCCTCACGGCGAGTGACCTGGAGCGCATCTGCCGCGAGACGGTCGAACCAGCCCTGCGGGGGATGCGTGCAGAAGGCCATCCCTTTACCGGTGTGCTCTATGTGGGGCTGATGCTGACGCCGTCGGGCCCCAAGGTCGTCGAGTTCAATGCCCGCTTTGGTGATCCCGAGGCCGAAGCTGTGTTGCCGCTGCTGGCCTCGGACCTGGCCCAGCACGCGCTGGACGCCGCGCGGGGACGCCTTGACCCGAGCAGTGTTCGTTTCCACGAGGGGGCCAGTGCCGTCGTGATTCTGGCGGCGCCCGGTTACCCAGGAGAGGCGCAACAGGGCCTTCCCCTGCACCTTCCTGCGCCGCAGCCCGGCGAGATGATCTACCACGCGGGAACGGCCTGGCAGGGAACGCAGCTTGTCAGCCGCGGTGGCCGCGTGCTCGCGGTGACGGCCACCGCCCCCACCCTGAATGCCGCCCTGGCCCGGGCCTATGCCCTGGCGGATCGCGTGGAGTTTCCGGGCGCCCAACTGCGGCGTGACCTGGGAGCGCGAATCGGGGTGCGGCCTGAGGTCACGCCGGTCTGAGGCGTGCCGTTTGACCCCTGGCCCCCTGACGCGCTAGCATCCGCGTTGCCCGGTGCGGGCCGGTGTGGCGGAATTGGTAGACGCACTCGACTCAAAATCGAGCGGGAAACCGTAGGGGTTCGAGTCCCCTCACCGGCACCAAAAGAAGGTCCCTGTTATGGGGACCTTCTTGCGTTGTTGAAGGGGCAATGCGCGGCGGCCTTCAAAGGGGAGCCGGAGCGAGGGGAGAACGGGCCCTGGCCTGGGGCTGGACGGGGGGCCGGAAGCGGCGCAGCCTCAGCGCGTTGGTGAGGACGAAGACGCTGGAAAAGCCCATGGCTGCCGCCGCCAGAACCGGGCTGAGCAGAAGGCCGAAAGCGGGGTACAGCGCGCCCGCTGCGACCGGGATGAGCACGATGTTGTACGCAAAGGCCCAGAACAGGTTGAGCTTGATGTTGCGCAGGGTGGCGCGGCTCAGGGCCAGGGCGTTGGGCACGCCGCGCAGGTCACCACTCATCAGGATCACGTCGGCCGTCTCGACCGCCACGTCTGTGCCGGTGCCGATGGCGATGCCAACCTCCGCCTGGGCCAGCGCCGGCGCGTCGTTGATGCCGTCTCCGACAAAGGCGACTTTGTGGCCTTTGGTCTGGAGGTCTTTGACCGCGCTGCTCTTGCCGCTGGGCAGGACTTCGGCAAGCACCTCGTCGATGCCGAGTTGACGGGCGATGGCCTGTGCCGTCCGGCGATGGTCCCCGGTGATCATCGCCACCCTGAGGCCCATGCGGTGCAGGGCGCTGACCGCTTCCCGGCTGCCTTCCTTGATGGGGTCTGCCACGGCGACCAAGGCGGCGAGCCGGCCATCGACCGCGACGTAGAGGGGACTCTTGCCCTCGTTCCCCAGGCGTTCGACCTGCTCGGCCAGGACCTGTACGTCTAGCCCCAGCCGGGTCATATAGCGGTCAGCGCCCACCTGCACCAGGTGGCCCTCGACCCGCGCTTCGAGCCCGTAGCCGGGCACTGCGGCAAAGGACTCCGGCTTCGCGACCGCGACGCCTTCCCGCCGCGCTGCCTCCACGATGGCGCGGGCAAGAGGGTGCTCGCTCGGCTCTTCGGCCGCCGCGAGCCATCTCAGGACGGAAACGCGTTCAAACCCAGGCAGGGGCAGGAGATCGGTGAGTTCCGGCTTGCCCTTGGTCAGCGTGCCGGTCTTGTCCAGAGCGACGACCCCCACATCCTGCAACCCTTCCAGGGCACGGCCACTCTTGAACAGCACGCCCAGTTCGGCGGCTTTGCCGGTTCCGACCATGATGCTGGTGGGGGTGGCAAGACCCATGGCACAGGGGCAGGCGATGATCAGCACCGCCACCGTGGTGATCAGAGCAAAGCTCAGGGCCGTCTCCCCACCGAGGATCAGCCACAGGAGAAAGGTGAGGGCCGCGATGCCCAAAACAACCGGGACAAAGACGGCGACCACCCGGTCCGCGAGGCCCTGGATGGGCGGCTTGCTCCCCTGGGCCGTTTCGACAAGGCGGATAATCTGGGCGAGCGCCGTGTCCGCACCAACGCGTGTGGCTCGAAAGGTCAGCGTGCCGTTCCCATTGATGGAGCCGCCCACGACCCCGGCCCCGGGTTGTTTGGCGACGGGAACGGGTTCACCGGTGAGCATGCTCTCGTCCACGAAACTCGCGCCCTGCACCACTTCGCCGTCCACCGGGATCTTTTCGCCGGGACGAACAGAAACCAGGTCGCCCACAAGGACCTCATCGGTGGGCACTTCGAGTTCCTGCCCGGCGCGCACCACCCGTGCCGTCTTGGCTTGCAGGGACAGCAGCTTCTTCATCGCCTCGCTGGAACGGCCCTTGGCGACGGCCTCAAAGTACTTGCCGAGCAGGATCAGGGTGATGACCACGCCGGACGCCTCGTAGTACACGTGTGCGGTCCCCGCTGGAAAGAGACCGGGGGCCACGGTGGCGACCAGCGAATACAGAAACGCGGCCGTCGTGCCGATCATGACCAAAGCGTTCATGTCAGGCGCCCGGTTCTTGAGGCTCTTCCAGCCCAGGCGGTAGAAGCGCAGGCCCGGGCCGAATTGAATCGGCGCGGCAAGCGCGAGCATCACCCAGTTCAGGGCAGTCATCGCGCGGTGCCCAAAGGTACCCATCAACCAGGCTTCGGCGCCGGGAACCAGCATGGGCACCATCGCCAGAAGCAGCAGGGGCAGGGCGAAGACCACGCTGAACAGCACCTGGCGGCGCAGGTGCCTCACCTCGTGCTCCCGTGCCGCACGCTCCTGATCCTCGCGGCTGAGGCCCGCCTGCTCTTCGAGAACCTCATAGCCGGCCTCTCGGATAGCCGCTTTCAGTTGTCCTGGACGAACGCTGGAAGGAAGGTACTGCACGGTGGCCCGTTCGGTGGCAAGGTTCACGCTGGCCTCCACCACGCCGTCCACCTTTTTCAGGGCGCGCTCCACCCGGCCCACACAACTCGCGCAGGTCATGCCCTGTACGCCCAACTCGATCTGGCGAACAACCGGCTCGTAGCCCACGTCCCGCACCTTGTCAAGCAGCGCCTGGGGCGTGGTCACCGCGGGGTCGTAGGTCACGGTGGCCCGCTCGGTGGCGAGATTCACGCTGGCCTGCTCGACACCCTCAACCTTTTTCAGGCCGCGTTCGACCCTCCCGACGCAGCTCGCGCAGGTCATGCCCTGCACCCCGAGTTCGATGGTCTTCGACATTCCTTCACTCCTTCCAATCCCCCCACGGGGGGTAGGATGCCCCGAGCATATGCCCCTCGAGGGAGGTTGACAAGAGGCTATTCTCCAGTTGCCGTTATGGAATGGATTTCTCCGGATGTCCATTGACACCCTAGGGGGGTGGGTATACCCTGAACGCGGAGGAAACCATGAGCCAGATCGAACTGAACATCAGCGGGATGACTTGCGGACACTGCCAGGCAGGGGTAGCCAAGGCCCTCAGAAGCGTTCCCGGGGTCACGGACGCCCAGGTGGACCTGAAGACAGGAAAGGCGGTGGTGCAGGGCAATGCCGATCCCAAACAGCTCATTGCCGCCGTGGTTGAGGAAGGCTACGGCGCGCAGGTGGCGAACCCGTAATGGCACAGGAGACGCCGACCGCGCTGCCCGATACTCCCCCCCGGGAGGAAGCCTGCGGCCCTGCGGGCCGTCACCTCTGTATGCCCGAGGATAGCCGCAAGCGGGCAGCCCGGCGTCTTGCCATTGCCCGCGGGCACCTCGAAAGCATTCGCCGTTCTCTGGAAGACCCGAATGTGTACTGCATGGACGTGCTGCGGCAGATCAAGGCCGTGCAGGGGGCGCTTGATGGTGCCGCGAGCGTGGTGTTGCGCGGTCACCTCGAAGCGCACGTGGCGACGGCCGCCGCGCGTGGTGACGAAAAGGAACTTGTCGACGAGCTGATGGAACTGCTGAAGTACGCCTAACGTCCCGCGTTCTTCTGGCCCATGTGCTAGTGTGCGCCTGCACGGGCGGTGGCCGTAGAGGGGAACCCAGCCGCAGCGGCGCCGCCAAAGCCTGCCCTGGAGAGGGCCACAGAGGTACTGCATGGTTCTGACGCTGTTTATCATTCTGTTCGCCCTGGTCTGCGTGGGGCTGGTGTTCTTTGTGCTGCTTCAGGTGCCCAAGCAGGCAGGTCTGAGCGCCAGCATGGCTTCCGGCGGCTCACTGCTTGGCGGGCGCGGCGTAGAAGGCGGCTTGGTACGCGTCACGAGCGTGCTGGGCGGCCTCTTCATGCTGCTGGCCCTGCTGATGAACGTCGTGTCGTAGGCGTTCCGCTTTCCTCACCTCGGCTGCCCTGCCTGCGGGGCAGCCGTGTTGTCTCTTTGGAGCTCAGGGGGCTGAAGAAAGCTGACTCAGCTGTGAATAGGGTGTGTTTGAAGATGCAGAACTGTAACTTCTCTCTTGACCTGGTCTAAGCACATCTTTATATTGACGGCGCTGGAAACCTCAAATAGCTCGTTTGGACCGCTCCTGCCTGGGGTCGGAGTGGGTCAGGCGTTCCAGACTCAGGAGGCATCATGAAAAAAGCCCTGTTGGTTGCCCTGGCGATGACCGCCGGTTCCGCTGTCGCCGCCCCCTTCGTTTGGCCCGCGGCTTGGACGGCCGAGCAGAACACGGCCAACAAGCGCGGTGGTGAGTTCCGTGACTACACGATCTCGGATTTCAAGACCTTTAACCCCTTCACCAGCGCGGAAGCGACCAGCGTTCCCGACACGATGGCCGAAGGAACGGGCCTGTTTATTCAGGATCCTCGGAACGATGACCTCATTCCGTACATGGCGGCGGGTGAGCCCACGGTCAGCAACGGCGGCAAGCGTTTTGTGGTCAAGATCCGCCAGGGCATGAAGTTCAGTGATGGACAGCCCATCACGGCGGACGACTGGATCACCACCTGGAAGATTCACACCGACGACAAGGTCGGCAGCAACAGCTACGACTCCTTCTTCCTGAACAAGAAGCCCATCACCATCAAGAAGATCGACGACTACACCCTGCAGTTTGACTTCCCCCAGGCCAGCTCCCAGGCGTATGTTCGGATGGCCTTTACGCCCTGGCCCGACCACATCTTCGGCAAGGCCTACCGCGCGGGTGGCGCCGAGGCGATCAAAAAGATGTGGACGCTGGGTACCCCCGCCAACCAGATCGTCTCCCCGGGCATGTGGGTGCTGAGCAGCTACCGCGCCGGTGAGCGCACGGTGTTTGAGCGCAACAAGTACTGGGGCGAGTGGAACAAGGACAGCCGCGGCAACGCGCTGCCCTATCTGGACCAGTACTCGTACCGCATCACGAGCGACCTGAATGCTGCTCTCGCGGCCTTCCTGGCCGGGCAGATCGATGCTTTCGGTCCGCGCAACGCCGATGACCTCGCGCAGATCAAGCGCGCCATCGACAGCGGCAAACTCAAGGCCACGCTGCTTCCCAACGTCAGCCCGCAGGCCAGCAGCCAGTGGATCGTCTTCAACTGGAACAAGGCCAGCGATCCCGCCAAGCAGAAGCTCTTCCGTGACGTGCGCTTCCGCCGCGCCATGAGCCACATCGCCAACCGTGAGGCCATGATTCAGCTCGCTCTGGGCGGTCTGGGCTCGGAGAACTACTTCAGCGTGTACCCCATCTTCAAGCAGCAGATCGCTGCTGGGGCGAGCGCGCCCAAGTACCCCTACAACCTGGCGGAGGCCAGCAAGCTGCTTGCTCAGCTCGGCTATACCAAGAAGAACGCCCAGGGCTACCTGGTCGACAAGAACGGCAAGGTGCTGGAATTCAACCTCAGCACCAACGCGGGCAACACCGTTCGTGAACAGCTGGGCCGCATCTTTGCGGACGAGGCCAAGAAGGTCGGTGTGAAGGTCAACTTCACTCCCATCGACTTCAACAACCTTGTCAACCAGCTTACCGCCAAGGGTGAGGACCGTCCCTTCGACGCGATTCTGCTGGGGCTTTCGGGCGGCAGCAACATCTGGCCCTTCGGCAGCAACGTGGTGCCCTGCGGCGGCAACCTGCACAGCTACAACAACAACAGCAAGGGCACCTGCTTGACGCCGCAAGAAAGCCTGATGACCAAGCTGTACTACCAGGGTGACGCCGAGATTGATCCGGCGAAGCGCCGCGCCATCGGTGCCCAGCTGATGAAGGCTGAGGGTGAACTCCAGCCCGTGATCTACCTGGTGGGCGGTAACTACCACGTCGCCTTTAATGAGCGCGTAGGCGGCGAGTACCCGCGCAACCTGATGAACGCCTACTACGGCTCTCGGATGAACGCGCTCACCTTCATCAAGTAACCTTCCGCCCGCACGTCCTTTTCGGGGGCGGCTCGCACCAGCGGGCTGCCCCCCACGCACGTGAACCCTTCAGGAGCGTTTCATGATCCCCTTCCTCCTGCGGCGGCTGGTTCAGGCCATCCCGACCCTGCTGCTCTCCAGTGTCCTGATCTTTTTTGTTATCCAGCTGGCTCCCGGCGACTTTCTGACCACTGCCCGGCTCAACCCCAACATCAGTCCCGAACAGGTTGCCAACCTGGAGCGGAATTTTGGCCTGGACCGTCCCGTGTGGCAGCAGTACCTGCTGTGGATGCAGAACATGCTGCGCGGCGACTTCGGCTTGTCGTTCCAATACCAGCAGCCCGTGCTCGAGGTGGTCTGGCCACGCGTTCTGAACTCGTTGTGGCTGGTGCTGCTGAACCTGTTTTTCTTTTACCTGATTGCCATTCCGGTAGGCGTGTACGGGGCGGTTCGCCAAAACTCGTTGGGTGACAAGGCCATCAACGTGGTGCTGTACTTTCTGTTGGGCTTCCCCAGCTTCTTTCTGGCGCTGATCACCATCTACCTCATTCTGCAGGTGCGGAATGCGACGGGCCTGGATATTCCGGTCGGCGGCATGACCAGCAACAACTACGAACAGCTCTCGACGCTTGGGCGAATCTGGGACGTTCTCAAACACCTGCTCATTCCGGCGCTGGTTCTGGCGATTTCCGATGCGGCTGGTCTCACGCGCGTGATTCGCGGGCAGATGCTGGAGGTCATGCGCTCGGACTATATCCGCACGGCGCGTGCCAAGGGGGTCGGTGAGCGCAGCGTGATCTGGAAGCACACCTTCCGCAACGGCATCCTGCCCATTGTAGCGGGCATCGGCGGCCTGCTGCCCGGCCTGATTAGCGGTGCAGGCTTCATTGAGGTCGTGTTTGCCTATCCTGGCATCACGCCTATGCTGCTCACGGCGATCAACACCCAGGACCTGTACCTGATCGCGGGCTTCACAGTCATCACGACGGTTTTGCTCATCGTGGGCAACGCCATCAGTGACCTGTTGCTGGCGGTCGTTGACCCGCGCGTGAAGGTGGCCTGAGGAGACCCCCATGACGACAACGGCTTCACAAAACCAGACCCGTACTCGCCCGGCCCGGGGTCAGTCGCAATTTGCCGTAGCCTGGGCGCAGTTCCGCAGGAACCGCCTCGCGCAGATCGGCGGCACGCTGCTCATCCTGCTGTACCTCATGGCGCTGCTGGCCCCCTTTCTGGCGCCTGACAGCCTGTCGAGCTACTCGACCACGAACATTACCCGGTTCCACCCGCCCACGCCCATTCACTTCCGTGACCCCGAAACGGGCGCGTTCACTCGGCCCTTCGTGTACCAGTACGCGCAGCAGCTGAACATGGAGACGTTTGTGAACGAGTACCGGCCCACCGAGACGCGCTGCCCGATCTACTTTGGCGTGCGTGGCGAGCCCTACCGGCTGCTGGGGTTTATTCCGGGCAACATTCATCTCTTTGGGACCGGCAGTGAGAACCCTGCCTGCAAGGTGTACCTCTTTGGGGGTGAGGCTCTCGGCCGTGACCTCTTTACTCGCACCATGTACGCCTCGCAGATCTCGCTCACCATCGGTGTGGGCGCGGTGCTGATCACCACCCTCATCGGGCTTTTTATGGGGGCGGCGGCGGCCTACTTCGGCGGCGTCGTGGATACGGTGATTATGCGCATGGTGGAGGTGCTTGCGGCGATTCCTAGCCTCTTCCTCTTGATCCTGCTGCGCTCGGTGTTTCCGCAGGACATCAATCCAATTTTCGCGCTGTATATGATCCTGGGTCTGCTGGCCTTTATCGGCTGGGGCGGCCTGGCCCGGGTGGTGCGCGGACAACTCCTCAGCGTGCGAGAACAGGATTTCGTCTCGGCGGCGCAGGCGCTGGGCGCTGGCAACGGGCGCATCATGTGGCGGCACATGCTGCCCACCATGACCACCTACGTGATTGTGACCCTCAGCCTGGCCATTCCAAGCTACATCCTGCTGGAATCGAGCCTGAGCTTCCTGGGCATCGGCGCGGTCGAGCCCTATGTCTCCTGGGGCGGCCTGCTGAGCCAGGCGCAGGAGGGCGGCTTTGCCAGCATCACGCAGCGGCCCTGGGTGCTGATTCCCGGTTTCTTCATCGTGTTTACGGTGATGTGCTTCCAGCTGCTGGGTGACGGCCTGCGCGACGCCTTTGACCCACGCAAGCGCCAGTAAGACTGCTCCCGCACCGTGCCCAACTTGCCGGTAGGGCACGGTGCGCGCTGTATCATCAGGAACGTGTTTCGCAATAGGTTGCGTACGGAGGAAAAATGACCCACCAGGGTGAAGTGCTGCTGGCCGTCAACGGCCTCAAGACGTACTTCCACACCGATGACGGCGTGGTAAAGAGCGTGGACGGCGTGACCTTCCACATTAAGAAGGGAGAGACGCTGGCGGTGGTGGGCGAGTCGGGGTCGGGCAAGAGCGTGACCAGCCTGAGCATCATGCGTCTGATTCCTATGCCGCCGGGCCGGATCGAGGAGGGCGAGATCCTGTTTACCGGCAAGGACGGCGTTCAAAAGGACATCGTGCGCCTCCCCGAGGCCGAGATGCGCCGCATTCGTGGCAACGACATCTCCATGATCTTTCAGGAGCCCATGACCAGCCTCAACCCGGTCTATACGGTCGGGGACCAGATCGCCGAAGCGGTGATGCTCCACCAGGGCAAAAGCAAGCGTGAGGCGATGGGTGTGGCCACCGAGATGCTGCGGCTGGTCGGGATTCCTGCCCCCGAGAAACGGGTGAACGAGTATCCGCACCAGATGTCGGGTGGGATGCGCCAGCGCGTGATGATCGCCATGGCCCTCTCGTGCAACCCGGCCCTGCTCATTGCCGATGAGCCCACCACGGCGCTGGACGTGACCATTCAGGCCCAGATTCTGGACCTGATGCGCAAGCTCCAGAAGGAAATCGGCATGAGCATCCTCTTTATTACACACAACCTTGGCGTGGTGGCGGAGATGGCTGACCGCGTGGTGGTGATGTACGGCGGGCGTGTGGTCGAGGAAGGCGACGTGGTGGAGATTTTTAAAGCGCCCCGTCATCCCTACACGATGGGGCTCCTGAATTCCATTCCTCGCCCGGGCCTGGACGTACGCGAGGACGGGCAGCCCAAACGCCGCCTAGAAGCCATTCCCGGCAATGTGCCCAACCCCCTTAACCTGCCGCGTGGCTGCTCCTTTGAGCCGCGGTGCAAGTTTGCGGTGGAGGCCTGCCGCGAGGCGGTGCCGCCCCTCTTTGATACCGGTGGCGGCCATACGGCGCGCTGCATCCGCTGGCAGGAGTTTGAACAGGCCCAGCAGGAGGTGACGGCATGACGAGCACAACCACGGTCGCCACGGTAGATCCCCAGGCGGGGCGCGTCATGCCCGGCAAGGGTGAGCCTCTGCTGGAGGTCAACAACCTGCAAAAGTACTTTCCGATTCGCGGCGGGCTGCTCTCGCGGGTGGTGGGGAACGTCAAAGCCGTCAATGACGTGTCCTTTAAGCTGGGCCGTGGCGAGGTTGTCGGGCTGGTGGGTGAATCCGGCTCGGGCAAAACCACGGCGGGCCGCGCAATCCTGCGCCTCATCGAGCCCACCGGCGGGCAGGTGATCTTTAACGGGACCGACATCACCAAGCTCAGCAAGAGCCAGATGCGCGACTACCGCCGGGAGATGCAGATCATCTTCCAAGATCCCTTTGCCTCTCTTAACCCCCGCATGACGGTCGCGGACATCATCGGCGAGGCGATGCAGATTCACAATCTGCACCCCGGCAAGGAGCGCCTTGAGCGCATCGCCGAGCTGCTGGAGAAGGTGGGCTTGCGGCCCGAACACATGCGCCGTTACCCCCACGAGTTTTCGGGTGGACAGCGCCAGCGCATCGGGATCGCGCGCGCCCTGGCGGTAAGCCCCTCCTTTATCGTGGCGGACGAGCCGGTATCGGCCCTCGACGTGTCCATTCAGGCGCAGGTGGTTAACCTCCTGCAGGACCTCCAGGAGGAGCTGGGCCTCACGGTGCTGTTTATCGCGCACGACCTGGCCGTCGTGGAGTACATCTGTGACCGGATCATCGTGATGTACCTGGGCCGCGTGATGGAGATCGCCCCCAGCCGCGAACTGAACAACAACCCCAAGCACCCCTACACAGAAGCGCTGCTCTCGGCGGCCCCGGTGCCTGATCCCACCGTCAAACGCCAGCGCATCATCCTAGAAGGCGACATCCCCAGCCCGATCAACCCGCCTTCGGGCTGCGTGTTCCGCACCCGTTGCCGCTACGCCATTGACGACTGCGCGCGGGTCGTGCCGGAACTGCGCGAAGTTGCTCCCGGCCACTTCAAGGCCTGCATCCGTGACGACATCCTGTAGGTGACCAGCCGTATCAGGCCCCTGCCCCGCGCGGGGGCTTTTTGCTGGTTACTGCCCCACTCTCACACTTCATCAGCCCGTGGGCGGCAAGCTGCTCTCATGAGGAGCATTGTGACGCTGGCCCTGTTGGCCACCCTGGGAACCGCCTCGGCCGCCGACCTCCGGATCTATCCCAGCTTCGCGGAGGTGCGTGAACCTGTGCGAGCTGCCGGGACCACCCTGACGGTCACGCTGCCCGAGGCCGCCTGGGCGGGCCTTCTTCCCGGCACCCTGGATCTGGACGGCCTTCGTTTTAGCAGCGCCGTGCAGCGGCAGGAGGCAGGCTGGCTGGCCTCGCTGGAGGGCAAACGGGTGTACGTGAACAAGGAGGACGGCCGTGCAGAACCCGTCACGCTGGTTCGTGCCCGTGACCTGCTTGTGCGGGACGCGCAGGGCCGTTACCGAACGGTGCGCTTCGAGGAGCTGATCTTCGACGTGCTGCCGCCCCCCAACCCGCAGGCGCCCACCCAGACGCTCACCTTTACGCTGCCGCAGCCGGGAAGCGGCACCCTGTCCTACCTCACCCGCGCCGTGACCTGGGCACCGCGCTATACCCTGGACGCCAGTGCCAGCGGCGCGCAGCTCTCGGCCCTGGCCGATATTCGCAACACCGCCGATCTCGCCTACGACGTCAAGACGACCGAACTCTATGCCGGAGACGTGAACGTACAGGGACCGCCGATGCCCGCGCCGTACATGAGTGCCCGGGTTGAGGCCACCGCCGCTGCCGACGCCGCGCCCAAAATCAACTCGCTTGGCGAGCTGCGCGGCCTGTACCGCTACGCGCTTTCTACCCCCTTCACCCTTCCGGCCAACAGCACGGTCACGTTGCCCTTTCTGGCGCCCAAGCTGACGCTGTTTGAGCGGTATGCGGGCCTGAACACCTACTTCACGCCCCAGAATAGCTCCGGCACCCTCAGCCGCTTCTACCGCCTCAAAGCTGACCAGCGTCTGCCGGGCGGCAGCCTAACGGTGCGCGAGGAGGGCCGTATTGTTGGACAAACCACTCTGACTGAGACCCCAAAGGGTGAGCTGATTGAATTCAGCCTAGGCAGTGATCCCGACGTTCGCTACACGCGAACCGTCCAGCTTCTGAGCAGCGACCGGAACCCCCAGGGCAACGTCCTGAGAAGCACCTACCGAGTGACCTATGCCTTCGAGAACAGCAAAGACCGCCCTGTCCGTGCCGAAGTCACCGAACGGGTCAACGGTCGCCGCATTCTGATCGACGGCGTGACCAAGGGCCAGAATGCTTCCGCCGAGCTGCGTGTAGATGTGCCCGCCAACGGCAAGGTGACAAAGAGCCTGACACTGGTCATCGACAACAGCGAGCAGTAGACTGCGCGAACCCCACGTGACGAAAAAACCCCGGGGGGTTCGCGCAAAGCAAAAAGTCCCCCTGGGACGGGATCTTTGACAACTGACCCTCAAGGCCACCTCCAAAAACTGGACAGCTCTGGGGAGGTTCGCGCAAACTGATGGCGGGGAGCCGTCTGGGACGCATCCGGATGGCGAACCGTTGCAGCCGTCCTTCGGGGCGGCTGAGGATTGAAACCCAAATATTTGGTGACCATGAACACCGCCCCGCCCGTTGCAGCCGTCCTTCGGGGCGGCTGAGGATTGAAACTCTGCGGGTGGGCATTAGAACCCTCCTTGTGTGGGGTTGCAGCCGTCCTTCGGGGCGGCTGAGGATTGAAACTCCAACGTCCGCGCCGCCGCCGAGCTGTTTGCCCAGGTTGCAGCCGTCCTTCGGGGCGGCTGAGGATTGAAACTGCAGAGAATCAAGTGGAAGCCTTCGCGCACTACCTCGTTGCAGCCGTCCTTCGGGGCGGCTGAGGATTGAAACTACATCACCGAGTTCGTGAAGACGGTCCTGGCCCGGCGTTGCAGCCGTCCTTCGGGGCGGCTGAGGATTGAAACATGCAGCCGGGCAAGGTGCGGGACGACACGGGTTGCAGCCGTCCTTCGGGGCGGCTGAGGATTGAAACTCTATTTCCGACAACCCCGTCGTGCTGCGCGGCCAACCGTGTTGCAGCCGTCCTTCGGGGCGGCTGAGGATTGAAACCGTGACGCCGCCCAGCAGGTCCAGGCTGGGGAACGTGTTGCAGCCGTCCTTCGGGGCGGCTGAGGATTGAAACACGCCAAGATCTTCGAGAGGGATAGAGAACTCTTTGTTGCAGCCGTCCTTCGGGGCGGCTGAGGATTGAAACTTATACCCGCTTTCAATCGCCTTCAACTTCTCGGGTTGCAGCCGTCCTTCGGGGCGGCTGAGGATTGAAACGTTGTCAATTCCCCACTTGTCTACGAATTCGATGTTGCAGCCGTCCTTCGGGGCGGCTGAGGATTGAAACGATAGGTGAGCGTTCCCGCCAGCCCCACACTCACGTTGCAGCCGTCCTTCGGGGCGGCTGAGGATTGAAACTTTCCTGAGAGGGACCAGGGAAATGGGGAGGGGTTGCAGCCGTCCTTCGGGGCGGCTGAGGATTGAAACGCCGAGTGCGAGATGCTCTCCGCTCAAGTGGCGGCGGTTGCAGCCGTCCTTCGGGGCGGCTGAGGATTGAAACCGGGGCGGCTGAGGATGGACGCCTCGGCTCCGCGCGGTTGCAGCCGTCCTTCGGGGCGGCTGAGGATTGAAACACGCTTGCCCGCCAAGTGGCGGCTATCGTAGCGTTGCAGCCGTCCTTCGGGGCGGCTGAGGATTGAAACGCGCCGTCCCGCTCAACCTCGTAGGCCTCGCCCGGGTTGCAGCCGTCCTTCGGGGCGGCTGAGGATTGAAACGCCTGAGAATCCAACCGCTTTAGCGGTTGGAGTTGTTGCAGCCGTCCTTCGGGGCGGCTGAGGATTGAAACTGAGATAATTATGCCAGATATGGCAGAGTATGTCGTTGCAGCCGTCCTTCGGGGCGGCTGAGGATTGAAACAAAATTGAAAACACGGGTATGCACCCTTCCACCAGGTTGCAGCCGTCCTTCGGGGCGGCTGAGGATTGAAACGAACTGTTCCCCGTACAGCGAGACTTCGACTCCCATGTTGCAGCCGTCCTTCGGGGCGGCTGAGGATTGAAACGTGCCTTTGAGCTAGCGCATGTCGCGCACGACGGCATCAATCACGTTGCAGCCGTCCTTCGGGGCGGCTGAGGATTGAAACCATACTTCTCCCAACGAAAGGCGCTGAATTCGCACGTTGCAGCCGTCCTTCGGGGCGGCTGAGGATTGAAACCGGGAACTATCCGGCGCGGCAATGGCAGATTCTCGCGCGTTGCAGCCGTCCTTCGGGGCGGCTGAGGATTGAAACCAGTGAGGCAGCAGGCGTCCAGTGAGGCAGCAGGCGGTTGCAGCCGTCCTTCGGGGCGGCTGAGGATTGAAACGTAATGACCCCGTTCCTGCGGCGAACCATGATGCCCGTTGCAGCCGTCCTTCGGGGCGGCTGAGGATTGAAACGACGGTGCCCCAGAACGTATCGCCCCAGGTGTTGCCGTTGCAGCCGTCCTTCGGGGCGGCTGAGGATTGAAACCACCTGGCCAACCGCGTGCGCCCCACCCCGGCGGGTTGCAGCCGTCCTTCGGGGCGGCTGCGGCCCTACACAATGCCCTCGAGGTACGCCCGTACGTCGGCCTTCACGGGCATAAAGTACATGTGCTGGCCGCGCTCGCGGGCGAAGGCAAGCGCTTGGGCGGCAAAGGCGCGGTTCCATTCCAAGGTGGGCTGGAACTGGCGGGGGAAAACGGCGTGGTTGCGGGCACGCCAGTAGTTCAGGGTGGCTTCGCTGGTGACGGTGGTGGCGCCCCACCAGACTTCGGCACCTTCTGGGATGAGGTCGGCGTAGGCGTCCATCAGGCGCAGGTCAAAAAAGGGCTGGGTAAAAAACCCGCACGCGCCCGCGTCAAGCTTGCGCTCCAGGTAGTCGCGTTCGCGGGCGAAGCTGTGACGGTAGGGGTCTAGGCCCGCGTAGACCCGGAGGTGTGGGAGCTCGCGCCGAAAGCGGCGGATCGCCCGCACGGCGTCCACGTCGTAGACCTGGGCGCTCATGTCGGCTGGGGCGTCGCCGGTGATGATAAGCACCTCGTCGATGCCCGCTGCCTCCAATGCCTCCGCCATCGGCAGGGCGGCGGCGGGGTTGAGGTCCACGGCACGGATGTGCGGAATCGCGCGGTAACGGGGCCGCGCAAAGGAGCAGCCGATCCAAGACCGCGTGGAAAACCGGGTGAGGTCGGGCACGTTTACGGTGCAGACGCCCGGCAGGTGCTGCGCGACCACTTCCAGCTCGGCCCTCAGGCCTGAGCGGCTGCGGGGGACAAGTTCGATGGAAACGCGCGTCACTGGACGCTCCCGGCGGCGGGTTGCAGGGGAGCGGGCTGCGGAAAGGGCGGCACCACCCTGGCCGGGTCATACGCGAGGATGGGCCCCAGCCAGCGCTCGGCTTCCTCGACGCTCCAGCCCTTGCGCTCTGCGTAGTCTTCCACCTGATCGCGCCCGATTCGGCCCACCGCAAAGTAGTGTGCTTCGGGATGGGCAAAGTACAGGCCTGAAACGGCAGCGGCGGGGAACATGGCGCCCGATTCGGTGAGCGAGAGGCCGACTTCCTCCGCGTGCAGGAGGTTGAACAGGGTGCGTTTCTCGGTGTGGTCGGGCTGGGCAGGATAGCCGGGAGCAGGGCGAATGCCCTGGTAGCGCTCCTGGATAAGCGCCTTGTTGTCCAGAGCCTCGTCAGGCGCGTAGCCCCAGTACCGTACCCGCACGTCACGGTGGAGCTTCTCGGCAAAGGCCTCGGCCAGGCGGTCGGCCACCGCCTTGGTCAGAATTGCGCTGTAATCGTCGTGCTGGGCTTCAAAGGTGCGGGCGAGTTCTTCGGCGCCGTGGATGGCGACCCCAAAGGCCCCGATGTGGTCGCCCCGCCGGGCCACAAAGTCGGCCAGGGCGGTGTTGGGGGTGGCTTGGTCGCGCTGCTGCCGAAGGGTGTGCAGCCGCGCGGTGCGCTCTGCCTCCACCACGATGTCATCTCCCTCTCGCCGCGCCGGCCACAGCCCGATCACGCCGCGTGCCTCCAGCAGTCCTTCCTGGATGATGCGCCGCAGGAGAGCCTGCGCGTCGTCGAAGAGGCGGCGGGCTTCTGCTCCCCGCAGCGGATCGGTGAGGATGCTCGGGTAGACGCCCTTCATCTCCCAGGCGATGAAGAAGGGCGTCCAGTCGATGTAGTCGAGCAGCTCGCTGAGGGGCTGCTCGATGACGTGGCGGCCCAGTTCGCGGGGAGGGGGTGGCAGGGTAGGGGAGAGGCGTGGCGCTCGGGCGCGAGCCTGCTCAAGCGGGATGAGGCGAACCTGGCGCTCGCCGTGCCGTTCACGCAGGGCGGCGTATTCCTCCCGCACACGCTCCTGCACCGCGCCGGGCTGCGAGAGCAGGTCGCCCACCACGCCCACCGCCCGGCTGGCATCGAGCACATGAATCACCCGGCCGGGATAGGCGGGCTCGATCTTGACGGCGGTATGGGCGCGGCTGGTGGTTGCGCCGCCGATCAGGAGTGGCGTCTGTAGGCCCCGGCGGGTCATCTCGCGGGCCACATGCACCATCTCGTCGAGCGAGGGGGTAATCAGGCCCGAGAGGCCGATCACGTCCGCTCCTAGCTCCTGCGCGGTGTCCAGAATCTTTTCCGCAGGAACCATCACGCCCAGATCCGTGACCTCGTAGCCGTTGCAGGCGAGAACCACGCCCACGATGTTCTTGCCGATGTCGTGCACGTCGCCCTTTACGGTGGCAAGGAGCACCCGGCCCTTGCCGCCGCTTTCTTGCTTCTGCGCTTCGAGGTACGGAGTGAGGTGCGCCACCGCGCGTTTCATCACCCGGGCGGACTTGACGACCTGCGGCAGGAACATCTTTCCAGCTCCAAACAGGTCGCCCACCACGTTCATGCCGTCCATCAGCGGCCCCTCGATCACGGCGAGCGGCGAGCCGAGACGCTGGTAGGCTTCCTCGGCATCCTCCACGACGTATTCGGTGATCCCGTGAACCAAGGCGTGCTTAAGCCGCTCGGCGACGGGCCACTCCCGCCAGGCACTCTGGGCGCTCGCCTCGCGCTTGACGGCTTTGTACCGCTCGGCCAGAGTGATCAGGCGCTCGGTCGCGTCCGGCCTGCGGGCCAGAATCACGTCCTCCACCGCCTCCCGCAGCTCCGGTTCGATGTCCTCGTAGACGGCGAGCATCCCGGCGTTCACAATGCCCATATCCAGCCCAGCACGAATGGCGTGGTACAGGAAGACCGCGTGCATCGCCTCGCGGACGTGGTTGTTCCCCCGGAACGAAAAGGACACGTTGGAGATCCCGCCCGATACCAGCGCGCCCGGCAGGTTCGCCTTGATCCAACGTGTCGCCTCGATGAAGTCGAGCGCGTAGCGGTCGTGCTCCTCGATGCCGGTCGCCACGGTGAGTACGTTGGGGTCAAAGATGATGTCCTGCGGGGGAAAATCG
>NZ_JQNI01000002.1:837500-1017500 GCF_000745175.1 Deinococcus sp. YIM 77859
GCCAGCGACGCGACGGGAAGGCGCACCCCCAAGTCCGCGAGCGGCCCCACCTCCTCCGGCGCGGGCGGGGTCAGCAGCAGAACCGGTTTGCCCGGAAGCAGGGCGGCCAGGGTCGCCGCTTCACGCGGCACCGCGACCGCAAAGCCCCACACGTCCGGGTGGCCCGCTGCGAGACGAACCACGGTCTCCAGGCCGTGGCCATAGGCTTCGGCCTTGACGGGCAGCAACAGCCTGACCCCGGCCCGCCGAGCCAAGGCCGTGAGGTTACCCCAAAGGGCGGATTCGGAGATCAGGGCCTGCGCTCGTGCCAGCATCGCCCGCATGGTAGCGGGCAGGCCGCGCCGGAGGGCAGTATGCTGGCAGGCAGTGACCATGCGACCCGTCCTCTCCCCCGCACTGTCCCGCACCGCGCGACTCCTTGCCGCCCTGCTCGGCACTTCCGCTCTCTTCGGCTCGGCCCTCGCCCAGACGGGTGGCGTGCTGCCGCTGGTCTCGGTGGGCGAGAAGTGGCCGCAGGCGCAGGAGACGTACACCATCCGTGTCGCTCCCCAGGACGCGGGGAAGCCCCTGGGGTTAGAGGTGTATAGCCCCACCTTTAACCTCGCGGACTATGTGGACGGTCGCCGGGGAGAGGGGTACTTCGGGGATGAGCTGTACCGGAAAAACGAGCCCTTTGAAACGACCTTTACCCTAACTGGTCCCGCGGGGACCGTGTTCGAGCGGCGCTACGCCGCCAACCGCGAGCACACCTGGGAAAGCCTCTACGCGGGGGGGCTGCCGGCGGGCACCTATACCCTCAAGGTCACCAGCCGGGGCGACGGCAAAAACGCCTTTGCGCTGCGGACCGCTGCCCCCTTTGGCCTGGAGACCAGTGACTTTTCCGTCAATGCCCGCGACACCGAGCAGACGCCCCTGCTGGCCGCGCGGCTGAATGTCCCCGCCGAGTGGGTCGGTCAGACGGTCACGCTGTTGAATTACGACCTCGATGGCCCGCGGGAGGCCGAAACCTGGGTGGTGTTCCCGAACGGAACACGCGTCGCCCTCACGCCCAGTGAGGACGGCCAGGCGGCCACCGACCGCTTCACAGTCACGCCCGAGCTGGTCGGGGAGTGGCAGGTCTTTCTCCGCGTGCTCCCCACCACCCGGCAGTACAGTAACGCCGTTCGCTACGCCTTTCGGCTGGGAGAGCAGGCGATCACGGCGCGTGTGGGTGGCTTCAGTCCGCCCCCCCAGCTCAAGCTGGCCAACCAACTGCTGGTGGAGGTGGTTGATCCCCAGGGCCAGCCCATTCCCGGAGCGAGCTACACGCTGGTGGGAGACAGCGTGGTGCGGCCCACGCTGCCCGCCGGGTACGTGCCGGTCGGCAGCAGCATCGTCATGGGGACAGGCAACGTCGTCTCGCCCACCGAGGTGCGTTACCAGCCCGGCTTTAACAAGATCCGTTTTGTGGCTCGCCCGGCGGAGGGACAGCTCACGGTAGAGGCCGTGGCCCTGTACGGCGATCAGCGGATGCCCCTTCACGGAGTTTCCTTCGAGGTCGCGGGCCGTACCCTCACGACCCCGGCGACGGTGGCCCTCGCTCCCGGTGACTACCCGGTGACGCCTTCTGCTCTGCCGGGCAGCAGCGTGGTGCCCCCCCCGCCCGGCCGCGTGCCCGACGCCGGAACCGGCAAGGTGACGTTGGAATACCGCGTGCGTACGGATCTCACCCTGGTCACAGCGCCAGACACGGTGAATGCCTGCGACGTCACGCAACTCACGGCCACCGCCAAGACCGAGTTCCCGTACCGCCTGCCCGCCCGGCTGAGGCTGAACCTGCCCACCGGCTGGACCAGCGACTATCCCCTCGACGTGCCGGGTGAATTCAGCAGCAGCCTGCCCCTGCGCCTGAAAGTGCCCGTCCGGGTCTGCCGCACAGACACCGCCGAGGCGATTCTTGATCCCCTCGACCTGCACGCCACGGGACAGGTCCGCGTGCGTCAGCCCGGCGGCGCGACGGTGACCCGCACTGTGCAGAGCGGCGCGCGCGCGACCCTGAGCAAAAACGCGGACCCCGCGCCACAGGGCTATACCGTCACCCTGGCCCTCACGGTAGACAGCACCCTGGAACATGTCCGCCTGTTTGATCCCCTGCCTGTGGGGGGCGGCACTCCTGCCGTGCGCGGCCCTCTGAACGTCCAGGGTCCCAGTCTGGCGGGCGTCTCGCCGCGGGTCGACGGGGACACCATCGTCCTCACGCGCGTCATCCCTGGCACCTACACCATCACCTACACGCTGCTGACGGACCTGCCAGCCGACCGGGTGGTGACGGTGCCCGACCTGTCCTGGTGAGGCCGCCGGTCTTGCCGAGCCCCGTCTCACACCGCATTGTCAGTCGGACCGCTTCTGCCCGGGTGTTTTTGGGTTACCCTGTCCTCATGAGACGTGCGTGGTTCCTGCCGCTTGCCGCGGCCCTGCTGAGCGCCTGCGGCAACATGGCCGCGCCACCCACCCCTTTGGCCGGAGACCTGCTGGGTGCGCCCACCGCCCTTCAGGTGGAGGGCCGCAGCCTCAAGGCCGATGCGGCACCCGTGCTGGAGGGGGACCGCTTTCAGGTGCGGGTGCGGGTCCAGGCCAGCCGTGCGCCGGTGCCGTCCCTCAGCGTGACGGGCGTCTACGTGGTGACCGAAGACGGCGTTTGGCGGGCAGCGTCCACCCGCGCCCTCAGCTGCGGCGGGCCGACCTGCCTGCAGAGCCTGGGCAGCGGCGCGGCCCGTGGCCTGCGCTCCGGCGAAGGCGTGCAGGTCGTGGTGAGCCTCAAGGATGCTCGGGGGCGAACCATGTGGCTGCGTGACCCACAAGCCAGCATTCGCTAAGCTCCGGAAAGCAGGAGAGGGCCTCATTCCTGGTGGACGGCGCCGGTCACCACTCCGTCCCGGACCTGCAAGGTGTGGTCAGCAAGCGCCGCTACGTCCCGGTCATGGGTGATGAGAATGACGGTGCGGCCCTCCCGGGCTGGCCTGGTCAGCAGGTCGAGGACCCGCCTGCCGGTGTGTGTATCGAGGTTTCCGGTGGGTTCGTCGGCGAGCAGTACCCGCGGGTCATGCGCCAGGGCGCGGGCGATGGCGACCCGCTGGGCCTCCCCGCCCGAGAGTTGCGAGGGCAGGTGTGAGGCGCGGCCAGCAAGCCCCACGCTGTTGAGCAGTGCTCGGGCCCGCTCACGCCGCTCGCGCCGGGGCCGCCCGGCCAGCATCAGGGGCAATTCGACATTCTCCTGAGCCGTCAAAATAGGCATCAGGTTGTGGTTTTGGAACACAAAGCCGTAGTGGGCCAGCCGGAAGTCCGCCCGCACCGCCTCGGGCAGCGCGTGCAGGTCTGTGCCGTCCACGACGACGCGCCCCGTCGTGGGCCGGTCAAAGCCGGCCAGCAGATTGAGCAGCGTGCTCTTGCCGCTGCCCGAGGGGCCAACCACCGCCGTCAGACCGGGCGCAAAGGCGTGGGTGAAGGCAGACAGGGCCGTGACCGTGCCCTCCCCGCTGGGGTAGACGCGTGAGAGGTTCTCCACGTGCAGAATGGAAGTGCGCGGCATCAGATCCGTCCCAGTGCCTCGGTGATCTGGAGGCGGCTCGCACTGCGCGCGGGGAGCAACCCCGACAAGAGGCCCAAGAGCAGGCTGATGCCCAGAGCCAGCAGCGTCAGTCGGGGCGTCAGGGCAGCGGCGTCGATCCCCGCGAGGCGCTGCGTGTACGCGTTGACACCCCAGATACCCAGCAGCCCCAGCAAAAGCCCCCCCATTCCGCCTGCCAGCGCCAGCAGCAGCGATTCGGTCAGCACCAGCCGACGCACCAACGCGGGCCGCGCTCCCATGGCCCGCAGCGTTCCGAATTCGCGGGTGCGCTCGAAGACGCCCATCATCACCGTGTTCGCCACCGCCAACCCCCCCACGATCAGCGCGATCAGGCTGATGCCGAAGCGCACAGCGTCACTGATCCTCAGCGCCCGGTCGATAAAGGCGAGCAGTTCCGACTGCGTCTGCGCCTCCACATTCAACCGTTGCGAGAGCACATCGGCCGCCCGCGCGGCATTTCGCGGGTCGGCGAGCTTCACAGCGATGAGCGATACCCGTCCCTGAGCGCCCTCGGCCACCTGCAGGGTACGAATTGGCAGGAAGATGAAGTTATCCACCAACCCCGATTCCGGCGCAAGCACACCCACCACCTTCACTCGGGAGCGCCGGTTCAGGTTCAGGACCGAGCCCACCTTGAGATGCAGGTTTTGGGCGGCTTTGGCTCCGACCAGCGCCACCTCCCGGCCCTCGTCCTCGGCCGTGAGCAGCCGTCCCACTTCGGGGCGCACCTGCGGAAAGATGGCCGCGACACCCTGAGCGGCGGGAAGGCCATACAGAATCACGCTCTGCGTGACGTCCAGGCTTCCCCGCACGCTCATCACCACCGGCGTCACCGACTGAATCCCCAGTTCCTGGGCCAGAGCCTGAATGTCTTTCGCCGTCGATTCCGGCAGGTTGGGCTGCGGGGTAAAGCCCTGCGTGAGACCGTTGAGGCTCACCTGCACGTCCGGCCCGAGGCCACCGAGCTCAGAGGTAAACACCTTGCGGATGCCCTCGCCCAACGACAAAAACACCACCATGCTGGCGACCGCCACCGTGATGCCGAGCGCAGTCAGCAGCGTTCGCACCGGCCGCCGCAACAGGCCGCGCCACGCCAGTGCCCACAGATCAGCTCCCTTCACGCCCCACACGCTACGCCGCTTCGCGAAGAGAGACGGCGGGAAGGATTGCGGTTTGGCGAACGGGGACCATCCTCCTACCGCCGGCGGGCCTGCTCTGCCGCCCGGGCTTCTAAACGCCGAAAGAAGCTCGCGAGGTGCTGGGCCGTGGCCGGCGAGAACCGGTTCCCGCCCAGGTGCGGCCCACTCATCTTCACAAACTCGCTGACGTGGGGTTCGGCCCGCACGAACAGACGTTCGGCGTTGCTGCGCGCGGGCACCGTGGTGTCTTCCGGGCTGGCGAGCACGAGGAGGGGAAGCGGGGGAGCCGCCTCCGCCCCAGCGAGGGGATTGAGGCTCGGGTCGGGTTCCCCCGTCAGGCCGTACGCGGCGCCGATCTCGGCGCGGCGTTGGCCGCTGGTCCCCCAGGCAGCGCGCAGGTCGACCCAGGCGTCGATCAGGGCCACCCCCGACACTGGGTAGGGACTGCCGGGCAGGGCGCTGCGCAGGGCCAGCAGGCCACCCATGCTCAGGCCCAGGGCGTAGGTGCGGCCATTAAAGGCGAAGTGTGTGACCGCCTCATCCCGCAGGCTCGCCACCTGATCCAGGGCGGCAGGGCTGCCCCAGGTGTTCGGTCCCCCGTCATCGCTCAGCAACACGGCAAGCGGCACGTCCAGCAGCGCACGAACGAGCTCGGCGATCTGCGGGCTGCTGTGCAGGCGCTCCGCCGTCTGTCCGCGGGGGTGTGAGACGATCACCAGCGCGCACTCCTGGCGGTAGCAGGCCGGCGGCACCCGCAGGAACGACGGCCCACTCACGCGGTCCAGCCGGACCGTATCGGGCTCTTTGGGCAAGGGAAAGGGAACATCGGCGGCGCGGGCCGGGACCGGCAGGGCCGCGAGCAGCGTGAACACCAGGAGAAAAAGGACGCCGCGCATGAACGGCCCGTACTCTAGCGCCTCAAGGTTGACAGCGACCTGACTAGCGGCCAAACAGCAGCAGGCCTAGGCGCCGGCCCAGCAGCCGTCGTCCGATCAGGGCGGGAAGCACCAGCGCGATGAGCGCGTAGAGGGCCACCGTCAGCCCGAGTTCGAGCGGCTGCCCGCTGGGTGCCCGAAAACGTTCCAGGGCCTGGAGAAAGGCCGGGTGCAGCAGATAGATGGGCAGGCTGACGGTACCCAGCGTCGCGATGATGCGCTTCACGGTCCCCGCCCTTGCCCCCCGTTCCAGCCGGTACGCCAGGCCCAGCAGCGCCAGGGCGACCAGCGCCGTAAAGGTCCAGCTCAGGCCGCTATACACGACCGGCGTGACCGGCGTACCGCGCACGTACGCGACCGCAACGGGCAGATAGGCCGCGTAGACCAGCGCCAACAGTGGGAGAAGAACCCAGCGCCGCTTGCGCCACCACCCCGTAAATTCGTCCAGCCGCGCCCCGACCGCCAGCCCCAGGCTGATCGGCAGCGCGTACCACAGCACGGTGCTGGCCGGAAAGGGCAGGCGCAGCACCTCTCGGTTCAGGGAGTACAGACCGAGCTGGACCAGAAGCCCCCCGAGCAGCGCGGCCGTGATGCTGGGCCTGCGCCGGGCCAGCGGCAGCAGGAACGGCAACAACAGGTACACTTCCAGCGCGACCAACAGAAAATACAGGTGGTAGCTGGCCTTGCCGTACAGGAGCCAGTCGCGCCAGCGTTCCGGATCCGTCAGCGTCTCCGGAGCGCGTTGCCCGGTCCACACGTACCACAGCGCGTACAGGGCACTCCACAGGAGGTAGGGCCACCCCCCACGGGTGAGCCGCCGCCAGAAGTAGCGTCCGGGTCTAAACCTTTTGAGCAGGCTGCGGGTGAGGACAAGGGCCGACAGGAAGACAAAAGCGGGCACGGCAAAGTGCAGCGTTCGGTTGAGAAGCAGCAGGACGTCATGCGTGGCTGACCCCACCTCCGCGTGCCGCAGGCCCATCCCGGTGGCGTGGTGCCCCACAACCTCCAGGATCGTGAGGCCCCGAAAGGTGTCGATGGCCGTCAGGCGGGAGGAACCGGCGGGAGGAGCGGACGCTTCGGACATGCGGGGCCTACTCTACCCGCGCCGGGCATGAGGTTGGTCCTGCCCTCAACCCCGCCCCCGTACCTCAAAGCCCGCTGCGGACAGAATTCCGCTCGCGCGGCGCACGTCCTCGGGGCTTTCCAGGCCCAGGCGAATCGCGCCGCCCTCCTCGCGGATGGCCAGCACCTCGATGTCCTTGATGTTCACGCCCGCCTCGCCCAGCGCCTGGGTGACCGCCCCAATCTGGTTGGGCTTGTCCGGCACAGCAACCACCAGGTCGTGTCTCGGGGGCAGCAGGCTGCGCTTGACGACCGGCAGGCTATCGCGGGTGCGTTTGCCCTCCTGAGCGGCGGCCAACAGCTCCTCCGGGCAGTCCAGGTCCGCTTCCAGCCGCTCCAGCTGTCGCCGAAAACGGGCGAGCGCGTCGCGAAGCGCCTGCCGGTTTTCCATCACCATATCGCAGCTCATCCGGGGATCACCGCTTGCCACACGCGTCAGATCGCGAAAGCCCCCGGCGGCGAGCAGACTGAGACGCTCGTCGCGGGCCACCAGATGCGTGAGGGCCAGGCTGGCCAGGTAGGGCAGATGACTCACCGTCGCAACCAGGCTGTCATGGGCGTCGGGCGGCATGACCACCGGGGCCGCGCCAAGCTGCTCGACCAGGGTGCGTGCCCGGCTCAGGGCCGTCAGGGGGGTGTGTTCGGTGGGCGTCAGCACCCAAACCGCATTCTCCAGCAGGGCGGCGCGGGCATGCGCCACTCCGCCCCGCTCGCTGCCCGCCATCGGATGCCCCGGAACGAAGTTGCGCACCCCCAGCGCCTCCAGTTCGGCGGCGATCCCGGCTTTGACGCTGCCCACGTCCGTCACCAGAGCGGCTGGAGAGAGATAGGGAGCCAGCGCGCGGGCCAGGGGCGCAAGCGCCCGCATCGGCGCGGCCAGCACCACCAGGTCACACGCCCGCAGCCACTCGCCCGGAGTAGCCCGCACCTCGTCCACCACCCCGAGGGCCTCGGCCTCACGCAGCACCTCGATGCTGGCGTCATACCCGATCACCCGCCGCGCCAGGAACCGTTGCCGCAGCCCCAGCGCCACGCTTCCCCCGATCAATCCGACGCCGGCGATGGCGGCCTGTTCAAAGAGGGGGGCGGGCGTCACGGGGGCGGACTGACCAGTCATGCGGCCCACCGTAGCACGCCCTTCCCACCGTTCCTGCCGGGCTGTCCGGTCAGGTCACTCTTTCCCACGCCGTTTGCGCCGCCAGTACGTGAGCAGGTCCGCGTACATGCGGGTGCGGGCGCGCGCCCCCTTCCAGAAACCGCGCTTGGTCTCCTTGAGCACCTGCCGAAGCTGACCAAGCTCCACGTAGCCCCAGCGCGCGCCGGTCTCGCGCAGGTGGTCTGTGATGGGCAGCTCGGGCCAGCGCTCCCGGTCCAGCCGGGGCACCGAGAGCAGCCAGTCGCGGCGACAGGCCCGCTGCCCGCTAAGGTGTGGCGTGAGCTTGTTGCCCCAGTCGCTCGCAAAGCCCCCGCCCTCAAACACGCCGATCGCCATATCCAGCTCTCCGGTCAGCACCGGCCGCAGCAGCCGCTCAAGGTGCTCATGCGTCAGGCCCACCAGGTCTGCGTCCAGCATGACCACAAACTCGGCAGCGGTGGCCTCCAGCGCGGCCTTGAGGGCCGGTCCCTTGCCCACGTTCTCTCGCAGTTCGACGACGCGCGCCCCGGCCTCCCGCGCCACCTCGGCGGTGCGGTCCTGGCTTCCGTCACTCGTGACCACCACGTCGGGCGTCACCCCGCGCGCCACCCGCACCACGTCCCCGACCGTCTCCTCCTCGTTGAACGCGGGAATCACGACCGCCACGCGTGCCTGTGCCTGCTGCATCGGGCCCATGGTACTTCAGGGGGAGGCAGGCGGCACTAGCCCCGCTCCAAAAACCGGCTCACGTCACGCACCACCACGAACACCATCAGCAGCAGCACGAACGCGAAGCCCGCCAGGTTGATGGCCTGTTCCTGCGCGAGCGTCAGGGGACGGCCGCGCAGCGCCCCCACGAGGACGAGCAGGATGCGGCCACCGTCGAGGCCGGGAATCGGAAGCAGGTTGAAAAAGGCCAGGGAGAGGTTGAGCAGGAGAGCGACCTGCACGAGCGCCCAGGGACTCAGGGCAGCGGCGCGGCTCACGATCTCCGCGGTGCCGATGGGACCACTCACGTTCTGGTCCGGCGAGAGGTCCAGTGTCAAAAAGCGGGCGAAGAGCCCTCCGAACGCCCGCAGGAGTTGCGGCACAGCCTCGGCGGTCGTCTGCAGGGAGGTGAGGAAGGCCGTGGGAAGGCGAGCAGGCTGAACGTCCGGGCCATACTGGATCCCCAGCCGCTGCCCAATGCCGTTGACGCGGGCTTGCCAGTCAAAAGTGACGGTGCGGACCACGCCGTTTCGCTCCACCGTCAGCGTCTTGCGGCCGTCTGTTGCGAGCACGTCTCGTACGCTCTCCCAGCCCGCCCGGGTCTGCCCGTTCACCGTGTACGTGTCGGGAATGTCCCGGCCGTTCAGCGCGGTGATCACGTCCCCTGCTTGCAGCCCGAGCGCCTGCGCCCGCGAATGGGGCAGCACGGCCTCGATGCGGGCGCGGTCGGGAGCCGGAATGCCCTGTGCCGCGAAGTTGACGGTCATCAGCCCCAGGGCGAGCAGCAGGTTGGTCAGCGGCCCGGCGAGCAGCACGGCGATCTTGCCGGGGGCGGACAGCGCCGCAAAACCGCGGGTGGGCTGCCGCAGCACGCCCCCCGGTCCCTCCTCGGGGGCCATCCCGTCGATCTCCACGTAACCGCCGATGGGCAGCAGGGAAAGCCGCCACTCGGTCCCGCGCCACGACCTTTTCAGAAGCACCGGCCCCATCCCCACGCTAAAGGACTTCACCGCCACACCCTGCCACCGCGCGAGGGCGTAGTGCGCCAGCTCGTGCAGGAAGGTCGCCACTCCGATGATAAGGAGCGTCCACAAAAGGCCCGCCGGAGTCAGGGCCGCCGCGATGCTCTGGAAGAGATTCACGCCCGCACCCCCGCCGCGACGAGTTCCCGTGCTCGTGCCGTTGCCCAAGCCGCTGTCTGCGCGAGGGTGTCCCAGGTCAGGGGCCCAGGCGGCGTCTCGTCAAGCACGCGCTCGATCAGCCGGGGAATATCCAGAAAACCGATTCTTCCGGCCAGAAAGGCAGGCACGGCCACCTCATCCGCGGCGTTCAGCGCCGTGGGCAGCAGCCCCCCCGCCTCGCCCGCTCGGTAGGCCAGGCCGAGGCAGGGGAAACGGGCGGTGTCCGGCTCGCGGAACTCCCAACGGCCCCGCAGAAGCCAGCCCAGGTGCCCGGCGACTTCTGGCCCCCGCCGCGCGCCGCGCACGTCGCCGGGGTGGCGCATGCCGGTGGGGGCGGCATCGATGGCATACGCGATCGCCAGCCGCATGTCGGTTGGACCGAACTGCCCCTTGAGGCTGCCGTCCCGGAAACGCACCGCCGCGTGCACCACGCTCTGCGGGTGAATCACCACGCCGACCTGCGAGAGGGGCAGGCCGTAGAGCGCGGCGCATTCCATCACCTCCAGGCCCTTATTGAGCAGCGTGGCCGAGTCGACGGTAATCTTGGGCCCCATGCTCCAGGAGGGATGCTTCAGCGCCTGCTCGGGTGTGACGCCACTCAAGTCCGCCGGGCCATCCCGAAACGGCCCACCGCTCGCCGTGAGGATGAGTTCAGCCACGTCCCCCAGGTGCTCTCCGGTCAGGCACTGGTACACGCCGGTATGCTCGGAGTCCACCGGCACCAGGCGGCCACCACCCCGCGCCGCTGCCCCCCAGATGAGATCCGCCGCCGTGACCATCGCCTCCTTTGTCGCGAGGGCCACCGCCCGCCCCGCCTCCAGGGCCGCCCGCGTTGGGAGAAGCCCCGGCAGACCGCTCATGGCATTCACCACCACGTCCGCAGGCAGGACCGCGACTTCCAGCGGGTCGGCAATCACACGCACGCCTGCCAGCCGGTCCCGCGCCTGTGCGAACACTTCCGGCGCCACGCTCACCACCTCGGGCCGGAACTCGCGCACCTGCGCCTCCAGCACGTCGAGGTTCCGTCCTGCCGCCAGTGCCCCGACCTCCCAGCTCCGCTCGCGCGCCACGTCAAGCGCCTGCGTGCCGATGCTGCCCGTACTGCCCAGAACCGTCAGTCTCACAAAAGACAGGATGGCGCATGGGGAAGGGCCCTGTCAGTGGCCCGCGGTGAGGGCCTGGAGAAACAGCGCTAGCGCGTAAACACGCTGATGTTCAAAAACAGGTACGTCGCCGGTACCGCAAAGAGCAGGCTGTCAAGTCGGTCGAGAAAGCCGCCGTGGCCCGGGAGACTCGTGCCGCTGTCCTTGGTCCTCAGGGCACGTTTCAGCAGGCTTTCGGCCAGGTCACCAAGCTGTGAGGCGCTGGCCACCAGAATGGAGTACAGCAGGGCCTCCAGCGGAGACCAGATGTGGGTGAGCTGCGAGAGGACAAGCACCGTCAGGAAGCTGAAGGCAAAGCCGCCGATAGCCCCTTCCACCGTCTTGCCGGGGCTGATCTCCGGCGCGAGCTTCCGCCGGCCGAAAAAGTGGCCGCCGAAGTACCCACCGATGTCCGCCGCAAAGGTGGCGAGCAGCGGCAGCGCGAAATACAGCAGGCCCTGCGTCGCGTCCGGCGTGTAGCGCAGCATCAGGAAGTAGCCCAAGAGCCAAGGAATGTACAGCAGCCCAAAGAGCGAGTACACGACCCGTTCCAGCGGCCGCTCACCGGGGCGAATCACCTCGATCACCAGCAGGTACCCCAGCGCGACCGTGAGCACCACCTCCCGCCATGAGCCGCCCGGCCAGGGCGCTGCGGGAATCATGGGCAGGCTCGCCACGATGATCGCCGCCCCGAACACCCCCAGCGAGATGCGCCGCACGTCGATGTCGTTGCGGTCCAGCATACGAATGTACTCAAAGAGGCCCATCACCGCGACAAGCACGAGCAGGGGCAGCATCGCCATCCACCCCAGCCACACGACCACGCTGATGATGCCAAAGCCCACCACCGAAGTGAGGACACGCGTGCTCAGAGACTCCACGGGCAGCTCCTGCAAAGGACTGGCCGCGGGCGACCGGCGCCCAGCCCCGTACCCATAAGAACGTGCCGCCGGAGGCCCCGGCGGTCACTTTGTCTGGAGGCCAGCCGCCTCACCCGAGAATTTCCTGCTCCTTCTTGTGGAGGGTATCGTCAACACGCCGGATGTACTCGTCGGTGATTTTCTGCACCTCGGTCTCGGCACGCTTGATCTCGTCGTCGCCAACGCCCTCGAGCTTCTTCACCTCGTCGAGCGCCTGCTTGCGGATGCTGCGAATGGCGACGCGGGCCTCCTCGGCGTAGTTCTTGGCGTTTTTCACCAGGTCGCGGCGGCGCTCCTCGGTCAGCATCGGCAGGCTGATAAAGATGGTGTCACCCTTGTTGTTGGGGTTCAGGCCCAGGTCGCTGTCGCGGATCGCCTTTTCAATCGGGTTCAGCGCTCCGCGGTCCCAGGGCGTGATCACCAGCGTGCGCGCGTCCGGCGTGGTGATGCTCGCCACCTGATCGATCGGCATGGTGGAGCCGTAGTACTCGACCATGACCTTTCTGAGGATGCCGGGATTCGCGCGCCCGGTCCGCAGCACGCTGAGGTTATTCTCCAGCGCCTCGATGGCTTTGCCCATGCGCTCGCGCGCGTCCGCCTGAATCGCTTTCATATCTGGCATGAGGAAGTCTCCTTTGGGTGGGATTCTAGCCCGTTCAGCTCGCGATCAGCGTGCCGACCCGCTCGCCGGCAAAGAGGCGGCGCAGATTCCCCGGCTCAAAGAGATCGAACACCACGATGGGAAGGTTTTTGTCCATGCAGAGGGTGAGGGCCGTGGTGTCCATCACTTCCAAGCGGCGCTCCACAACCTCGCGGTGGGTGGCCGTATCGATCCAACGGGCGTCTGGGTTCTTGCGCGGATCGCTGTCGTACACGCCGTCCACCTTGTTTTTCGCCATAAGCACCACATCTGCGCCGATCTCCAGCGCGCGCAGGGTCGCGGTCGTGTCGGTCGTAAAAAAGGGCGCGCCGTTTCCTCCGCCGAAAATCACCACCCGGCCTTTTTCCAGGTGCCGGATCGCCCGGCGGCGGATGTAGGGCTCGGCCACCGCCGCCATCTGGATGGCCGTCATCACGCGCGTGGGCTGGCCCGCCGCTTCCATCGCATCCTGAAGAGCCATCGCGTTCATCACGGTGCCCAGCATTCCGATGTAGTCGGCGGTGGCAGGGTCCATGCCCTGCCCGTTGCGCGCGCCGCGCCAGAGGTTGCCACCGCCGATCACGATGGCGAGTTCTACGCCTGTGCCCGCATGGGCCTCGGTAATCAGGCGGGCCAGGTCCGCCGTCGTGTCGGGGTTGATGCCGAAACCGGAGTCCCCTGCCAGAAATTCACCGGAAAGCTTGAGCAAAACGCGTTTGTACATGCATCACCTCAGGGGAAGGAAGGGCCACAAAAAACCCAGCGGACCGGGGCCGCTGGGCTGTAGACGGAGAGGAAGGCGGCCCGAAAAAGAGGCGGCGCATGGCCGCCCCCACGGGTCTTAGGCGCCAACCTCGAAGCGCACGAAGCGCCGCACCGTGGCGTTTCCAAGGTACTGGCCCACCGTCACGCTGTTGTCCTTGACAAAGCGCTGCTCGGGCAAAACGCGCTCCTCGTAGAACTTGCCAAGCTGGCCCGCGACGATCTTTTCTACGATCTGCTGGGGCTTGCCCTCGTTGAGCGCCTTGTTGGTCAGAATCTCGCGTTCCTTGTCGAGGTCGCTCGCGTCCACTTCCTCCCGGCTGAGGTACTGCGGACGCTCGGCAGCCACGTGCAGGGCCACGTCCTTGGCCTGGGCCTCGGTGCCGCCCGCAAGCTGAACGAGCACGCCGATCTTGCCGTTGGAGTGAACGTACCCGGCCACCTGCTCGCCTTCGCCCGCCTCGATGTAGGCGACGCGGTTCAGAACAAGGTTCTCGCCGATCTTGCCCGCAGCGGCCGCCACCGTGTTGGCCACCGTCTCGCCGTTTTCCAGGGTGAAGTTGCGCAGCGCCTCCACGTCGTTGCTGCCCGCGCGCAGCGCCGCCTGCGCGACCTGCTCGACCAGCGCCTGGAAGTCAGAGTTGCGCGCCACAAAGTCGGTCTCGCTGTTCACCTCGACCATCGCCGCCCGCTTGCCGTCCACGACGAAGCGCACCAGGCCCTCTTTCGCCTCGCGGTCGGCCTTTTTGGCCGCCTTGACGATGCCGCGCTCGCGCAGCAGCGCAATGGCCTTTTCCTCATCGTTTCCAGCGTCGCTGAGGGCCTTTTTCACGTCCATCATGCCCGCGCCGGTCAGTTCGCGCAGCTTCTTGATCGATTCCATCATGTTGAGTACCTCCAAGGCTGGATCTTGAATGAAAGGGGCGGACCGAACTCCGCCGGACGCCCCCGAAAGGTCGAGCTGGGAGCTTAGCTGCGGCCCTGGCTGCTGGTGAGCTGGGCGACGTCCTCCTCACCCTGCTCGGCCGCGTCGATCTCGGCGCCCCCCTCCTCGGCGCGGTCGCTGCTCACGTCCTCGCCGCCGCCGCGCGCCTCGACAATCAGGTCACCGATGCGGTGCGTGATGAGCTGAATGGAGCGGATGGCGTCGTCGTTGCCAGGCACGATGTAGTCGATCACGTCCGGGTCGGAGTCCGTATCGGCCAGGGCGATCACCGGGATGCCCAACTTGTTGGCCTCCTGCACCGCGATGACCTCCTTGGTGGGGTCCACCACAAAGATCGCGTCCGGAAGACGGGTCATCTTGCGGATGCCGCCCACAAAGCGCAGCAGCCGCTCACGCTCGGCGCCCAGCGCGATGCGCTCGGCCTTGGGCCGGTCATTGATGCGGCCCGACTCAAACATGTCGTCAAGCTCGTTGAGGCGGTCGATGCGGGTGCGGATGGTGCGGAAGTTGGTCAGCATCCCGCCCAGCCAGCGGCTGGTCACATAGGGCATCCCGGTGCGGCGGGCTTCCAGCTCCACGATCTCCTGCGCCTGCTTCTTGGTGCCCACGAAGAGAATGACGCCGCCGCGCTCAGCCAGGTCCTTGATGTAGTCAAAGGAGCGGTCGATCTGCTTGAGGGTCTTTTGCAGGTCGATGATGAAGATGCCGTTGCGCTCAGCAAAGATGAAGCGCTTGAACTTGGGGTTCCAGCGCTTGGTCTCGTGCCCGAAGTGCACGCCCGCTTCGAGCAGTTGCTTCATGGAGATGTACGACATGTCAGGCTCCTGAGCGTTGTTCGGGAAAAGTTTGCCGTCCACGTGCCAGCCGCTCGTCGGTTGACGCTTCTTTCGGCCAGACCCGCGCGCGACGCTCGAGCGCACGCGGGCAGGGCTCACGGGGGCACCCAAAAGCGGAGTATAGCAGAAAGCCGGGGCGCCCAGCTGCTTACGGCGTCAAGCGGTGCCGGTCGCGCGGAAAGGCACGTGCGTAGCGCACGTTGGCGATGCCCAGCAGCTTGGCCGTCAGGCGCTCGGCCCCGATGGCAAAGCCGCCGTGTGGAGGCATTCCGTACTTAAAGACTTCGGTGTAGCCGGCAAGCGACTCGGGGTTCAGGCGGTACTGGGCGATGGAATCCATCAGCATGGAGTACTCGTGGATGCGCTGGCCGCCCGAGGTGATCTCGATGCCGCGAAAGAGGAGGTCGAAGCCGCGCGTGAGGTCGGGGTTCAGGCTGCCGTCCGGGTTGACCTCGGGGTGGGTGTAGAAGGGCCGAGCGGCGCGCGGGTACTTGGTGACAAAGACGAACTCGCTCCCCTCCGTCTCGGCGTAGTGCTGACTGAGGAGGCGCTCCGCTTCGGGGTCGAGGTCCTTGCCGCCCACCGTGTGGCCGTACTTCTCGCTGACGAGCCGCCGGGCTTCCAGCAGCGTGATGCGGGGAATACGGTCCGGAACCTCGGGCAGGGTCGCCCCCAAGAGGGTGAGTTCGGGCCGCACCCGCTCTTTTAGCCGGGCCATGATCGCAGCGAGCAGGCGGTTTTCCAGGTCCATGACGTCCTCTTCGGACTCGATGAACCCCATTTCCACGTCCAGGGACAGGTACTCGTTGAGGTGGCGGCTGGTGGCGTGCTCCTCGGCACGGTAGACCGGCGCCACCTCAAAGACGCGCTCAAAGGCACCCACCAGAATCTGCTTGTAGAGCTGCGGGCTCTGGGCGAGGTAGGCGGGCTGGCCGAAGTAGTCGAGCGGAAAGAGGTTGGCGCCGCCCTCCGCGCCCGCCGAGACGATCTTGGGCGTGCTGATTTCGGTAAAGCCCTCCGCACGCAGGTGGTCGCGAAAGGCCGCCACGAGTTCGGCCTGTACCCGGAGCACCGCCCGTTCCTTGAGGCCGCGCACCGTCACCACCCGGTAGTCGAGCAGCGTTTCCGGGTTCACGTTCCATTCCATCTTGGGAAGCTCGACGGGCGGCGGCTCGGTGGCGGGCGTGAGCACGCGCAGGCGCTCAACCTGCACCTCATAGCCGCCGGGGGCCTTGGGGTGAGCTTTGACCTTGCCGATAACCTCGATGCTGCTCTCGGGCAGGGGGAGGTCCAGGCCCGCGCCCACCGCCTGCGCGATCCCACTGCGGTCACGCAGCACCAAAAACTGCACGCCCCCCAGGTCGCGGCGGGCGTGCAGAAAGCCGAGGAGTTTCACGGTCTGCCCTTCGGCCTCGGGCAGCTCACGGGTCAGGGTACGTTTCAGGTGCGGGAGGGGTTGAGTGGTCACAGTAGGCTCCTTTGACGAGAAAACCCCCGACTCCTGGGGGTCGGGGGCGCAGCAGGCAGCGAGACGTCCCCTAGCTGGGATCGTCATTCACGTTGTTCACGTGGGCTGCTTTCATAAAGGCCAGTGTACCGGGACCACAGGAACGCGGTCAACGTGGGGAACTAGGCAGGAGCAATCCCCTTCACGGTGTAGCGGGCGCGGCCCGCACCGACCTCCACCTCGAACGTGTCCCCCACGCGCCGACCAAGGAGAGCTTGCCCCACCGGGCTGTCCTCGCTGACCTGCGTGGCCCCCTCCGCCAGCGCGTCTACCTCCACGGCGCTGACCAGTTGGACCCGCAGTTCCCGGTGATGCTGCTCGTCCTGCAACACCACAACGGACCCCAGCCTCACTTCATCCTGGTTCTGCGGCGTGTCCACGATCACGGCGCGGGCAAGCACGTCTTCCAGCTCCACAATGCGGGCTTCCATGCTGGGAAGGTCGATCTGCGCCGCTTCCAGGCTGCGATCTTCCAAATCACGCGCGTCGTCGAGGGTGGCCGCCATACTCGCCACCGCGTCCTCCAGGCGTTGCCGTTCCTTTTGCAGCGTCTCCTGAAGCCGCTGGTAGCCCTCTGCCGTCACCTGAATTTCATCTGCCATCGGTGTTCCTCCTGCTGGGGTCATGATGAGGAGCGGCCTGGGCAGATGCATAAGGGAGACACCAACGAAGCTTTCATCGGTGTTGCGCCGCGACCCCGTCTAATCCGGGCACAGAGAGGGGCGTGCCCCCGAGAGGAGTCCCATGACGAAGATGCCCAACGACGACGCCAAAGACCGCGCCGATACGCCGGATACACCCCAGACGGTCGACTACTCGCGGCCGCGCGACGACCATCCGGAGCAGCAAGACACCCAGTCTAGCGCCCACGAGATCTATGCAGCGGAACTCGACGCGGATGACCTCCCGGTGTCCGGCGACGTCAGCGGAGGGGCAGACCGGGTCGGCAGTGACGCTCTGGCGGGCACAGGCCTCGCCTACGATGACGGCATCGACCCGTCCCTGCGGGTAGAGATGCTGGATAACGCGATGGCCTACGGCGACGACTTTGTTCCCAACAACGTCAACGATGAGCCCAGCTTTGATGACGGCGTGCCCGGCAGTTTCTCGGACTTCAGCGTGATCACCCCCGACACCCCCGGCGGCGCCGCCCGGCTGGCCGACCCCAGCCACGACGCGGGCGGCGAGGTCAAGGGTCCCCGCATCGGCGGCTCGGGCGGCATCGACGGCGGCCCTCCCCGCACCACGCCGCTGCCGGGCACCGAAGAGCAGGATTGAGGCGCCGCCCGCTCAGCGGGTTTTTTGGCCCCGCGGCGCTTGCGCCTCTGGAAGAACATGGCATAGGGCGCAGCAGGACGCGAGTATCCTCGGAAGCATGACGCTGGAGCCCGAACGGAATGTGGCCACCCGCCTCGCCCTGGAGGCGGGTGAGTTGCTGCGCTTGCATCTGACGCGCGGCCTGACCGTCGAACACAAGACGTCCGCGGACGATCCCGTAACCGCCGCCGACCGCGAGGCGTCTGACCTGATTCTGGCGGGGCTCAGGGCAGCTTTTCCGGGGGATGGCCTGCTCAGCGAGGAGGCGGCCGACGACGCTGGGCGGCTCGACGTGGAGCGGGTGTGGATCGTCGACCCCATTGACGGCACCAAAGAGTACGCGAGCGGTAGCCCTGACTACGCCGTCTCCATCGGCCTGGCGGTGGGGGGGGAGCCAGTCCTCGGAGTGGTCTATGCGCCCGCGACGGACGAGCTGTTCGTGGGCGTGGTCGGCGAGGGAGTCACAAAGAACGGCGCGCCGGCGGGCTTCAGCGACCGCGCGGAATACGTGGTCAGCGTGTCGGACACTGAGTTCCAGCGAGAACTGCACCGCCACGACCTTCCCGGCATGGTGCCCAGTGGAAGCGTCGCCCTCAAGCTCGCGCGCATTGCGGCGGGCGAGGCGGACGTGACCTTCACGATGAGCCCGCGCAGCGAGTGGGACATCGCGGCGGGACACGCGCTTGTGCGGGCCGCAGGGGGCGACCTGCGGCGGCGCGATGGGCGCAGGATCCGCTACAACCTGGCCCGGCCCCACATCGAGCAGGGAATCATTGGGGGACGTCCCGGGGCGCTGGAATGGCTGGAGGGTGAGCTGAGCGCTCGGACCCTTCCTACGGCGCACCTCGGCCTGACACGTGACGATCAGGCTTGGGCCGTCCTTTCCGCCGAAGATCAGGCCGCTCTCGCTGGCCACCCCGGCATCTTTGTGCGCCACGCCGGAGGGCAGGTGCTGGCCCTCCTCGTCGTGGATGAGGACGGCACGGTGCAGCGGGCTTCGGGAGATGCCTTTCACCTCGAACGGCTCACGCGGGACGTGACGCGGGCGCTGGGGCCCCTGCGCCGCCAGGCTCTAGAAGCTGGGGGGCTAGACTGACGCGCATGGCGGCAGAAGGCACAGGCGTTTCGTGGGGCCGCGTCACCCTCAAGCCCGTCCCGGAATTCACGCCCGCCGAGTGGCACACCCTCTACCGCTTCTTCCGCGACCGCGAGCTCGCCGACTGGAATGACGCCAAGCCCATCCGGCTCCCCGAATGGCTCTTTCGCCGCGTGATGCTGGAGGAGGAAGGCACGGGCGAGCGCGCGGGCTTCGGCGTGCTGGACGAGCGCGGCCACCTGATTGGAAGCGCCGAGCTGTACGACCTGCGGCCCCCTCCCCCGCTCACGCCCACCGTCGGCACCCTGGGCGTGATGATCGGCGTGCGCGCCCTGTGGGGGCAGGGCTATGGGCGCGAGGCCGTGATGGCGCTGCTGGCGTGGGCATTTCAGCAACGGGACACTCCGCTTTCCCGCGTGCGCCTCACCACCTTCGGGCACAACCGCCGTGCCCAGCGGGCCTTTTTGGCGTGTGGCTTCCGCGAGGTGGGCCGCACCGAGCGGCCAGGCCGCACCGACATTCATATGGAGATCACGAGAGGAGAGTGGGAAAGTGCGCGTGCTGGTGCCTGACCTGAAAGAATTCCGCACCCTGCGGGTGGAAGGGGTGGAGTTCGCGTTCTACAGCGAGAGCCAGTTACCGGAGGGCGAAGCCGAGGGTGCAGTGCTGTGGCTCGCCCCAGCCCCGCTGCGTGACCGGTTGCTGACCTGGCCCGGCGTGAAGTGGGTGCTCACCCTGACAGCGGGGATCGACCATGTGGCCGGGCGGCTGCCGCAGGGCGTCACCCTCTACAACGCGCACCGTCTCCATGACCGCGCGGTGGCCGTCCATACCCTCGCCGGAATGCTCGCTGCCGAACGGGGCCTCCACCGCTTCCGCGACGCCCAGCAGCAGGGCCGTTGGCAGCGCACCCTCAACCTAGGCACGCTGGACGGCGCGGACGTGGTGATCTGGGGATACGGGCACATCGGAAAGATTCTGGAAGACCTCCTGCGGCCCTTTCACGCGAGGGTGACGGGCCTTCGGTCCCGTACTCCCGCAGCCGAACGGGACGCGGCGCTTGCAGAAGCGGACTGGGTGGTGCTGCTGCTGCCCAGCACCCCCGAGACGCAGGGCATCGTCAACGCCGACGTCCTCGCCCGACTCAAGCCCGGCGCGTGGCTGTCCAACCAGGGGCGGGGCAGCCTGATAGACACCGGGGCCCTGCTCGCCGCGCTCGACTCCGGACACCTAGGAGGAGCCGTGCTCGACGTCACAGACCCGGAGCCGCTTCCTGAGGATCATCCCCTCTGGCAGCAACCCAACGTGCTCATCACGCCTCATATCGCCAGTTCCACCCGGGACCTCATCGCCCGGGGCGCCGAATACACCCGGGCCTTTGTGGAGGCGATGGCGGCGGGAAGGGAACCCGCAGGGCGAGTAGAACCCGGGCAGAAGTATTAGACTCAAGGGGAGACAACAGCAGGCCGCGCGTCTTTGGCCATGGGCAACGTCCGCGCGTGATCCGCGATCAGCCCCCCACCCAGCAGCCGCGTTCCGGCGTACAGCACCGCGCTCTGCCCCGGCGCAACGGCGAACTGCGGTTCCTCGAACTCCAGCTCAAAGCCGTGCTCGTCGGCGCGCACGAGGGTGGCTTTGACCGGCTTTGTGCGGTAGCGCACCTGCACCTCCACCTCCTGCGGCAGCTCGGCAAGGTCGAGGAGGTAATTGGCCCCTTCCGCCTTCAAGCCGGTCCACAGGCAGTCCTCGTAGTCACCCACCCAGACGGTGTTCGTCTCGGGGTCGAGGTGGACGACGTGGCGGACGCGGTGCGACCGGTACAGGCCCAGGCCCTTTTTCTGGCCCAGGGTGTAGAACTGGGTGCCCAGGTGCTCACCGACGATCTCGCCCGTGCGAACCTCGCGGATGAAGCCCTGACTCTGTGGGAGGTGTTCGGCCACGAAGTCCTGCACCTTGCCGGGCACGAAGCAGATGTTCTGGCTTTCCGGCTTGCGAGCGGTCAGGAGGCCCTTTTCTGCGGCAATCTCGCGGACGCGGGGCTTTTCCAGCTCGCCCACCGGAAAGAGGATGAAGGGCAGCGCCTCACGCGGCGTCCCCCACAGAAAATAGGTCTGGTCCTTGCGGGGATCGTCGCCCCGGTGGAACTCGACGGTACCGTCCTCGCGTTCCACCCGCTTCACGTAATGCCCGGTCGCCACGTAACGGCAGCCCAGCATCTTCGCCTTTTTCACCAGTTCGTCAAACTTCACCCTCGTGTTGCAGTTCACGCAGGGGTTGGGCGTGCGGCCCCGGGCGTACTCGGCGAGGAAGGGGCCGACGATGTGTCGCTGGAACTGTTCGCGGTAGTCAAGCAGATAAAAGGGCACGCCCACCTGTTCTGCCACCCGGCGGGCCTCGTAGGCGGCGTCGGGCGAGCAGCAGGTGTCAAAGGTATCGGCGCGCTTGTCATCAGGCCAGAAACGCATCATCGCGCCGATCACCTGATACCCCGCGTCTTTGAGCAGCGCCGCCGTCACGCTGGAATCCACCCCGCCCGACATCGCACACAGAACCCGTTCGCCCGTCATACCGCCGGGGAGCTTAGCAGGTGGCGCGCAGGGAGACCGTGAGGGTGAGGCCGTTCGCGCCGCGCTACAGCTCGGTGCCCTGGGCAAGCGCCAGCCCAAACCCGGCTCGGTGGCATAGCCCCAAGGCCGAAAACCCCACTGTCCGCGCCGCGTCGTCACCGTACAGGGCCGCAAAGCAGGTGGGCCAGTGGTCAGAGTCCAGCAGGGGCATCAAAACGGCGCGGGTATAGGCGAGCTCCTCCGGATCGAGGAACGGCTTCTCTCCAGCAAACCGCGCCGCCCCGCCCTCCTGTACGAGCATCTGCCGCAGGGTGACGGGAAGGCCGTGCCGGGCCTGCCAGGCCGCTCGCCAAACGGCCGCGCGCACCTCACCGCGCACGGTCTCCAGGGCGGGAGGGGCGTCCGTCCAGAGCTGCACGGTCACCCAGCGGTCAAACCCGGCGGCGGGGGAACCCTGGGGCAAGCGGTCATACTTCCCCTGAAAGCGCCATTCGGCGTCCGTCAGCCAGCGCTGCGTCCACCCGTTGCGCGGCTCGTCCAGCACGACGAGGAGCAGGCGAAAGCTGTGCGGCCACTCCGCCCCTTCGGCCTCTATCCGCTGGCACTCGCGCTCGGCCTCGCCCTCCGCGTCCAGCGCCAGGAGCGCGTCAAGGAAGGCGGGCTGCCGCTGTCCCATCGGGCTAAAGGCCCCCAGCGGAAGGAATTCCGGCCCGGCGGTCATCAGGTCGGTGTAGGCCTGAAAGCGCGGCATCACACCGGCCACGTCGTACAGGGCGCGCAGCTCGCGCAGGACGGGACGCAGCAGGAGGCGCATGGGCCCAGTGTGGCGCAAAGCCGCCCAAAAGACATCCGCCGGATGACCTGACCGGCGCGGGTCTGCCCTACACTTCCCCCGTGACCCTTCCGCGTGCCCAACTTCTGACCGCCGCCGACCGCTTCGGAACCCCTCTGTACGTCTACGACGCCGCCGAACTCGACGCGGCCCTGGCGCGGGTGCGCTCGGCCTTTGGCAAGGGGCGGGTGTACTACGCGATGAAGGCAAACCCTAACCTCACGCTGCTGCGCCGACTGCGGGCGGCGGGCGTGGGCTTTGAGTGTGTGAGCGCGGGCGAGATCGCGCGGGCCGAGCACGTGGGCGCGAGCGGGGACGCGCTGCTTGTCAACGGCCCGGCCAAGTCGGCGGAGGAATACGCAGCGGGAGCGCGCCTGGGCGCGACCTTCATCGTGGACCGCGCGGAGGAGGCGGCGCTCCTCCCACCCCGCTCCAAGGCGCTGGTGCGCGTGAATCCGGCCCTGGCCGTGAGCACGCACGACCACCTCGCCACCGGGGCGGCGAGCAGCAAGTTCGGCGTGACGCCGGAACAGGCGCCCGGCGTGCTGCGGGCCCTGCGCGCGGCCGGGCACGACGCGCGGGGCCTGCATGTGCACATCGGCAGCGCGATTCGGGATGCCTCCGACTTCAGCGCAGCCTTCGCGCGCCTGGCGGAGCTGCGCCCACAGACGGGCGAGCTCGAGGTGCTCGACGTGGGCGGTGGCTGGGGGGTGGACGCCGACCTGCTCGGGATCGCGCAGGCTGCGTGGGGGGCGGCGACGGTCTTCGGGGCGCAGCTCTGGGTGGAACCGGGGCGGTACCTGGTGGCCCGCGCCGGAACCCTTCTGACCCGCGTGGTGGGCACCAAGCGCACCGGGCGCAACTTTCTGCTGACCGACGCGGGGATGACCGAACTGCTGCGGCCCATGCTGTACGGGGCGCAGCACCCCATCACGGCCCTCTGGGACGACCCGCAGCCAGCCGCGGCGCGAGAGCGGTGGGACGTGGCCGGACCCGCCTGCGAGAGCGGCGACCTGCTCGCGCGGGATGTGAGCCTCCCCTCCCCCCGCCCCGGCGACCTGCTCGCCGTCGGTGAGGCTGGGGCCTACGGCGCGAGCATGAGCAGCAGCTACCTCACCCGCTCCCGACCCGCCGAGGCGCTGTGGGACGGAACGGGCTGGACGCTCATCCGCCGCCGCGAGACCCCGCAGGAGGTATGGGCGGCAGAAGTGCCGAGCTGAGTGCTCCCACTCAGTCCGTCTCGTTCTCGCGGGCCGTGGCGAGCGGATCACGCGCATACGAGAAGCGCAGCACCAGGGTGCGGGTCAAGCCGAGGGCGAGCAGCACCGCCCCATAGGCCAGCAGCAGCGCCGGTTCGTGCAGGTCGCCGCTGTACAGGCCGATGATCAGCTCGCGCAGCACAAAAATCAGCGCGACGTCCACCAGCACGTGAATGCGAACCCGGCGGTGGTCAAAGTACTCGACGAACGAGCGGAAAAGTTCGATGACCACCAGCAGCGCGAGAACGTCGGACACGATGACGTTAAAGGCGTTGGGCACCGTGCTCTGCGAGAGCGTAAAGGTAAGATTAAGAAAGACCCGTCCCACGCCGATAAACAGGGCGATCAGGATGATGACGATCAGCAGGTTAAAGATCAGCTGAACGGCGAGGCGAAACAGGGCGGTGAGGTCCGCCTGAAAGGGCCGGAGCCGGGCCAGGCCGCGGCGTTCTGCGGTGTGCTCCTGCGAGCGGCGGGTCATGACGAGAGTGTACGCAGCTCTTCCCCCACAGCGGAGACGGGACTTCTGCCCCGTTCGGGCTATCATGCGGGTGTGACTGTTCCGCCCTCCCTACCGGCCTCGCCCACTCCCGATACCACTCGCGCCCGCATCCTGACCGAGGCCGCGCGGCTTTTTGTGGCGAGCGGCTATCACGGGGTCAGCATGCGTGAGGTGGCCGCGGCGGTGGGCGTGACCAAGCCTGCGCTCTACCACCACTACGCCGACAAAGAAGCCCTCTTCCTGGCGATGCTGGAGGGCACCCTGGCCGGGCTCGCTCGTCTGGTGGCCCATGCCGGGGCCCAAACAGGCGTACGCGCACAGCTTGAAACACTGGTGGGCGACCTGCTGGCCAGCGCTCCCGAGCAGCGATTAGGCCTGCAACTGGCCGGTGAGCTGCGGCACGTCTCCCCCGAGCGCCGCCGAGCCTTTGAGGAGGAGTACCGCCGGGTATGGATGGGCGGCCTGACCCGACTGATCGAGGAGGCCGCGCGGCGCGGCGAACTCCGAGCCGATCTGCCCCCCGCCGTACTCACGCGGGCCCTGCTCGCCCTGCTGTACCCGCTGGTGACGGGCGCGCCCACCCGCGACCCGCAGGAAACGGCGCAGGCCCTGCTCAGCGTGTACCTGGACGGCGCCACACCGCGCTCACCCGAAGATTAACGCCCTTCATCTTTTACTTAAGATTCGTGCACAACTTCTCCCGGAGCATACACCGTAACGCGCCCGCCGGGTGCGCTGCGGGGAATCCTCCGTGTTTGCCGTCGACTGTGCCGCCTCGTGTTGCGGTGGGACGCCGGGTCTCGCGTCCCACTCCGTTTCCTTGACCTGGAGTGCTGCGTGATAGAAACCCTTTTCGGTTGGGTCAGTCAGCCTGAAGCGTGGCTGGCCTTTGGAACGTTGTTGCTGCTGGAGGTGGTGCTGGGCATCGACAACGTGATTTTTATCAGTATCCTGGCGGGCAAGCTGCCCCCCGAGCAGCGGCAGCGCGCCCGAACGCTGGGCCTGCTGGCTGCCATGCTGATGCGGCTCGCGCTGCTGTTTTCGATCACCTGGATCTACCGCCTCCAAGATGACCTGTTTGTCCTGTTTGGCCGGGGCTTCTCAGGGCGGGACCTGATCCTGATCGGAGGCGGTCTCTTTCTGCTGTACAAGGCCGTCAAGGAGATGCATGAGCAGCTGGAGGGACCCAGCGTGCATCACGGCAGCGACGTGGTGAGACAGGGCGCGGTGAACTTCGCGGGCATCATCGGCCAGATTATGCTGCTGGACATCGTCTTTAGTCTTGACTCGGTCATCACGGCGGTCGGGATGGCCGAAGACATCGGCGTGATGGTGAGCGCCGTGGTCCTGACGGTCGCCATCATGCTGGTGGCGGCCCGTCCCATCGGAGAGTTCGTGCAGGCGCACCCCACGGTCAAGATGTTGGCGCTGGCCTTTTTGCTGCTGATCGGCGTGAACCTGGTCGCGGACGGCTTCGGCTTCAAGATCCCCAAGGGCTACACCTACTTCGCCATGGGCTTTGCCATCATGGTGGAACTGCTCAATCTGCGCGTTCGCCGCGGCCAGCCGGTGAACCTGCACGAGTCACAACGCCATCCGGACAAGGCCTGATCCGGATTCCGGTTGAACAGGCCAGAATCCGGATGAGCTGCGCGGGCCACACCGGACAACAAGGGGGCAGACCCGAACAGGTCTGACCCCTTTCCCCTGCCAAGGCGCCTTCAGGGGAGGCGACCGAGGGAAGAAGCGTTCAGAAACAGGGCCGACGTGGGACAAAGGTCTTGCAGGACGCAAGCCCCACAATGGGGACGGCGGGTCAGGCACGTTTGCCGCCCGTGCCGGATAGCCGAGACGTGGAAGGTGTACCGCGTTGCCCAGTCGCGCGGCAGCACCTCGTCAAACCAGCGTTCTGCCTTCAACACATTCCAACGCGCGGGAATGAGGTCGAGCCGTTCAGCGACCCGGTGAATGTTGTTCTCGACCGGGATGGCGGGGCGAGCCAACGCAAAAAGGAGCAGCAGCGAGGCGGTTTTCATGCCTACACCGGGCAGCGCTTCCAGCAGGGCGCGGGCCGCGGCATCATCCATCTGCCGCAGGTCGCGCAGACTGAGGTGGCCGCGCGTCTCTTCCAGGCGGAAGAGCATATTCCAGATGTAGTCGGCCTTGGTCCGCGTCAGGCCACCGCCTGCCGCACGAAGCACGGCCTCAACCCCGTCTGGGCCGTCGGCGAGGGCTGCCTCCCACACCGGGTAGGCGGCTTGCAGGGCCGCGAACTGCCGCCGGGCGTGGGCCGCCGTATTTTGCTGCGCCAGGATGATTTGAATAAGGTCGTCGAGCGGCTCGGGGCTCACACGCGGTGCGGGCCGTGCGGGCAGATAGGTCTGTGCCAGGCGCCGGATGATCTCCGGGAGCTGTGCGGGGGGAGGAACCTCCTGGGCGGGCGTGGGCCGGAGCACTCGGCGCACTTCACCGCTCGGCCCGAAGGCGGGTGACGTTTCCAGCCCCGTCCGTCACCTGAAGGTCAGCATAGACACCGGTGGTCTCGGCATAGAAGTCCACCTGGGTGCCGGGCGTGATGTTGAGGCGGTTGCCGTCCACGACCACCTGGGCAACGCGCTGGTTGTCGGTGGCGACGCCCGTCACGCGAATCAGGTTGCCGTCCCGTTCAAAGCGCGTGACCCTCACGGTGGGCGGCGTACTGTCTACCGCGATGGGCAGCACCAAGGTGCTTTTGTTGCCCGCGAAGTCCACTGCTCCAATGGTGTACTGCCTCCGTGTTCCCGTCGCCTGGGCCTCAAAGGAGAAATGGGCGATTTTGCGGCTCCCCGGCTGAAGGGCTATGCTCTTTCCATCCACCGTGATCCGCTTGACCCCCTGATCGTCGAGCACGTACCCCTTGACCGTAAAGGTCCGTGCTCGCTCCACGCCGCTTCCATCCGGGCTGGTGATCACGATGCGCGGCTTAAAGGTGTCGGTCGTACGGGCACAGCCGCCCAGCAAGGGCACCAGCAGCAGGAGGGCGAGGGGCAGGCGGCGCATGGGGGGAAGTATAGCGGTCAGCCACACGCGGGCACGCCCGTGCCCCTTTCCTCCTGCCGGTGTCTGGACGCTCCCGGAGTGCTTTAATGCCCCCCGTGAGTCTGCCTGCCCGCCCCCCTGCTGTGACCCGGGCCGTGCCCGAGGGCACCCGTGACGTGCTGCCGCCCGAATGGGCCTGGCGCGAGCATCTGCGCACCCGGTTGGTGGCCGAGTTCGCCGCCTGGGGCTACCGGGGCGTCGAGGTGCCCGCGCTGGAGTTCGCCTCCGAGGGGCACCCGCAAAACGCGCGCGCCTTTAAGCTGATCGACGCGGGCGGACAGGTGCTCGCCCTGCGCAGCGAGTTCACCACGGCCATCGGCCGTCTGGTGCGCGCCCGCTTTCCCCAGGGACCATTTCCGCTGCGCCTGCAGTACGGGGGTCGCCTGTGGCTTCGGACCCTGACCAGCGAGCTGGGTCGGCTGCGCGAATTCGGTCAGGTGGGTGTGGAGCTGATCGGGGTCGCGACCCCCCAGGCCGATGCCGAGCTGCTGCAACTGGGCACGCGGGCCCTCCAAACCGTGGGCGTGCAGGCGGTGATGGAGGTGGGCTACCCCGGCTTCGTGGACGCTGTGCTCGAGGACGCTGGCTTGTCGCCAGAGGCGCGCAATGCCCTGCATGACGCCATCGACCGCAAGAGCGGTGCAGACGTGGACCTGCTCGCCGCCGCGCACGGCCTGAGCCGCGACGTCACGCGCGTCCTGCACACCCTCACCGACCTGTACGGGGGACCGGAGGTGCTTGGGCAGGCCCGCGAATTGGCACGCGGTGAGCGGGCCCGCACGGCGGTCGCACACCTGGAGGCCGTTTCAGCCCTGTGCAGCGGAGAACTGCTGTTTGATCTGGGCGCCAGCCGCCGCTACGGCTACTACACCGGGATCACCTTTCGTGCCTATGCCGAAGGCCTCAACCAGCCGCTGCTGGGCGGCGGACGCTATGACCTGGGGGGTCTGCCGGGCGCGGGCTTTGCCATCGGGCTTGAACGGCTGACCGAGGTCGCCGCGCCGAACCTGCCGCCCGAACCAGAGGTCGTGCTTGCCCTCGACCGAGCCGGGGCAGAGGCCGCTCGTGCCGCCGGCTTGGTGGCCGAACTCGCCTGGACCGAAGACCAGGCCGAGCTGCTCGCCTACTCCCGGCAACGGGGCATCCGCCGCTGGGCCTACGGCAACACCCTGCAGGAGGTGACCGCATGACCCCGGCCCCACCCCGCGGCCCTGACCACCTCACCCTCGCGCTGCCCAAGGGCCGCATCCTGGAAGACGCTGTGGCGCTGCTTGCGCGCGCGGGTCTGCCCCTCACGCTCCCGCAGAAGTCCCGCGCCCTGCGGCATGAGTTTCCCGGGGTGACGGTGCTGGAGCTGCGCAACCAAGACGTGCCCGTCTATGTGGACCTGGGCGTCGCCGACGCAGGGATCGTGGGCAAGGACGTGCTGATCGAGTCGGGGCGCACCGTGTACGAGCCGGTCGACCTGCGCTTTGCCGCCTGCCACCTCGCGCTGATCCGGGAGGTGGGTGCCACCGGGCCCATCGGGCGCGTGGCCACCAAGTACCCCCGCTCGACCCGCGCCTACCTCGCGGGGCGCGGCATCCCCGCCGAGATCGTGAAGCTGTCGGGCAACATCGAGCTGGCCGCCCTGACGGGCCTCGCCGACGCCGTGGTCGACCTTGTCCAGACCGGGAGCACCCTGCGCGCCAACAACCTGGAAGAGATCGACGTGCTGTACCACTCTTCGGCCCGCCTGATCGTGAACCGCGCGGCCCTCAAACTGCGCCGAGCTCGGCTGCGGCCCCTGATCGAGCGGCTGCGAGAACTGGCGGGGAGCAGTTAGAGGCTGGGGAGCCGCGTGCCGTCAGCGGCGCCGTTCCAAAGCGCGCGCCATGCGTTCCAGCGCCTCGATCAGGAGGGCGCGGCTGGTGGCGAAATTCAGGCGGATAAAGCCCTGGTAGTGGGCTTTGAGTTCGGCGGGGGCAAAGGTAGGACCGTCATGCACGGCAACGCGCGCCTCTTGCAGCAGGAACGGCTGGATCTCCCCCGCACGGGGGTGGGCGCGCAGGTCCAGCCAGGCGAGGTACGTCGCCTCGGGCGGGGCAAAGCGAACCCAGGGCAGGTGCGCTTCGAGGAAGGCGGCAAGCACGTCGCGGTTGCCGCGCAGATAGGCGAGGGTGTCCCGTAGCCACGGCCCCCCCGCCCTCAGCGCGGCCTGCCAGGCGGTCACACCGAGCGCCGAGGGGTGCCCCATCAAGCCCCCAGCCGCTGCCCTGACCCGTTGGACCAGCTCCGGGTCATGGCCCGCCAGCACACCGATTCCCAGGCCCGCCGTGTTGTACGCCTTGGCAGGACCCGTGAGCGTCAGGGTGCGGCCGCGCACGCGCGGATCAGCGCCGAAGGACTCAAAGGGCGCGTCTGTGAGGCGCAGGTCCGCGTGGAGCTCGTCAGACACCACGTACAGGTCTCGCTCCAGCACAAAGTCACGCAGCCGAGCGAGTTCAGCGGCGTTCCACACGCGCCCCGTGGGGTTGTGGGGGTGGCACAGCAGCAGCAGCCGGGTACTCCGAGCGGCGGTCTCCAGCGCGTCCCAGTCGATCTCCCAGCCCGGCTGCCCTTTCCCGTTCTGGCCTTCACGCAGCGGCGCAGCGGCCACCCGGCGGCCCTGCTCGGTGATGCTGAGATGAAAAGGGTGGTAGATGGGCGTCATGGTAAGCACCGGGTCACCCGGTTCGCTCAGGGCGTGCACGGCGGCATAGAGCCCCGGTACGACCCCCGGCAGAAGGCGGAGGCCGTCTTCCGGCAAGTCGGTGAGGCCCTGGGCGGCGAAGCGCTCCCGCAGCGCATCCCGCAGCGCCGCGCCCCCCTGGGTGTGGTATCCCAGGCCACGGGTGAGGCGTTCTTGCAACGCCGCAAGGATGGGCGGCGCAATCGGAAAATCCATGTCCGCGATCCACAGGGGAATGACCCCCTCCTCGTACAGGGTCCATTTCAGGCTGTCCGGGTGGCGCAGCGCGGCGGGGTCAAGCGCCCCGTAGGGGTCCGTGCCGGAAGCCAGGGGCGTCAGTTCAGGCAGCTCCGCGTGGGTCATGGGGGGAGGATACGCCGGGAGGAGAAGCTACCCCTCGCGGTTCCTCCCAGCCAGCCGGGCCAGCTCGGCCGGATCGCTCAGACGCACGGTGCGGCGCTCGAGGTGAATGAGGTTCAGGCGGTAGAACTCGCCCAGCTTGCGGCTGATGAGTTCTGGAACGGTGCCCAGCAGCGCCGCAAGCTCGCTGTTGGTGGGAAGGGCATAGGGGCCCGTCGCCGCGTGCTCAAGCAGGTAGGCAGCCAGCCGCTCGCCAAGCTCACTAAAGACCAGCCCCTCCATCCGGGCGAGGAGTTCGGCTTGGCGGCGGGCGAAGTACGCGATCACGGCCCCCGCGAGGGCGGGCGTCCCGAAGACCCGCTCACGAACGGCTGCTGCGGGCAGGCACAGAACTTCTGTGGGCGTTTGCAGCGCGACGGCGCTTGCTGGCGCCATCGCCTGGCTCTGGAAGGCCGCAAGGCCCGCGACGAGTTGCCGGGGACCCTCCACATGCAGCGTGAGTTCGCGGGTGCCGCCCCGCGCCAGGCGGTAGACGCGCACGCTGCCAGAACTCACCACAAACAGGGTCTCGAGGGGGTCACCCATGCGAAAGAGGTGTTCGCCGCGGCGCAGAACGCGGAAAACGCCCAGGGCAGCGAGGGGACGCAGGTCGGCCGAACTGGCCCCCTGAAACACCGGGGCGTGGCTGAGGAGGAGTTGGGCACGGCTCGTCACGTCCCCTGATGCTGCCACGGTCCAGCTGCCCAAGGAGACGTCCCCGCCTTCAGCGCTCCTAGAGGAGCGTGACCAGCCCCCGTGTTCCGGAGGGGGTGGGTGGCCTCCAGGGCGACCAGCAGAGGGCCTCCCTGTGTGCTGACCTCCCCCGCGTGGCGGCAAGCACCTGCGGCAGCCGAGCACGGTTCATGGGGTTTCCTGCTCGCCCAACCGCGCGTGACGCTCCAGGCTGACGCGCATCCGCCGCGCGAGGGTCAGGAGTGCCTCCGCCTCCGACGAGTCGAGGTGTTCGCGCAGCGTCTCCTCCCAAAGGGCCAACCAGCGGTCGAAGTGGGCGGGACCCAGCCCCAACTTCGCGTGAGCGGGGCCGGGCTGACCCCGGTAGGCGCTGGGGCCGCCGGTGACCGCACGCCAAAAGCCTTCTAGGCGGGCGATGTGCAGCGGCCAGCCGCCGTGCGGAAACGGCCCGATCCTGCGGGTAAACACCGGGCCCAACAGTTCGTCACGGGTCGCCTTGGCATAAAAGGCCCACAGCACGCGCCGTAGCGGCTCGTCGCCGAGGCGAGCAAAAAGCGCGTCCGCGTGGGTCAGCGTCATGGGTGCACCGCCACGGAGAGGGCACACAGCAGGGCTGTGGCCGCCAACGTGAGGTTGGTGATCCAGACGGGCGGCCGCCCCTGCGCCTGCCCCCGGCGAACATGCAGGGCCACCAGCCCGCCGATCAGGAGCAGCAGCGCGAGCTCGGCGAGCAGCGCCGCGCTGAAGCCCCGGGCCGCGCCCAGGGCGAGCACCGTAATGAGCAGCAGGCCCGTCTGGAGACCGTTGATCCGCGCGTAATACCGCCCGACCGTGCGGCGATGCGCCGTGCGGGTGGCTGCGTCCGGAAACAGCTCCATAAAGGCCGGGCTGACCACCAAGGTGGTGAACAGGTACATGCCGACCCAGATCCCCACGAGAAGCACGTTCAGGGCGGAGAGGACCGTGAGCAGGGTCATAGGCCGAAAAAGGCGCGGTTCTTGACGATGAATTCTTCCTCGCCCGCGGGCACGTCCTCCTCGGGAAAAATCGCGCTCACCGGGCAGGCGGGCACGCAGGCGCCGCAGTCGATGCACTCGTCGGGGTGAATCACGAACTGGTCGCCGCCGTCGTAGATACACTCGACCGGACAGACTTCGGTACAGGCCTGATCCTTGACACCGATGCAGGGGCTGGTGATGACATGAGGCATAGCTCCACCTTGCGCCGCCGCGCCACCAAGGGCCATGACCTGGGTCAAGGTGGAGTTCAGCCCTTCTCGCCGTAGACTGCCCCTCATGCTGGCGATGATGGGCGCGATGGACGAAGAGATCGAGTTGCTGTTGGCGGACCTGCAGGAACGCGAAGAGCTCGCGCGGCCCGGCGGCGTGCTCTACCGGGGTGTGCTGGACGGCGTGCCCGTGCTGCTGACCAAGGGCGGGATCGGCAAGGTGAACGCTGCGATGACAGCGACATCCCTGCTGACTGCGGGGGCTACGCGCGTCATCTTTACCGGCGTGGCGGGCGGCGTTCACCCCGAGCTGCGGGTCGGGGACATCGTGGTGAGCACCGACCTGGTACAGCACGACGTGGACGTCACTGCCCTGGACTACCCGCTCGGCACCCTTCCCGGCGAGGCCCCGAGTTGGACCGCCGACGAGCATCTGCGGGCCGTGGCCCTGGCGGCCGCGCACGAGGTGGAAGGTGTGCGCGTCCGGGAAGGCCGGGTGGCGAGCGGGGACCAGTTCATCGCCTCACGGGAGGGCGTGCAGCGGCTCTGGACGCAGTTTGGGGCCGCCTGCGCGGAGATGGAGGGGGCAGCGGTCGCGCAGGTGTGTGCCAAGGCGGGCGTGCCCTTTGTGGTGATCCGCTCGGTCAGTGACACCGCCGACCACGACGCGCAGGTAGACTACCGGACCTTTATGCCGCTGGTGGCCCGGCACGCCAAGCAGGTCGTGCGCGGCATGCTGGCTCGCCTCAAGGTTCCAGCGGGGGCATGAGCGGCCCCCCTCCCGCCCCCGCTGGAAGCCTCCCCGGTCCGGTGCGCCTCGTGCTGGGGATGGGCGTGCTGGTGGCGTTTGCCGCGCTGGGCACCGGCCTGGCCACCCTGCTGCACCTCCCGCTGCCGGGCTCGGTGCTTGGCATGGGGCTGCTGTGGGCCGCGCTGTCCCTTGGCGCCGTGCGGCTCCACTGGATCGAGGAGGCTGCAGACGGCCTCCTCGCGGTCCTGGGCCTGCTGTTTGTGCCCGCCACTGTCGGCGTGATCGAGTATCTCTCGGCGGGCGCCGCTTGGGCGCTATGGCTGCTCGTGATGCTCGCCGGGCTGCTGCTGGGCGCGGGGGCAGCGGGGCTGCTGGCGGCGCGGCTGGTGCAGACCCCTCGTGAGGGGTCACAGGTCACCAGCAAAGACACCACCCAAAGCTGATAGCGTTCCCCCATGCTCTGGGTCGCCCTTACCCTCCTGAGTTTCGCGCTGGGCGTGGTGGCACAGGCGCGGGTGCGGCATCCGCTGGTGAACCCGACGCTGATCGCCACCGTCCTTGTGGCCGCGGCACTGCTGCTGACGCGCACCCCGTATAAGGGCTACCTGAACGAGGTCCGGCCCGTGTCCTTTTTGCTGGGTCCGGCGGTGGTGGCGCTCGCCGTGCCGCTGTACCGGCTGCGGGCCCTGCTCGCGCGCGAGTGGCGGGCGCTGGGGCTAGGGGGCGTGGCCGGTACCCTGGTCGGCGTGGCGGTAGACAGCCTGCTACCCCACCTGCTGGGGCTGGACGTAGAGGCGCGGCGCGCCCTCATCACCGCTCCGGCCACCAGCCCGGTCGCGCTGCAACTCGCCGACTTCACCCAGGCCCCTCCGGCGCTCGCCGCCACACTGGCCGTGCTGTCGGGGCTGCTGGGGGCGCTGGTGCTGCCGCCGGCGCTCACCCGGCTGGGGGTTCGTCACCCGCTGGCGCGCGGCATCGCCCTGGGCAGCGTGTCCCACGGCATCGGCACCGCCCGCGCCCGCGAGGAGAGCGAGACGACGGGCGCCGCCAGCAGCATCGGCATGGGCCTGGCCGCACTCGTGGTGACGCTGGTGGTGGCGGCCCTAGGATAGGCCGTCCGCTCGGGGCGAAACGAGCAGCCTCACGCACCCGGCCTCACTCCAGCGCCAGACTCGTCGTGTACTTCTCCTGCTTCACGATGATGGTGCTCGCGGTGTTCCGCACCCCGGGAATCGCGGCCAGCACGTCTACCAAGAAGCGCTGGTAGGCATCGAGGTCAGGCACGCAGACCTTGAGGAGGTAGTCGGTGTCCCCCAGACACAGGTAGCATTCCAACACCTCGGGACGGTTCCGCATGTGTTCAGCAAAGGTCTCGAAGCCCTGCTTGGTCTGCTTGTCGAGCGTCACGCGCACAAGCACCATCAGGTCCCGACCCACGCGCTTGGGGTCAAGCAGCGCGACGTAGCGGCGAATCACCCCCTCTTCCTCCAGCCGCCGGACGCGGCGCAGCGTGGGTGCCGGCGTCAGCCCAATCTCGTCCGCGAGCTCGGTGTTGGGAATGCGGGCGTCCTCCTGGAGAATCGTGAGGATGCGGCGGTCGGTGGCGTCTAGTTCGGCCTGTGACATGGATGCCCGCAGAATAGCAGGATGGGCGCAACGTTATTGCGCGGCTGCCTTCCAGCAACTCCGTTTGGGCAATCGCGCCGAGTCCAACTCCTGCTAGCATTGCGTCATACCAGTGAGGTCTAGGCAGCAGGCTCGTGCTGGCTGCCGCTAGGGGTACTGCATGAAGATTGGACTTCCCAAGGAAATCAAGGTCAAGGAAAACCGGGTGGCCCTCACGCCCGGTGGCGTCGCCACGCTGGTGCGCCGGGGCCACACCGTCACCGTTGAGCGCGGCGCAGGCTTGGGCAGCGGCATCGCAGACAGCGAGTATGAGGCGGCCGGGGCTGTTCTGGGCTCTGCCGCCGACGCCTGGGCTGCGGAGATGGTCGTCAAGGTCAAGGAGCCCGTCGCTTCGGAGTACTCGTACCTGCGGCCTGATCTGCTGCTCTTTACCTACCTGCACCTCGCTGCCGACCGCCCCCTTACGGACGCGCTCCTGGCCGCAGGCACGACGGGCGTCGCCTACGAGACCGTGCAGCTCGAAGACGGTAGCCTGCCGCTGCTGACCCCCATGTCCGAGGTGGCGGGACGCCTCAGCGTGCAGGCCGGGGCCTTTCACCTTCAGAAGCCGGTGGGCGGGCGGGGCGTGCTGCTCGGCGGCGTGCCGGGCGTGCAGCCGGGACACGTGCTGATCATCGGCGGCGGCGTGGTGGGGACGAACGCCGCGAAGATGGCGATGGGGCTGGGGGCCAAGGTGACGGTGCTCGACGTGTCACACCGCCGCCTCACCTACCTCGATGACGTGTTCTTTGGCCGCCTCACCACCATGATGAGCAGTGAGGCGAACATCCGGGCGCTGCTGCCCGAAACGGATCTCCTGATCGGCGCGGTGCTGATTCCCGGAGCCAAGGCTCCGCACCTCGTCACGCGCGACATGCTCGCGCTGATGCAGGAAGGCAGCGTCATCGTGGACGTGGCTGTCGACCAGGGTGGCTGCGTGGAAACCATTCACCCCACCACCCACGATGACCCCATCTACGTGATGGACGGCGTCATTCACTACGGCGTCGCCAACATGCCGGGCGCGGTGCCGCGCACGAGCACCTTTGCCCTCACGAACGCCACCTTCCCCTACGTGCTCCTGCTCGCCGATCAGGGCATCGGGGCGCTGTTCCGCAACCCGGCTCTGATGCGGGGTCTGAACACCTACCGGGGCAAGCTGACGTATCAGGGGGTGGCGGACGCCTTCGGGATGCCCTCCGTGGAGGCTGAAACGGCCCTGGCATAAGCGAAAAAGCCAGAAGCGGCGGGCGGAGGCAGGCCCGCCGCTCTTCTTTGGGGCTTCAGCGCAGGTTCTTGGCCCAGGTGATAATTGCCCGGTTGGCCGCGGCGGCCTTTTCAAAAATCGCTGCGTGGGCGGCTCCAGGAATGATCACCAGGGTGCTGCCGGGAATATTCTGCTGCATCTTCAGGCTGAACTCGGTCGGATAGACGGTGTCTTCCAGGCCCTCGAGAATGAGGGTCGGGACCGTGATGGTCTTAAGCGTTGGCAGGGCGTCTGGGCGGGTCGCGAGGACCTGAGCCCCCGCCACATTCGCGGCAACGGACGCCTGCTTGATGATGTTCGTCAGGAAGGCGGCGTCAGCGGGACGGTTCAGGCGTGTCTCGCCGGTCAGCATGTCCTTGAGGAGTTCGGGGGCCAGAGACTGTGGACCAAAGGTGACGGCCTTTTGCGCCATCCCCTTCCAGAGGCTCTGCTCCACCAGACTGGCGGGGTTGGCGACCGTGCCCATCAGGATCAGGCCTATGAAACGCTGCGGGGCTTGACGGTACATCTCAAAGGCGATGGGGCCACCCATGCTCATTCCACCGACGATGGCCCTGGGCACGCCCAGCTGGTCCAGGACGGCCAGGGCGTCCTTCGCGTAGGTTTGCAGGCTGCCCGGGTCACCGGCAGGCGCGGTGCTCTGGCCGTAGCCGCGGTGGTCAATGGTGATCACGCGGTACCCGGCCGCCGCGAGGGCCGCGCGGTTGCGGGCAAACAGCTCACCGCTGAGGGGGTAGCCGTGCAGCAGCAGCATTGGGGTGCCCTGTCCCACACTCACGTAGTGGATGCGCGCGCCATTCACGTCCAAGAAGCCTTCCTGCTGTCGGGCGGTGTCGGTGCCTCCCGCGAGGGCCGTGCCGAGAAGGGCCGCCGTCAGGCCAGCGAGAAGAAAGGCGGAACGCCCATTCAAGACCGTTGTGGACATCATCAAACCTGCTTTCAGGAAGAGGAGGATTCAGGGCGAACCGTCACGAACGGGCCAAGAGGGGCAAGGCCAGCGTTCTGACCCAGTGTAGGAAGCACGCCTCTCATGAACATGCGACGTCCCTTGAGCAGAACTTGGGTGGAGACCGGGTCCGGCTTCAGCGGGGGTGTCTCCCCCACCGGGCGTACGCTTACGCTATGGCATCCCGCCCCCGCCAGCTCACGCGCCTGCTGGCCTATGCGCGTCCCTACCGCGTCATGTTTGTGCTCGGCCTGCTCGCCACACTGCTGTCAAGCGGCCTGAACCTCGTCTTTCCGCTGCTGTTCGGGCGCCTGATCGACGCTTCCTTTCTGAAGGTGGGCAACACAGACACCGGGCCCCTTGACCGAACGGTAGGGCTGCTGCTGGGAGTTTTTGCCCTCTCGGCGCTGTTTGGGGTGGCGCAGACCTACCTGCTGGCGCGCGTGGGGGCAAGCGTCGTGGCCGATCTGCGCCGCGCTCTCTTCGGGCACCTGCTCACGCTCTCGCCACGCTTTTTTGCGGAGCACAAGACGGGAGAGCTGACCAGCCGCCTCACCGCGGATGTAGGCACTGTGCAGGCGGTGACGAGCACAGCGCTCGCGCAGGCCGCCGCGCTTCTTTTTAACATCGTGGGTTCGACGACGCTGCTGGTGCTCACCAGCGCCCGCCTGAGTCTGCTCACGCTGGCGGTCATTCCGCTGGTGACCTTCACGGCGATCGTGATCGGGCGGCGCATCCGCCGGGTCAGCCGCGAGGTCCAAGACCGTGTGGCCGACGCGAACGCGAGCGCCGAGGAGGCCATCAGCGGGATGCGGGTGGTGCAGGGCTTCACGGCGGAGGCGCTGGAGCAGGCCCGGTACGGGCGGGGCGTACAGGCGAGCTTTCTCGCCGCGCTCAAACGCGCCCGGCTCCAGGCCCTCATGAGTGGCGCGCTGGGCTTCTTGTCTTTCGGCTCGCTCGCGGTGGTGCTGTGGTACGGCGGGCGGCTCGTCATGGCGGGGGAACTCACCCCCGGCAACCTGGTCACATTTCTGATCTATGCTCTTCAGGTCGGCGCGACGGTCGCCGCGATCACGAGCCTCTTCGGGCAGGTTCAGGAGGCATTGGGGGCGTCGGGCCGCATCTTCGAGCTGCTCGACGAGCGCAGTGACCTCCCCGCGGCGGCTTCACCTGTCCCCCTCGGGCGTGCGCAGGGGCGTGTCACCTTTGACCACGTGTCCTTTCGGTACGGTGACGTCCTCACGCTCCGGGACGTGAGTTTCGATGTGCCCGCCGGACAGGTGGTCGCCCTGGTCGGCCCGAGCGGGGCGGGCAAAACCACGCTCGTCAACCTGATCCCGCGCTTCTGGGACGTGACGGGCGGCAGCCTGCGGGTGGATGGCCACGACGTGCGCGCCTATGCCCTGCGGGACCTGCGGGCGCAGATTGGGCTGGTCCCGCAGGAGACCCTCCTTTTTTCCGGGACGATCGCGGAGAACATCCGCTACGGGCGGCCAGACGCGACCCCCGCCGAGGTTGAAGCTGCGGCCCGCGCCGCGAACGCCCACGCCTTTATCACCGCGCTTCCGGCGGGCTACGCGACCGTCGTCGGCGAACGCGGCGTGAAACTCAGCGGCGGGCAGCGGCAGCGGGTCGCGATCGCCCGCGCGCTGCTCAAGGACCCCCGCATCCTGATTCTCGATGAGGCCACCAGTGCCCTCGACAACGAGTCCGAGGCGCTCGTACAGGCCGCCCTCGAGCGGCTGATGCAGGGCCGCACCACCTTCGTGATTGCGCACCGCCTCTCCACCATTCGCAGCGCGGACCGAATTCTGGTGCTGAACGCCGGGGAGGTCGTAGGCGACGGCACCCATACGGAACTGCTCGCGGCGGGAGGACTGTACCGCGACCTCTACGACCTCCAGTTCCGGCAGGAGTCGCGGGAAGAGCTGGTCTAGCCAAAGCGCGCCCCCCATCCAGGAGCGGCGCGCTCACCTCCACTTTTTCTCTTCAGTCCATCTCAGTCCATCGCGCTCGCGAGCACAGGCTGGGGTTGCCAGGCGTTCGCACCGATGGAGCGCAGGCGCTCGGCGAGGCGCTCGTACCCCCGGTTGAGGTACTGCACGCCGTCGATCACGGTTTCTCCCTCCGTGGTCAGCGCAGCGATAAAGAGGGCTGCCCCCGCGCGCAGGTCGGCCGCCTTGACGGGAGCCGCATGCAGGTGGCCACCCTGAATCACCTGGGTGTACCCGCTGACCGTGATGTTGGCGCCCATGCGGTGCAGTTCTGCGACGTGCGTGAGGCGGTCGGGGTACACCGGGTCCTGCACGACGCTGGTCCCGGGAACAGTGGCGAGCAGGGCGCTCATTTGAGGCTGCAGATCGGTAGGAAAGCCGGGGAAGCTCTGGGTGGTGACGTTCACCGGCTTCAGCTCGCGGTGGCGGGCGTCCACGATCAGGCGGCCTTCTGTTTCGAGGATATCGGCGCCCATCTCCATCAGCTTGCTGCTGACCGCGCGCAGGTGGTCGGGGCGCACATTCGTGAGGGTCAGGCGGCTGCGGGTCGCGGCAGCGGCGATCATAAAGGTTCCGGCCTCGATCCGGTCGGGAATAATGCGGTATTCGCCCCCACGCAGAGCCTGGACGCCGCGGATGGTGAGGGTGTTGGTGCCCGCTCCCCGAATGTCGGCCCCGAGCGAGTTCAGGAACTCGATCATGTCCACGACGTCCGTGTCGATGCTGGCGTTTTCCAGCGTCACCACACCGTCACCCAGCACCGCCGCAAGAACCGCGTTCTGCGTGCCGCCTACAGTCAGCAGCTCGAAGATAAAGGTGCCGTCCAGGCTGCGCTCTCGCCGAGCATCGAAGTTGCCGCCCTCCTCCTCGACGTGCACGCCGAGCGCCCGAAACGCCTTGACGTGTTGGTCAACCGGTCGGTACCCGAAGGCACAGCCGCCGGGCATAGAAACGGTGGCTTGTCCGGCGCGGGCCAGCAGCGCCCCCATCATGATGAAGCTGGCGCGCATCTTGCTCACCAGGGCATAGGGGGCGTCGGTGTTGAGAATCTCGGGGGTGTGCAGGGTGAGGCTGTTGGGGCCGACCCAGGCATGACGGGTACCGATGTGGTGCGCGAGGTCGAGGATGGTGTAGACGTCACTGAGACGCGGAACCCCATGCAGGGTGACGGGTTCGCTGCTCAGGAGGCTGGCGACGATAATCGGCAACGCCGCATTCTTGCTGGGCTGAATGGCGATCTCGCCGGACAGTTCCCGGCCTCCCTGGATGTGCAGCGGCGTCAGTTGCATGGTGGTCCTTTCGGGCGCGCCGCAAGGGGCGCGGAGGGAAGTGAGGTGAGAAAGTACAACCGGGCAGCCCGGCAAAACCGAGTGCATCTTACACACTGTACTCACCCTACGTCTATGCTGGAGGGCAGTTGGATGGGGAAGAAATCAAGGCCGCTCAACTTCAGGGCGGTGGTGCGCGGCTCAGAAGCGGATGATGTTGAGGGGACTCACCGTGCGTGCTAGGCTGCGCCGCAGGTCAGACCGCAAGCCCGGGGCGGGTGGCCGCCGCGCCAGAAGAGGGAGAGGATGCCGAAGAAGGAACGCAAACGCCTCCAGGTCGTCATCAGCGAGGAGCAGGACGCGCTGCTGACACGCACCGCCTATGAACTCTCCAGCCCCGAACGCCTGATCAGCAAAAGCGAGGTGGTGCGGCTGGCCATCGAAAAGATTGCCCGCGAGCTCGGTGAGGGCGAGCACCTCGACGAGTACCGTTCCCTGCTGGAGAGCGAGGACGTGGCGGACGAGCAGGGCTGAAGTGCGCTGCCCTAGGACCTGAGGGCCGCGCCTGAGGCTCGACCGGCTTAGCGAGCGGCGTACGTCACGGGGGGAAGCACCCGCCGGGCGCCCAACAGGCGTGGGGCCCAGTAGGTGTCTCCCAAGAGGCGGTCTACGGTGACTTGGCCCCGGTACGAGTTGGCATTCACGAACTGGTCGTCACCCAGGTAGATGCCGACGTGCGTGACCTCGCCGCGGCCTACGGTGTCAAAGAACACCAGGTCGCCCGGTTGCAGTTCCTGAGGAGTGACGGGCAGCCCAACCTGAGCCTGATCGGCGCTGCGGCGCGGCAAGGATATACCCAGGGGTGCAAACACCTGCAGCACAAAGCCGCTGCAATCCAGGCCGCTGGGACTGGTACCGCCATACACGTAGGGCACGCCCAGCAGCGCCATCGCGGCGTCACGCCAGTTGCCGGGCAGGCCCCCAGAGGGCTGAGAGGAAAGCGCCGTGACTGCTGGAGCCGGCGCAACCGGGCGGGCCAGCGGTGCGGGCGCGCCGGGGCCGGGAGGGGGAATGCGCAGTACCTGCCCGACTTCAAGGAGAGCGTCTCTCGGCAGACCATTCAGGGCCAGCAGGGCGTCCACGCTGACGCCGAAGCGGCGGGCCAGCGAGTAGGCCGTATCACCACGCTGCACCGTATAGGGCGGCTGCACCTGTACCCGCAGGACCTGCCCGGCCCGCAGGTTGGGTGAGGCTAGGCCGTTCAGGGTCAGGAGCGCCTCGACGGTCAGACCGTGCGCGCGCGCGAGGCTATATGCCGTATCACCCGGCTGCACCACCACGGTGCCCGCACCTGCTGAAGCAGACGAAAGCCCAGGCGGCGAGTCACCACCTGGGCCAGAGGAAAGAGAGGCAGCCTGAGCGGAGGACACGCCTCCAGGCAAGGTCAGCAGAGCCAACAGCAGGGGAAAACGTGAGAACACAGACATGCGGAAGGACTCTCAGGGCGCGGGAACACTCGAACGGACAGGGCCAGGATGAGGCCAGCACGAGGCAAACTCTCATCATGAGAGTTGCACGAATAAACACTGAAACGGGTGCACCGTAACACGTGCCCTGCATCTTTGCCAAGCCCCCAAACACCCCCACACATGAGAAACTTCACAACACGCCCTGTCGCTCGCAAAGAGGAGGGCCTTTTTAAGAAAGAGGGTTTCAACCAGCTTTCTTTGTTGAAGAGACCTTCCTCGGTACGCTGGTCCTTCGCGTTTCTGCGACCGCGCTGGCTGGGCGGGGAGAAGCGAGCGCTCACCCTCCTCTGCTTGTGTTCCGTTCTGCGGGACAATAGGGTTGCCCTCATCCCCGGCGGCCTATCCTGGGCAGGTGCTTGCGCGTGCCTCTGCGTGGCGTACCCAGACCTTTCGTGCGCTGCGCCATCCCCCTTACCGCCGCTACTGGTTCTCTCAACTGCTTTCCCTGATTGGTTCATGGATGCAGACCACCGCTCAGCAGTACCTCGTGCTGGAGCTCTCCGGGGGCAGCAGTGCCGCCCTGGGCTCGGTGACGGTCGCGCAGTTTCTGCCCAGTCTGCTGCTGTCTCTCTTCGCCGGCGCGGTCATCGACCGAGTGCCGCGCCGCCGGGTGCTGCTCGCCACGCAGACGACGCTGATGGCGACCGCGACCGTCCTGGCCGTCACCACGCACCTCGGCCTCGTGACCCTGCCACTGGTGATGCTGCTCGCCTTTCTCAGCGGCACCGCGAACGCCTTTGACATGCCCGCGCGGCAAAGCATGGTGGTGGATTTTGTGCCGCGCTCTGAAGTGTCCAATGCGGTCGCGCTCAACAGCCTGTCCTTTAACGTTTCGCGCACCGTCGGTCAGGCCCTTTTTGGCGTAGTCGCCGCGCTGGGCGTGAGCCTGCTGGCAGGGGGCAATCCCGAGAGCCTCTCACGGCTGGCGCTGCCCTTTTATCTGAATGTCGCTTCGTTCTTCGTGGTGCTGTTCGTGATTGCCACGCTGCCCTTTCCCGTGCGCGAGGCCGGGGGGCACAGCAGCGTGCTGGCGGATATTCGCGAGGGGCTCGCCTACGTGCGCCGGACGCCCGCCGTACGAAACGTAATGCTGCTGGTGGGTGCGCTGAGCCTCACGGTGATCAACTTCAACATCATCATCCCGTACTACGCCCGAGTGGTGTTCGGCGCGCGGGAGGCGGCCTTTGGGGTGCTCTCGGCGGCCTTTGGCGTGGGGGCGATGGCGGGGGCGTTGTGGCAGGCGAGCAAGCCCAATCCGCTGCGGAACCTGCGGGTGGGGGCACTGCTCCTGCTGGCGAGCACGGTCCTGCTGGCCTGGACGCCGGGGCCCGCGCTCGCGACTCCGGTGCTTGCCGCCTGCGGCTTCGGCATGCTGTCCCTGCTGGTCAGTGCCAACAGCACCGTACAGCTCAGCATTCCCGATGGTCTGCGCGGGCGCGTGATGAGCCTGTATTCCTTTGTGCTGGTCGGTATGGGGCCGCCCGGAGCCGCGCTGGCCAGCACCCTGATCAGCAAGAGCGGGCCCCTAGGACCACGCTGGGGCCTGCTGGCCCTCGTCCTGCTGGCTGCGCTCTGCCTGCTCGCGCTGTGGCACCGTCTCCCCCGGCAGCTTCCTACGCCAACGGGGCAGACGGTGCCCGCAGATTAAGCTGGCGTCGTCCTTTTCTTCCCCTCCAGTAAGGGCGGCGTGGGAGCGCGGCTGTTATGCTGCACCCATGAGTTCGGACCGCAGCCACCTTCTGATGACGTGGGCTCTTGTCGTCCTGGCCCTCGGCGCGCTTGTCGGCATCGGCACGACCGCGGCCCTGCTGGCCCGCAAAGACCGCCCTCTTCCCGACGATCCGGACGCGCCGCTCTTTATCTAGATCTCGCGGCATCTGGCAGCCGACCGCGCTAGAACGGCCACACCCGTGGAATCACCAGCATGGCCACCGCAAAGGTGACCAGGGTCAGGCCGGTGCCGACCCGGACAAAGTCGAGGAAGCGGTAACGGCCGGGGCCGTAGACCAGCATGCAGGAGGGTTCCAGGGGCGTGATAAAGGAGTTGCTGGCGGCGATGGTGATGCCGATGATGAAGGGGCGGGGGTCATGCCCCAGCGCCTTGGCCGTGCCGATGGCCAGGGGCAGCATCACCAGGGCGGCCGCCTGGTTGCTCATGGGCTGGGTGAGGGCCACCGTCACGGCAAACAGCGCGGCCAGCAGGCCAGAAGGGCCCAGGGGCTCAAGCACCTCTGAGATGGCACCGGTCAGCACTCGGGCCGCCCCGGTGTCCTCGAAAGCGGTGCCAAAGGCCAGCATGCAGGCGACAAGCACAATCACCGGCCACTCGATTGAGCGGTAGGCTTCCTCCGGGGTCACCAGGCGCAGCGCGAGGGCGAGCGCCACGGCGATGACCGTCGCCACGCTCAGGGGGAGGAGGCCCAGGCCGCCTGCGATCACCGCGCCGCCGAAGAGCAGCAGCGCCAGAGGTGCCTTGCGCAGGTCGCGTTGGGCCTCGGTCAGGTCGCCCAACACCGTCAGAAAGTCCCCCAGACCCGCGATGCGCTCGGGACTGCCCTGAACGAGGAGAACGTCTCCGACCTGCACTCGCAGGCCCGCCAGGCGCTCGACCGTGCGGGCGCGGCGGTGCAGGGCCAGGACGGACACGCCGTAGCGCTCGCGAAAGCGCGACTCGCGCAGGGTGCGGCCGGTGAGCGGGCTGCCGGGCAGCACCACCACCTCGACCAAGCGCACCGGCGTCTCTCCCTCCGCCTGAAGTTTCTGCTCGCTCTTGCTGAAGATGCCCAGGGTGCTTTTGCCGATCAGAATGCGGTCGGGAGGGCCCTCCACCGCCAGCGTGTCGCCCTCCTGAATTCGGAAGTCGGGGCCGGGGGCGTACAGGGTATCGCCGCCCCGGCGCACGGCGACGACGGTAAGGCCATGATCGCGGCCCAGGCCCGTCTCGCGCAGGGTCTGACCGGCCAGGGGGCTCCCGGGCGCGACGGTCAGGTCGGCCAGGTAGGCGCGCAGGGACTCTTCCAGGGCGGCCTCCCGCACAGGCAGCAGGCGCGGCGCGACAAAAAAGAGGTATAGCAGGCCGACGACCGCGACGGGCAAGCCCACCCATGCCAACTCGAAAAAACCCAGCGGTTTGAGGCCTGCCGCCGACAGCGCCCCCGACACCACCAGATTGGTGGTGGTGCCGATGACGGTGATGGTGCCACCCAGAATGCTGGCGTAGGCCAGCGGCATAAGCACCCGGCTGGGCGCGATTCCGGCACGGCGAGCGAGGCCCGTGACGACCGGCAGGAAAACGGCTGTGGTGGCCGTGTTGCTGGTCAAGGCGCTCACCCCTGCGACGGCACTGAGCATGCCGCGGATCATGCCGCTCGCATGGCGTGCGCGACGAGCCAGCGTGACGCCAATCCACTCGATCACGCCCGCACGCAGCAGCACCTGCGTTAGGACAAACAGGCTGGCAAGCGTCAGCACCGTATCGTTGCCGAAGCCGGCAAAGGCTTCCTTGGGAGTCAGCAGGCCCAGCGCGAGCAGCGCGGAGAGGAGCAGCAGTGCGGTCACGTCCACCGGCAACCACTCGGTGGCAAAGAGCAGCAGCGCAAAGGCAAACAGAAGCAGCAGGATGGTGACGGGGTCCATAAGGCTCCGTGGAGGAAGAACAAAGGGCGGCCCTCAGGAACCCAGGGCGAGGCGGGTCAGGGCGGCGGTGAGGACAGCCACGGCCCGGTCGTACTCGGCGAGGTCCAGGTGCTCATCTGGCGTGTGGTCAAGGGCGCTGTCACCCGGCCCGTAGGCAACCGTGGGGACAGGCCAGCGCTCGGCGACCACGTTCATGTCACTGGTGCCGGTTTTGACCTTAAAGACGGGCGTTCCCCCCTGCTCACGGATGGCCACCCGCAGCGCGCGCGTCAGGACGTTGTCCTTGGGGTGGCGCACCGCCGTCTCGTGTCCGGTAAAGGTCAGGCGTGCAGGAAGGTCACGCAGCCGCTCACGCAGGGCGGCTTCCGCAGCGGCCGGAGGCACGCGGGGGGGAAGGCGTAGGCCGAAGGTTGCTTCCGCCACCTGACTCAAGCCGTCCGTACGACCTGAAAGGCTCTGAATGGTAGCCTGCACCGTCTCAAAGGCCCCGTTTGCCCCCTGTGCCGCAGCCCAAGCCCGCACCCGGAACCAGGCTTCGGCGAGATCGTCGGCGGCGCTTGTGCCCTCGCCCGCGGTGTGGAAGTTGTCCTTTTCGACCTGCACCTTCGCCACCAGGCGGCCCTTGTAGCCCAGCGTCAGGCCCGCCCAGCCGCTGGGCTCGCCGATCAGAACCAGATCGGGCCGGTACTGCTGCATGGCGTAGCGCGCACCACGGCTGCTGGGGGCCTCCTCCTCGGTCGCGCCGACGCACACAAAACGCGCGCCCTTCAGGGCTGCCTCGGGCAGGGCCGCGACCGCCGCCACAAAGGCACAGAAACTCCCCTTGGCGTCCACGCTGCCGCGGCCGTACAGCACGCCCCCCTCGACCCGCACGGGAATCTCACCGGGCACCGTGTCGATGTGGCCCAGCAGCACCACCGTCAGGGCGCCGTGACCGCGCTCACCGACCGCATTCCCCGCCCCGTCCACATGGGCACGAAAGCCGTGGGCGCTCATCCAGGCCGTCAGGTAGGCCGCAACCTCCGCCTCCTCCCCGGAGACAGAGGGAATGGCGACCGCGCGCGTCACGAGTTCGCGGGCGGTAAGCACAGGCTCAGCCATCGCTCTTCCCGGCATCCGGGCGCGCCGGCTGCGGTTCCCGCTCGGCCACCGCGCGCGCCAGCGAGACGATCAGGCGCGTCACATCCGCAAAGGCGAGCAGCGCGATGCAGCTCACCCCGCCCGCCATGAGGGTCCACATCCCGCTGAGCAGGGCACCATCCAGAAACTGGAAGACGGCCAGCCCCACCGCTGCCAGGCCCAGCACCACCCCCAGCAGTTGCAGGCGGCTGACCAGGCTCTGGACCGCGTTGGCCCGTGCAGCAAGTGCAGCCAGGACGCTACCGGCTTCGGCAGCGGCCACACGCTCCGCCGGTTCTGCCACCGTGGCTGGCACGGCGGGAGGCGTCGTTGCTGGCGTGGCGACGAGGGTGGCCGGGGGAGGCGACTCCGTCCCCGCCGCCCGCACCTCCCGCACCGTCTCGCGTGGAGGGGACGCCGAGCTCGGCGCCGTCTGTGCGGGCGGCCCCGAACGGACCTCCTTCACGTGGGGCGTAGGGGAGGCGCTGGGAACGGAGGTTGCAGCCGGGGCAGGCTTGGGCACGCTGCCGAATGTCTTGAGGCCGCCCGGCGTGGGGAGGGGTGCGGCGGGCAGGTGCTTGGCCTGAGCCGTCGCGTCCCGCACCTGCGCAAAAAACGCCTGAACCTGGCCTGGGTCAAACCCCAGCAGGCTGGCGGTCAGCGCCGTCCCAGCGGGCGTCTCCACCCGCAGCGCACCCTGCTGGTCACTGTGAATACGAGTCAAATCGCGCAGGGTCACGCGCCGGGTGCCCTGTCCGTCCTGGTACAGCAGCAGCTCGGGCAGCAGGGCAAAAAAGGCGCCGTCGCGCTCCAGGGTGGCGATGGGCGGCGCTTCGATACCCAGGTCCCGCAGGGCCTTTTGCACGCGGTCAGTCATGGTTCTCGGTCTCTCCTCACCTTAGAGGGCAGGATAACGGGTGCGTCCGCCGGACCCTACCTCTCCCCTCCGCGTCGGCCCGGGCATGAAGGGCCGCCCAAGCCGCACTCATGCACGCCTGGGCAAGGGCACCGAAGAAAGAGCATGGAAGAGGGGCTGGGCGGGGCGAGCTGCTTTCCTCTTCGCCCACCCCGTTCAGCAGACGGGGATAAAGGTCCTTCCAGCCTGGCCTCACTCAAGGCGGTCACGCCAGGCCCCACACTGAGGCATGACAAACGGCGACCATCGTTATGGCGACGAGCCGCTCGGCAAGAGCGTCGAGGAACTAGAACAGGAGAGCGGCAACCGCGTGAATCCTCCGGTGCCGGGCGAACAGGTGCGAGATGACGGTGTTCCGCTCATCGTGCCCCCTGTCCTGAGCGGCCCCGCCGGTACCGCCATGATTCCCGCCGTTCACGACGGCACGCTCGTCACCGAGAACCAGGAGGACACGGCCAGCGAGACCCCACGCACCACCCGCGACAGCAGCGAGGGCACCATCTAGGCGAAACGCCCGCCCCAGGGCCAACGGCCCTCTTTTTTTGCGCCGTCAAGCGCCACAGGCTTTCCCGACCTCACCGGCTGTGAAAGGGTGTACACTCCAGAAAAGCTCGCCTCTTGCTGGAGGTTGCCATGAAGCGCACCGCCCGACGTCTGTTGTGGCTCGCCGCTCCTCTTGCCCTCGCCGCTCCGGTGATAGCGGCCGTTACGCAGGCCGGTTCACCGTCCGGTCCGTCTCCCGCCGGCAATCCACTGGAGCTGAAGTACCACACGCCCAGCGCGGCCCGGGGAGCACAGATCGCGGCGAGCAGTTGTCAGGGCTGTCACGGGCCGAGCGGCGTCAGCACGGATCCCACTGTGCCGCGCCTCGCCGGGCAGGTCCCCAGCTATGTCCGCCTGCAACTGGCAGCCTTCCGTGCCAAACTGCGCCCTAGCCCCGTGATGCAGCGCGTCGCCGCCAACCTGAAAGACCAGGACATCGCGGACCTAGCCGCCTACTTCGCTGCCCGCCCACCGGGCCCGGCCTGGACCACCGACCCCGCCCTGCGTGCCCGTGGCGAAGCCCTCTTCCAGCGGGGTGACGCGGCCCGTAACGTCATCGCCTGCGCCATCTGCCACGGTGCCCATGGACGCGGTGAGGACAGCCGGGGCATCGCCAGCGTCACCAATATGTCACCGGGTTACGCCCTTAAGGTTCTGCACGAGTTCAAGGAGACACCCTCTTTTGGCGGCATTCCCCACCCGGAAGCCATGCGGATCGCCCTGCAACCCCTGCAGGACGCCGATCTCAGAGCGCTGGCCGCCTACATCAGCAGCATGCAGTAACCACCTTTCAGCGTACTCGAACGCTTTTGGTGGCGGGTTGGGTCCGCAGCCAGGTCACAAAACGCTGCACGTCGCCATGGGCCAGCAGCGCCTCCAGGCTGCTGTACTCGCCTGCCAGTTCGGCGTTGGTGAAGGTCCGGTGCAGAAACTTGTGACAGGCCGGGCAGAGGAGCACGGTGGGCAACTCATGCACCTTGACCCCCTGCCGCCGCCCTTGTGACCGGGGCACCAGGTGATGCTCAGTTAGCACGGGAGTCTCGCGGCCGCACAGCGCGCAGTGCAGCGGCTCAGGCGGCGGCGGAGGCCAGTTGGAGGTGGGGCGGCGGCGAGCCATCGGGGCGATGCTGTCACGGGCGGGAGCGAGAAACCAGGCGTATTCCTGGGCGTCCCCGCCTACATGCGCCGTTCAGCGTCCTTGACCGCGCTGCGGACCTCATCCTTCGCGTCGCTGGCTGCTCCCTGCCCAGCGCGCAGCGCGTCCTGCACGATACGCTGCGCGTCGCTTTTGGCGTCGCTGGTCGCACGCTGCGCGTCCTGCTTCACGTCTTGGGCCTTCTCCTTGGCCTGGCTCACTGCTTGCTGCACGTTCTGCTTGGCGTCCTGTGCGGCGCCTTGCACCCTGTGCCCCACGTCTTGGGCCTGGTCCTTGGCGGTGTCCGCCACGTCCCCTGCGGCGTCTTTCGCTTCGGCGGCTGCCCCCTGAAGGGCCACTTTCGCCTCACCCGCGACGTCTTTGGCCTTGTCTACCCCCGCCTGCACACCGCCCTGCTGCACGGCCTCCTTGACCTCGCTCGCCTTGTCCGCGAGCACCTGCCCCGCATTGGCCGCAGCGTCCTTGGTCTTCTCCCAGCTCTTGGTCACGCTCTCGCCGACGTTCTGGGCGGCGTCCTTAAGACCCAGTTCGGAAAGTTTCTGGTCGAGGGCTCGGCGGTTTTGCTCACGGCTGAGGTAGTAGGCCGCCGCACCAACCAGGGCCCCCAGCAGCAGCAGACGTTTCAACGGAAAGTGATGTTCTTCGCGATACGACATAATCGTTAGCGTAGGCCCGCCCCCTTCGGTCTGGATGAGCCCCTGTTCAGGGGGGATTCACACCCCTGCCCTCAGCAGCCCCAGTCGCTGCGCCAGCTCCTCGGCCAGCAGCCATTCCTCCGGCTCGGCGGTATCTGTGACCTGGAGCAGCACGCAGCCGCGGTCGAGGTAAAAGGCTTTGATCTTGGCCCAAGCCTCCTCCTCATCTCCGGCCTGCTCCTCAATGTCTTCTAGAGTTCCCCACACGTCGCCGTCGACCTCTGCGCTGCGCAGCGCCTCTGCATGGCCGCTGAGCACGTAGGCGTCCACAGCCTCCTCTGCGGCGTAAAGAGCCCCCGGCTCGCGCACGCCTAGCCGGTCACTTCGCTCGTACAGACTGGCCAAAAACGCGTTCCACTGGTCACGGGTCAGCTGGATGGTCGTGCCGCTCATGGCGTGAGTGTAGGGCGAGCAGGGCGGTGCCGTCCGGCCTTGGCCCTCCCTTTATCTGCTGGGAACCCGGCACCCCGTTCCGCCCCCTACACTGGAGCATCATGCCGACGTTGACCCAGCGAACCTCTGCCCGGCGAAGCTTCCGGGCTGTTCTGAGCTTTGTGGTGTTCCTCGTGCTCGCCTTTGCGGTGCTGACCCTGCTTGGGCACGCGGCAGCGCAGTCTGGCGGCGGCTTCGGGGGAAGTACCGGGGGCGGCTCGGGAAGCGGAGGAGGAAGTTTTGGAGGCGGCTACAGCGGCGGGGGCAGCTTTCCGGGCGGCGGCTACAGCGGTGGCTACTCCGGGCCAATCATCGTCGGCGGGGGCGGGTTTGGTCCCGGATACGGATACTCCGGCGGAGGCGGCTTCGGACTGATCGGCCTGCTGGTCTTTGGACTGGTGATCTTGACGGTGGTCGGCTTTATGCGCCGCAGCCTGGGCAGCGGGGGCGGAGGACGGGGACTGGCGGGAATGGGAAGCCTCAGTGGCACCGCGCAGGCCGTGAGCGTTCAGCTCCTGCTCGCCGAAGGAGACGAGGTCAAGCGCGCCCTACAGCAGATCGCGCGCAGCGGCGACCCCGACACCAACGAGGGCCTGGCGCGAATGCTTCAGGAGGCCGCGCTGGTGCTGCTGCGCCACCCGGAACGCTGGGTCTACGGCAATGTGGAACGCGCCCAGGGCCCAGCGAGCAGCGCCGACAGCCAGGTCGGGGCCTGGGCCACCGAGGCCCGCGCCGCCTTTACCGAGCAGACCACGAGCAACTACCAGAACCGCGACCCCTACAGCGGGTTCAGCCAGCGGCAGGACTATACGTTTCAAAAGGACGTGGGTGACCTGTACCTCGCGGTCACCATTGCCGTCGCTGCGCACGCGCTGGGCAACCTGCCCCCCGCAGGAGTCACCACCCTGCCGGAAGTTCGCGCCGCCCTGATGGCCATCAGCAGCGTGAACCCCGGTGACCTGATTCGCGCCGAGGTCGTCTGGAGCCCCGATGTGGAGGGCGAATTCCTCAGCGAGGAGGAGGCGATTCAGAAGTACCCGAAGCTCACCAAACTGTGAAGCGTCCCCACGCAGGATTCGTGACGTGGGCCCGGCGCACCCCGCCTCTTCCCCATTAGACTTCGGCCATGACGCGCAGGGACGGCGAGAGCCGCACGCAAACGCTCGACCGCACGGCCACGCAGCGTCCCCGGCTCTACCGGGTCGTGCTGCTGAACGACGACTACACACCGATGGACTTCGTGGTGATGGTCTTGGAACGTTACTTCCGCAAGTCCGCGACAGAAGCGCAGCTCATCATGCTGGCCGTGCACCACAAGGGGCAGGGCGTGGCGGGCGTGTACACCCGCGACGTCGCCGAAACCAAGGTCGCGCAGGTCACGGCCCACGCCCGGCAGGCCGGTCACCCGCTGCGGGTGGTGGCGGAACCGGAGGAAGAGACATGATCGGGGACCACCTGCAGGTGACGATCGGCCGCGCCGCCGACTACGCGCGCGAGGCTGGACACGAGTTCGTCACACTCGAACACCTCCTCCTCGCCCTCACCCACGACCCCGAGGCGCGCGAGGCGCTCCTCGCCGTCGGCACGGATGTGGAGAGGCTGCGGAGCGACCTAGAGGCGCTGCTCACCGGCTTTGAGGTGGTGGAAGGGGTCCAGCCTGACTTCACCTTGGGCGTTCACCGCGTCGTGCAGGGTGCCGTGCTGCAACTGCACGCCAGCGGCAAGGGGCAGGAGAAGGCCGACGGCGCCCGCGTGCTGGCGGAACTGCTCGAGGAGGAGGACTCTCCGGCGCGTGCGGCGCTGGAAGCCCAAGGCGTGACCCGCCTGGACGTGCTGAACTACATCTCGCACGGCCAGGCAAAGGTGGCGGGCCGTGAACGCGAACGGCGGGTGGCGGGCGTCGACGGCGAGCCGGAAGCGGGCACCGCCGAGCAGAACCCGCTGGACGCCTACGCGACCGATCTCACCGCACGGGCCCGCGCGGGCGAGTTTGACCCCCTGATCGGACGGGACGCCGAGCTAGAACGGGTGGTCCATATCCTCGCGCGCCGAACCAAGAACAACCCGGTGCTTGTCGGGGAGCCCGGCGTGGGCAAGACCGCTCTGGCGGAGGGCCTGGCCCAGCGGGTGGCAGACGGGAAGGCTCCCGGCTTCCTGCGCGGCGCTTCGGTCTATGCCCTCGACCTGGGCGCGCTGCTCGCGGGCACGCGTTACCGGGGCGACTTCGAGCAAAGGCTCAAGGCCGTGCTGGCCGCGCTGGACGAACAGAACGCGGTGCTCTTTATCGACGAGCTGCACACCCTGGTCGGGGCCGGGGCCACCGAGGGCGGCAGCGTGGACGCCGCGAACCTCCTCAAACCGGCACTGGCCCGCGGGCGGCTGCGGGTGCTGGGGGCCACCACGCCCGCTGAGCTGCGCCATCTGGAAAAGGACCGAGCGCTGTGGCGCCGCTTTCAGACGGTGGACGTGCCCGAGCCGTCCGAGGAGGACGCGCTCGCCATCCTGCGCGGCCTCGCACCGAGCTATGCGCGGCATCACGGCGTCACCTACACCGAGGGGGCGCTCGGCGCCGCGGTGCGCCTCTCTGCCCGCCACCTGCGTGACCGCTTCCTGCCCGACAAGGCGATTGACGTGCTCGACGAGGCTGGAGCCGCTCGCAGCAGTGCTGGAAAGGGCGGCGAGATCAAGGAAACGGACATCGAGGCGACGGTGGCCCGTATGGCCCGCGTACCGGTCGGGGCGGTCAAGGCCGAGGAGGTCCGGTCCCTCGCCACCCTGGAGGCTGACCTGAGGGCCCGTGTCTTCGGCCAGGACGCGGCAGTAAAGGCGGTCGCCAGCGCGGTGAAGCTTGCGCGCGCGGGCCTGCGCGATCCCCAGAAGCCGCAGGGCGCCTTCCTCTTTGCCGGGCCGACCGGCGTGGGCAAGACCGAGTTGAGCCGCGCGCTCGCTGACTGCCTGGGCGTAGAGCTGCTGCGCTTTGATATGAGCGAGTACCAGGAGGCGCATACCGTCGCCCGCCTGATCGGCGCCCCTCCCGGCTACGTGGGCTTTGACCAGGGCGGCCTGCTGACCGACGCGGTGGCGAAAAACCCCCACGCCGTCCTGCTGCTCGACGAGATTGAGAAGGCACACCCGGACGTCTACAACCTCTTCCTGCAACTGATGGACCACGGCACGCTGACCGACCACACCGGCAAGAAGGTGGACGGGCGCGGCCTGATCCTGATCTTTACCACCAATGCCGGAGCCGAGGCCGCGAGCCGCCCCGCCCTCGGCTTCTCGCGCGAAGGCCGCACGGGCGAAGAGGCCGAAGCGGTCAGGCGCACCTTTACGCCCGAATTCCGCAACCGCCTGGACGGGGTGATTCACTTCCGGCCGCTCTCGCGCGAGGTGATGGAAAACGTGGTGGACAAATTCCTCACGCGGCTCTCGGCGCAACTGGCCGAACGTGGCGTGCAGCTCACCGTCACGCCCGCCGCCCGCGCCCTGCTGGCCCAACTGGGCTACGACCCGCTGATGGGCGCCCGCCCCCTCGCCCGCGTGATCGAGGAGCGAGTTGGGCGCCCGCTGGCCGACGAACTGCTGTTCGGCCGGTTGCAGAAGGGCGGAGAGGTGACGGTGGACGCGGCGGGCGAAGAGTTCCGACTGACCCTTTGAACCCTCCTCCGCTTCCCCTCACCGGTGCCGCACGGCGACGGGGCTCAAGGCCCTTTACCCTCACCACGCCCGTCCGCTAGGGTGCGTTATGCCCTCCCTCGATCCCCTCGCCCTTTCCGGTATTCGCTTCTACCAGCGCTTCCTCTCAGGGCGCAAGGGCTTTCGCTGTGCGCACGCGGCCCTCTACGGGGGCGAGACGTGCTCGGCGGCGATAGCCCGCATCATCCGTGAAGAGGGTCTGCGACCAGGTCGGAGGCGAATCGCTGCCCGCTTCCGCGAGTGCCGCGCAGCGCATGAGCTCCTGCGCGTGGGGTCGCCCCTGGCATTCGGGACGAACGGGCCGCGCGTGCGGGGCGTGTGCTGCTGCGGACCGATTCCCATTCCCTTCCGGTGCGGCTGAGCGGGAAAACGGCAGCCCCTTGTCACGTGACAGGCCCCATGCGTAAACGCAGGGGCTTCTCAGGCCACGGCATGAGGTTGTCCTCTACCGTTAAGGCCCGAAGGGACTGCCCGTCCCAAGACGTTCTTTGCGGCGTTGTGGTCGGCGTTCGTCTCATGGCCGCAGGACACGCACACGAACACAGACTGAGAGCGCCGATTGGCCCTCTCGGTATGTCCGCAGCGGTTGCACGCTTGCGAGGTGAAACGCGGGTCTACGCCAATGACTCTCCGTCCAGCATCCGCCGCTTTGAGGGAGAGGAGGTTGAGAAACTGGCCCCACCCCACATCGTGAATCGAGCGGGCGAGACGGCCGCGCCCCATGCCGGAAACGTTCAGTTGCTCATGCGCGATGAGGTCGTGTTCCTGAACCAGCTTGCGGGCGGTCTTGTGATGGAAGTCGAGGCGTTGACGCGCCACCTTGCGGTGCAGTCTCGCGACATGCTGCTTGGCCTTGCGACGGCGGTTCGAGCCGCGCTTTTTGCGGGAGAGGGAGCGCTGGGCAACCCGGAGCTTCTTCAAGCTCAATTGCAGGAAGCGGGGGTTGTCGACGAACTCTCCGTCCGAGGTGATGAGGAAGTGGGTGGTGCCGAGGTCGAGTCCGACGACGCTGCCCGTTTCGGGCAGCGGACGGGTGGGGGAATCGCAGACATAGACGGCATACCACTCGTTCCCCTCCTTCTTGATGGTGAGTGTCTTGGGCTTGCCCTCCATCGGGCGGTGCATCTTCATCCGCACGTTTCCGATGTTGGGGAGGTAGATGCGCCCGGAGTCCAGCACCTTCCCAGGGCCGAACCACGTATTCCGGCTGTTGTCCCACACCTGCTTGAACGAGAAGCTGTCCCAGCGGGCTACCCCCTTGAACCGGGGGTAGCCCGCTGGGACGCCCTGCTTCACGCGACGGAAGAACCCCTGAAAGGCCCTGTCCAGTTGCGTGACCACGCCCTGAAGGACATGAGCGTGGACCTTCTTGAACTCCGGGCGCACCGCCTTGACTTCGGGCAGGGAGCGCATCTGCTCAAAGACGGATACGCTCTTGCCCGCCTTCCGGTAGGCATCCCGGCGCTCTTGAAGTGCGGCGTTGTACAGCTCCCGCGTGAGGCGCAGGGTGTCCAGCAACGCTGCTTCCTGCGTCTTCGTGGGGTAGAGCCGATACCGGAAGGCTCGCATTCAGACGCCCTTCTGGTTTTCCACGTACTGCTGGATGACGGACAGCGGAGTGCCGCCCACCGTTGCCACGAAGTACGAGTTCGTCCAGAGCGTCGGAAGACGGGACTTGAGCCACGGGAACTCAGAGCGCAGCAGGCGGCTGGAACGCCCCTTGGCGAGCTTGACGAACGTGTGGATGCCGAACTGCGAGGCTACCTCCACCAACAGGTGAACGTGGTCGGGCATAACCTCCACTGCCAGCAACTCACACTCCTTCTCGGTGCAAAGCTCGTTGAGGATGGCCTTCAGCCGTTCGTCTACGCCTTCCACCAAAACGCTTCTCCGGTACTTGGGCGTCCAGACAACGTGGTACTTGCAGGAGTAGACCACGTTGCGATTGGACTTGTACCGGAGCGGCAATTTCGCCATAGGGAGATTACATGGCACGCACCTATCTAATACAAGGAAGCTTCGGCTTTGCTGCCGCTCACCCCATCCCTGAAGGGAGGGGCTTGCGCGGCTCTCTTGGTCAGCCCTGCCCCGGAACCTGTGGCCGCTCTCCCCGGAACACATCTCGGCCCTCGATCCTGTCGAGCCGCACCACTCGGCCACTGCGAGCACTCTCGTACAGCGCGTCCATGATCCGGTGGTCCTGCACGCCTTCCTCTCCGGGGGTCCAGGGAGTCTTGCCCGCGCGGATGCACTCGGCGAAGTGGTCCATCTCCAGGCCGAACTGATCCTCATCGGGAAGCTTCGGCTGAAAGTCACCGTGCCCGTCGGAGATGGTCAGGCTCAGGCCCTGGTAGGTGTAGGCCGGATCCATCAGCACGGTGCCCTGTTCTCCCAGCACACGCAGGGTGGCAGTCTTCTGAGTGCCGTAGCTCGTGAGGCCGTTGGCGATGACGCCACCAGGAAAGCCCAGCATAAAGCTCATGGATTCCTCGACCTCCCGGAACCGCGGGTCGTCCTGCGGTTGATGAAGGGTGGCAAAAACCCATTCGGGCTCTAGCCCGAGCACGAAGCGGATGGTATTCAGGCAGTAGATGCCCACGTCGGGCAGGGGACCGCCCCCCGCGAGGTCACGCCGCAGCCGCCACGCTTCGGGATCCTCCTCCACCTGACCGTGGATGGCGTCCAGCAGCTTCACTGGACCAAGCTTGCCCCCCTGCACTGCCTCTCGGGCGGCCCAGTGCTGCGGCGTGTACTGGCAGCGGTAGGCGGTCATCAGGAGCACGCCCGCTGCTCGGCAAGCCTCCACCATCGCCTGCGCGTCTTCCGCGTTCACGCTGAGGGGCTTCTCGCACAGGACGTGCTTGCCCATGCGGGCCGCCCGCTCCACGTACTCGCGGTGTAGGCGATTGGGAAGGACGATATAGACGGCCTCCACGTCCTCGCGGTCCTTCAGCTCCTCAAAGCGGTCGTAGGTGTACACGTCCTCTTCGGTCAGGTCGTAGGCCCGCGCGAAGGCGTTGCCCTTCTGGGAGTCGCTCGTCACCAGGGCCGCGACGTAGGCATGCTCGCTGGTGCGCGCGGCGGGAATCAGTTCGTCGGCACTCAGCTCTCCGATGCCGACGATGGCGTACCCCACGCGGCGCTGTTGGGGCTCAGGGTGGGGCAAGTCGGGTTTAAGCGGCATAGGGTACCCTAGCAACGGCTGGAGGCCCCGTTCTGTAGAAGGGCTTGAGACGTTCTTATACGGTGGTCCCGGCGGAGCAGGTGCCATGATGCACGCTGTGAATGTCTTCCTCGCTCGCCCGGTCGTGCTGCGCGACCGCCGCCCGGACGACCTCCCCACGCTGGCGCGCTGGCTGACCGACCCGCAGGCGGAGTGGCGCCGCTGGGACGCGCCGTACCTTCCCCCTGCAACGACCAACGAGACCATGCGCCGCTACGCCGCCTACCTCGCGGAACACAGCCCGGATGCCGACGAGCAGGTGATCGACGTGGACGGCGTCTGTGTGGGCATGGTCAACCGCTCGGAGGAGGAACCCCAGGGCGGCGGGTGGTGGGACCTGGGCATCCTGATCTACGACCCGGCGTACTGGGGAGGCGGCGTGGGTACGCGGGCGCTGGCCCTGTGGGTGGCCGACACCTTTGAGTGGACGAATGCGCACGTGGTGACGGTGACCACCTGGAGCGGCAACGAGCGCATGATCCGCGCCGCGCGGCGCGTCGGCTTTCGCGAATGCGCGCGGGTCCGCGAAGCCTACGCGGTGGAGGGGCGGCGCTTTGCTCAGGTGCGCCTCGACCTGCTGCGGGCCGAGTGGGAAACGGGCCGGAACCGCCCATGACACGAACTGGCTCTGATTCCAGAACATCAAAGCCAGTCGGTCTTCTTTGCTTCTCCCGCCGATGGGGTCCGTCTGCGACTCACCGCCATTTCGCATGAGTCATCACCGGCGTTCGCGGCCCCCGGTGCCGGTCACACCACCCGGTTTTCTGGCCACACAAGACCTCAAGGAACGCGGCTGGACGGCGGGCCTGATCGCAAAATTCCTGGGCCAGCACGACCTCACGCGCGAGAATGGCCTGAAGATGGGCCGCCGCCGCCTCCCTCCCGTCAAGCTCTACCGCGAGGAACGGGTACAGGACGCCGAGCGCGAGGAGGCGTTTCTGGTGGCCCAGGCTCGCGCCGCCGATGCCCGTGCACGAGCCGAACGGGCTCGCGAAACCCGTGAGGCGAAGCGCGCCGCGCTGCTGCAAGCTGCCGCCGACCGCTACAGCCCCACCATCCACCCCGAACCGCTCCGCAAGGGGGCCGTCCGCAAGGCCCGCGCCCCGTACCTTCCAGCGCTGGAAGAAACGCTGAGGCGGCTGGTCGGCGAACTCGGCAGGGTGACCGCCCGTGAAGAGGCAACCCTGCGCGACCTGCTGTTGCAACGTCTGGACACGGCCCTGGCTGCGGCCTACCCCTGGTACTCGGCGCCCACTGGGAAAAGCAGCCGCAGCGAGGCTCAACCGAGCGACTGGCGCGAGTGGGACTGGGACTGAGGCGCGGGGCTTAGTTCAGCAGTTCCAGCGCCTTTTTGAGGATCGCGTCACCCTGGAGATCCACCACGGCCTCGCCCTGGGTGGCGCTGCGGTTGGGGCGCTTGACCTCGCCCGTGTAGGTGAACTTGCCCTCCTTGTCAGCGGTGACCGTGACCGGCTTGCCGTCGACCGTGACGGTGATCTTGGCTCCCGGCTCGGCTCCACCCCCGGTGAAGTTCAGCGGCACGGTGTAGCGGGTGTCCTTGACCGCGACGTCGGGTGTAATCCCCTTCTTGTGGATCTGGCGACCCTGCGGCGTCAACCACTCGCTGTTCACGATGGCGACCTGTCCACCGTCCACGGTATCGATCGGAATCTGCGCGACGCCCTTGCCGAAGGTCTGTTCGCCGACGATGGTGGCCCGTTTGGTGTCCTGCAAGGCCCCCGCCACGATCTCGCTGGCGCTCGCGCTGTTCTTGTTGACCAGCACCACCAGCTTGCCCGTATAGTCCGTCGGACGATTCGTGGCGCTGCCCGCCACCTCGGTGCGGCCGCTGCGGTCGCGCAGGCTGACGATCTTGCCCTGGGCGAGGAACTGATCAGCGACGTCAATCCCGGCGTTCAGCAGACCTCCCCCATTGTCGCGCAGATCGAGAATCAGCTTCTGTACGCCCCTTTTCTTCATGTCGGCAATCGCCGCGCGGAACTGCTCGCCGACCTTCTCGTTGTAGAAGGTATTCAGGGCGATATAGCCGACATTGCCCGGAAGCATGGTCTGCTCGACGCTCACGATGGTGACCTTGCGGCGTTCCATCTTCACCGTGAAGGGCTTGCCGTTGCGAGCAAAGGTCACATTGACCGTGGTGCCCTCCTGACCGCGCACCAGACGCACGATCTCGTCCAGCTTGCTCGTCAGCACCTCTTGGTCACCGATCTTGACGAAGACGTCGCCGATCTGTACGCCAGCTTGAGCGGCGGCCCCGCCCTTGTACACGTTGTCCACCTTGCCTCCGGTGCCGTCGGGGTTGGCAGCGACCAGGCTCACGCCAATGCCGCCAAATTCACCGTTGAGGTTTTGAGCCTCGATGGCGTTGTTCTCCGGTTCACGGTAGTACGTAAACTCGTCTTCCAGGCTGCCCAGCGCGCCGTTGATCGCGCCCCGCAGCACCTTGTCCTGATCGACGGGATAGAGGTAGTACCGGTTGAGGGTGCCCAGCACCTGAAGCAGGGTCTGGCCCTCTTTGGACTTCAGCAGTTCGGCCTGCGAGTAGGCCCCGAGCTGGGCATACCCAACAGCGGCGGTGGCAGCGAGGGCGCCCGCCACAAGCGCGATGCGGTTACGGTTCACAGCCTCAAGATAGGGCGAGCGAGTGAAGAAGATTTGAGGCGGAAGTGACAGGGGTGGACCACCCAGACATGAAGTTTCCTTCACGTTCTGGGGGAAGCGTGGGCTATGCTGAGCCGCGAGCATGACGCAGATGCACACGTGGCCGCGCGCCGCCGCCCTGCCCGGTGGAGGCCCGGCATGATCCAATTCAAGAATGTCACGCTGGAGTACCCGGTGACCCGCACCCTCGCGCTCGACGACCTGAGCGTGGAGGTCGGTAAGGGCGAGTTCGTCTACCTGGTTGGGCACTCTGGGGCGGGCAAGAGCAGTTTTATGAACCTGCTGCTCAAGCGGGCGCTTCCTACGCGGGGTGAGGTGCGGGTGGCCGGCGAGAACATCAGCCGCTACCGCGGGGGCCGCACCGCCCTGCTGCGCCGCCGCATCGGTACGGTGTTTCAGGACAACCTGCTGCTCGACCACCTGAATGCCTACGACAACGTGGCCTTTGCCCTGCGCGTCACGGGCGTCCCCGGACGCGAGTGGCCAGCCCGCGTGCAGGCCGCCCTGCGAACCGTCGGCCTAGACCACAAGCGGCATGCCCTGCCCGTGCAGCTCTCGCAGGGCGAACAGCAGCGCGTGGCCATCGCTCGCGCCATCGTCGCCAATCCGCCCCTGCTGCTCGCCGACGAACCCACCGGCAACCTCGACCCCGAACAGGGCCGCGAGGTTCTCAAGGTCCTCCAGAACGTCAACCTGCGCGGTACCACCGTCATCGTGGCCACCCATGCCCGCGACCTGGTGGAAACCTTTCGGCACCGAACGCTCACCCTGCGCAAGGGGCGGCTGGTGCGGGACGATCCGCACGGGGGGTACGCGCTATGACCTACCACTTCCGGCAAGCCCTCCTCGCGATGCGCGGCAACCTCACCGCGACGTTTGCCACCCTGACCACCATGACCCTGACGCTCCTCATCCTGGGCGCGGTGCTGCTGCTGACGCTGAACGTCAACCGCACGCTCGCACACCTGGAGTCACAGGTGGAGGTGGCCGCGTTTCTGCGCGAGGACGCAGACGAACAGGCCCTGCTCGCGCGGGTGCGTGCTTTTCCGCAGGTGAGGGAAGCGGCCCTGGTGACGAGCGAGCAGGTGCTCGAGGAGATGACCCGCGACTATCCCTACGCCCGGGAAGCCGCGCAGCTCGCCGGAAATCCCTTCCCGGACACGCTGCGGCTGCGGGTGAGCCGGGTAGAAGACTCGCGCACGGTCGCGGCGGCTGTCTCTGGCCTCGTCGGAGTCGAGGACGTGGAGTACGGGGCAGGGTACGTGGACCAGACCGTGCGCACGCTGACGGCGGTCCGGGCCGCGGGCTACGCGCTGGTGGGGCTGCTGCTGCTGGGAACCTTATTTAACATTCTGAACGCGGTGCGGGTCGCCATGTATGCCCGGCGGAGCGAGATCAGCGTGATGCGGCTTCTGGGAGCGACGCGCGGCTTTATTCGCCTGCCGCACGTGATTGAGGGCGTGCTGCTGGGCTTTACGGCCTCCGCGCTGGCGCTGGCCCTGCTCACGCCGACGTACCTCGAACTCGCCGCACAGGTGCAGCTCTTTGCGCCGGTCTTTCCCGTGGTGCGCGACCTGCCCAGCCTGCTGCCGATCCTGAGCGGCGTGGCCGTTTTGGGGGTGCTGGTGGGCTTGGCGGGCAGCCTCTTCGCGTCACGGCGCTACCTGCGGGAGCTGGAGTGAGCCTGGCCCTGCCCCGCTGGTGCGCCCTGGCGCTGCTGTCGGCGGCGCTGCTGGTGGGCGCGCAGCGCACCTCCGACGTCGACCCTCCGCTTCCCGATCTGCCGGGTGCTCCCCCCCTGGTTCTGCCCACCACAAGCGCGCGGCTGGAGCAGCTTCAGCGCGAATTGCAGCAGCAGCGGCAACTGAGCACCCAGCAGCGCCGGCAACTGGAGCGGCTGCGGGCGAACATCCAGAACCTGAGCGCGCAGCAGCGGCAGACGCTGGAGCGCCTGGATACGCTCTCTGGCCGCGTTGCCCGCCTGGAAAACGAGACGGCGACGCTGGCCGCGCGGGTGGCCCTCGCCCAGCGTCAACTCTCGGACCTGGCAGCGCAGCGTGAGGTGACGCAGGCGCGTGTAACGCGACTTCAGGGCGACGTGCGGGAACTGCTGGCGGCTCTCTACCGCGAGCGCAGTGGCCGTTACCTCGCGCTGCTGTCGCAGGCCCGTAGCCTCTCCGATCTCCTCATTCGGCTGAAGTACGTCAATATCGCTGGGCAGTACCACGTGCAGGTCACGCGCGCCCTGCGGGAGGAGGTTCAGACGCTGGAAACGCAACGGGTGCAGCAGGCCGAGCAGACCGCTCGTCTTCAGGCGCTCCAGCAGGAAAGGGTCACCAAACTCACCGAGCTGCGCGACCGCCGCGCCGAGCAGAGCCGGCTGCTGGCCCAACTGAGACAGAGCGAGCAGGGCCAACGTACCCTGGCTGCCCGCACCCAGGCCCAGCAGGCGCTCACGGCCCGTACCATCGACGAGCTGATCGGAGCTGTCGTCAAGGAACGCGCCCGAATCGAGGCCGAACGCAAACGCCGTCTGGAGGAGGAACGCCGGCGGCGCGAGGCTGAGCTGCGGCGCATCCGCGAGGCGCGCGAGCGGGCCCGCCGTGAGGCCGAGCGCCTGGCCCGCCTGCGTGCCGAGCAGGAACGGCAGGCCCGTCTGGCCCGCGAACGCGCCGCTGCTGAAGCTCGCGCCCGAGCAGAAGCTGCGGCCCGCGCCCGCGCGCAGGCACAGGCTGAGGCAGAAGCCGCCGCGCAGGCCCGCGCGCAGGCCGAGCGAGAGGCGGCCCTCGCCGCGCAACGCCAGCGGCAGGCCCAGGTACAGAGCGAGCGCGAGGCCCTGGCTCGCCGTGAGGCCCAGGTGCGGGCCGCTCAAGCGCGCGCTGTGCAGGAACTCGCGCCGTTGCCGCCCGTGACGGGTTCGCTCGGGTTTCCCCTCCCGGGCGGCCAGGTGGTGCAGCCCTACGGCACGGGGGGAGCGCAGTGGAGTGTGCTCCAGGGGGAAGAGGGCGGCCAGGCCGTCGCGGCCCTCGAAGGCAATGTGATTGCCACCACCTACTACGCCAGCCTGGGCTGGGTTGTGCTGCTCGACCACGGCCCTACGGTCACCGCCTACATCGGTCTGCAAGACGCGCAGGTACAGGTAGGGGAACGGGTCTCGCGCGGCACACCGCTGGGTACGGTGGGGGGAAGTCCCATCTTTGGTCCCGGCCGCATGGCCTTTCAGGTCAACCGCGTCAACGGCACGGCGCGCCAGCCGGTACCGCCCTCCTTTTAGACCCTTGCTCCTTCCTCCCCTCCTCTGCTAATCTTTTTCGGTGCGCTTCCGGTGGGCTGCTGCGGGCGCATCATCCCGTCTCCTAAGCGGGAAGCTACCCTCAACATCCCAACCCGAGGTTTTCAAGATGGTCAAGATTCGCCTGTCCCGTTTCGGCTCTACCCACAACCCGCACTACCGCATCGTGGTCACCGATTCCCGCCGTCCCCGCGACGGTGGCTACATCGAGAACCTGGGGCACTACGATCCCCGCAAGACCACCGAGAACTACCTGAAGGTCAATGCCGAGCGCGCGGCCTACTGGCTTTCCGTGGGTGCCCAGCCCACCCAAACCGCCCGCCGCCTGCTGAAGATGCAGGGCGTCAAGGTCGCCTGAGTTCAGGTCTTGACGAGAGAGGCTCCTGAAGGGGCCTCTTTTTTTGTGGTCCGTTTGTGTTGTTGGTCGGGGCGCGGGGTGGGCCGTGGGGAGAAACCGGAGCGCCGTTCAGCGGCCCGGCCTCTCCTTGAGCTGCGGGGGTCACGACCCTCTACAATGCCCGCCATGAAAACAGACCCTGTAGACCTGACGCTCTTCCTGGCGCAGAGCGTGGTGGATCAACCGTCGCTCGTGCGCGTGTCGAAGCGCGGGCCAAACGTGATCGTGCGGGTTGGTCCCGGCGAGGAAGGCCGCTTGATCGGCCGGCAGGGGCGCGTGATTCAGGCGATTCGCACGCTGGTCCGCGCGGCCACGGACCCCCGCGAGCGCGTGAATGTGGATCTCGACGCGCCGCGCAAGCCGTGACGGCCCCCGCAGAGACAACGCGGCTGGGGCACTTCCTGGGACCGCACGGCGTTCAGGGCGGCGTGAAGGTGTACGTGCTCGGCGACCCCGAGCAGCTGCTGGCGCTTCGGCGCGTATGGATCGAAGGCCGCGGCTGGCTGCGGGTGCGCCGAGCCGAGCTCCTGCCGCCCGGCGTGGTCCTGTACCTCGTGGGGATCCTCACGCGCGAGGGAGCCGAGGCCCTGCGGGGCGCGAACCTGTACGCGGCCGACGCCGACCTCCCGCCCCTCGAGGAAGGCAGCTACTACTATCACGAGCTGCGTGGCCTGCCCGTGCACGGTCCCACGGGAGAACAGGTCGGCACCGTGACCGACGTGGTGGATGCCGGTCACCAGGATCTCTTGGTGGTCCAGCATGGCCAGCGCGAAGCCTGGCTGCCGCTGCAAGCCCCCTACGTGGTTGTTCAAACGAACGCGCAGGGACGTCCCGCCGCCATCGATCTGACGGCAGACACCCCGGCGGGGCTCCTGGGCGAAGAGGCGTGAGGCGCCGGGCATGCTGACGTTCTCCTTTCTGACCCTCTTCCCCGAACTGCTCGCACCCTTTGCCGCCGAGGCCATCGTGGGCAAGGCGCGGGCGCGGGGCCTCCTCGACGTGCGGCTTGTGAACATGCGTGACTTCGCGGGCAACAGACACCTCAAGGTGGACGACACGCCGTACGGGGGCGGCGCGGGCATGGTGATCCGGGTGGATGTGGCCGAGCGCGCCCTTGCCAGCCTGCCGCCCGCCGACGAGGTCATTCTCTTGACGCCCGCTGGGGAACGCTTGACCCAGCGCACCGCAGAGGAACTCAGCCGCCGGAAGCACCTCGCCTTTCTGTGCGGGCGCTACGAGGGGTTTGACGCCCGAGTAGAACGCCTGGTCACCCGCGAACTCAGCATCGGGGACTTTGTGATGATGGGCGGGGAGGCGGCAGCGGCGTGTGTTCTGGAAGCGGTGGCACGGCTGGTACCGGGCGTGCTGGGGGACGAGGAGTCTCATCAAGCGGACAGCTTCAGCAGCGGCCTCCTGGACTACCCGGAGTACACCCGTCCCCCCGAGTGGCGCGGTGAGCAGGTGCCGGAGGTGCTGCGGAGCGGCAACCACGGCGCGATCACCCGTTGGCGGCGCGAGCAGGCCCTCGCGCGAACGCTTGCGCGGCGGCCCGACCTGCTTTCCACAGCGGGCCTGACCCCGCAGGACTCGGCCTTCCTCCTCACGCTGGGCGTGACGCCCGAGCAACTGGCGGCCTGGGGCGCGCCGCCCCCCCCGACTCCGCAACACCGCCGGAAACCGCGCCCCCCCGCGAGGGAGACGTAGGGGCAAAAGCCACGGGCGCGTTTTCTGTATGGCTGGCCCAATTCCTGCCGCACAGAAGGGCGCACCATGACCTCCAAGATGCGCGTGCCGCTGTTTCCCCTCCCCAACGTCGTGCTGTTTCCCGGACAGGTGCTCCCCCTGTACGTGTTCGAGCCGCGTTACCGGGAACTCCTGGCCTACGTCCAGGCCAGCGGCAGCCCCTTCGGCATCGTGCGCATTGTGCAGTTCCGTGAGACTTCGCCGCTGCCCCTCCATGAGCGTGTTTCCCGGGTAGGGACCCTCGCGCACCTCGCCCGCGCCGAGCAGCACGAGGACGGCACCAGCAGCATCCTGGTGGTGGGCGGCGAGCGGTTTCGGGTGCAGGACTTCGACCTTAGCCACGCCTATCTCAGCGCCGAGGTGTCGCTTTGGCCGCTGGCCCCGCACACGCTGGGGCCTGACGCCGAAGTCGCCTCCGCCCGCCACCTTCTCGCCGACCTGCTGCGCCTGCACGCCGCCGATGCCCCGGCCATCCGCGACAGCGCTCCAGAAGACCCGCTGCTGCTCGCCAGCTTCGCCGCTGCCCTGCTGCCCCTCAGCGCCGAGCAGCGCGAGACGGCCCTCACTGCCCCCACGCTCCTCGACCGGCTCAGCATCCTGCTGGGCTTTGTGCCGGGAGAGGCGCGGGAGCTGAACTGAAGGGCTGAACCACCCCCCTCAGGCCTAAAACACCACCGTCTTGTTGCCATGCACAAGCACTCGGTCCTCGACGTGGGCCTTGACCGCGCGGGCAAGAACCTGGCGCTCCACGTCGCGGCCAAGCCGGACGAGGGCCTCAGGGGTTTCGCGGTGGGTCACGGGGATCACGTCCTGGGCGATAATCGGCCCGGCGTCGAGTTCTTCTGTCACGTAGTGGCTGGTGGCGCCGATCAGCTTCACGCCACGCTGGAAGGCTGCGCGATAGGGGTTGGCGCCGACAAAGGCGGGCAGAAAGGAATGGTGGATGTTGATCACCGGCCGCCCGAACTCGCGCAGAAAGTCGCCACTCAGAATCTGCATGTAGCGGGCAAGAACCGCGAAGTCAGCCCCCGCCTCCCGCAAGAGCCGGACCTGTTCCACCTCGGCTTCTGCCTTGTTCTCTTTCGTCACGGGGACGACGTGGAAGGGAATGCCGAACATCTCGGCGTCGCGGCGCAGGTCCTCGTGGTTACTGATCACGAGGGGAATCTCGACATTCAGTTCACCCCGGCGCTTGCGCCACAGCAGGTCGAGGAAGCAGTGGTCGTAGCGGCTGACCAGAATCGCCATACGCTTGGGCTGCGCGGTGTAGCTCAGCTGCCAGTCCATCCCGAAGGGCGCGGCGACAACCTGGGCAAAGGCCCGCTCAAAGGGCTCGCGCGCAAGGTCCAGCCCGTCGAGGTGAAACTCCATTCGCATAAAAAAGGTGCCGCCCGCCGGATCGGTGGAGTGCTGGTCGGAGTGGATGATGTTCGCCCCATGGCTAAAGAGAAACTGGGAGACCGCCGCCACAATGCCCTTGCGGTCCGGGCAGGTGACGGTCAGCACAGCGGTATGAAGGGGGTCAAGTCTGGGAACGGAGGGCGCAACCGTCATGTCGGAGCAGGATAACGGCTTCACCCGGGTGCTAGGCTCGGGCGCGTGCAGACGACTCCAGAGCTGGTTTCCGGCCCAAGCTATGACCCTACCCGGCACGCGGCGCTGTTGTCCGACTACTGCCTGGGCGCTGGGGCGGGCGAACGCCTGCTGGTCGCGGGCGGCACGGCGGCCCTGCCCTTGGTGCGCGAGGTCACGCGGGCCTTGCTGATGCGGGGCGCCCGTCCGGTGGTTCGGCTTGAGTATCCCGGCCAGGATGATGACTTCGCCGAGCTGGCGAGTGACGCCGTGCTCGACAGCATTCACCCCGCCGACCTCGCGGATGTGGAGGCGCTGGACGGCAGCCTGCGGATTCTGACGCCCGAACCGGGAACGGTGGGGGACGCCGCTCGCCGCGCTCGGCTGACGGCCGCTCGCGCCCCCATCGCCGCTGTACGGGCGCGGAAGAAGTGGAGCCTCACCCTCTTCCCTACCCCGCACGCTGCGGCGCAGGCGGGCATGACCGCAGCCGAGTTCGGCGCCTTCGTGATGCGCGCGATGTTCCTCGACCGTACGGACCCCGTGGCCGCCTGGGGTGAGGTGCGGGAGATGCAGGCGCGGCTGATCGAGCGCCTGAGCCGCGCCGATACTGTGCGCCTCGAAGCCCCCGGCACCGACCTCACCCTGCGCGTGGGTGGGAGAGGCTGGGCGAACAGCGACGGCAAGCGCAACATGCCCAGCGGTGAGGTCTTCACCGGGCCAATCGAAAACAGCGCCGAGGGCGTGGTGACCTTTACGGTCCCGGCGAGCTATGGCGGGCAGATGGTGCGGGGCGTTCGGCTGGTTTTCCGCGCGGGCGAGGTGGTGGAGGCCAGCGCCGAGGAGGGCGAGGACGTGCTGCGAGCCGCGCTTGCCACCGACCCCGGTGCGCGGCGGTTAGGGGAGCTGGGCATAGGAACCAACTTCGGAATTCAGACGCCCACCGGGAATATCCTCTTCGACGAGAAGATCGGCGGCACCGTGCACCTCGCGCTGGGGCGTTCGTATCCGGAGACAGGCGGCACGAACACCAGCGCCATTCACTGGGACCTGATCACCGACCTGCGGACGGGCGGGCGCCTGAGCCTGGACGGGGAAGTGCTGCAGGAGGGAGGACGGTTCGTGTAAACCTACAGCAACCCTCGCCGAAGAGCCTGCACAGCGGCCTGAGTGCGGTCAGCAGCCCTGAGTTTGACAAGAATATCCTGCACGTGCAGCTTAACTGTGCTGACGCTCATACCGAGTTGCTCAGCGATTTCCCTGTTGCCCTGGCCATCGGCGATCAACCGCAGCACCTCGGTCTCGCGCGGCGTCAGCGGGGAGGTCGCATGAGGAACGCGAATACCGCTCCCTGGCCAACCGCGCTTCACCTCTGCTGCGGTTTGAATCCCGTCCATTCCGGGAAGTCCGATGTCGAGTGAGCTTGCCCCAGCCTCATGGACACGGAGATAAGGCCGGACAAGGGGAAATCGAGGTCGACCGTGGACAAACGTCGTAGCTTAAGGCAAGTCAACCAGGGCTGAACGCTGAACAGGCTGAAATCCAGCGTCTGAAGCGAGAGTTGGACATTGCCCAGCAGGAGCGGGACATCCTGAAAAAAGCCGTGGCCTTCTTCGCGAAGGAAAGTCGGTGAGGTACCCGTTCATTGACCGCCACCGCGACGAAATTGCTGGGATAACGCTGTCGTAGAAAGCTTTTTCGCGCACCTCAAGCGGGAGGAGGTCGCTGATTCGGTCTATGCGACGCGGCAGGAAGCCCGGTCGGCCTTGTTCAGCTACTTGGAAATGTTCTACAACAGGGCAGGCAGGCATTCGTCGCTGGGCTATCTCAGCCCAGCCGAGTTCGAGCAGTCGTCGCGGGTCGCTTCACTCCCTGTCCACTACGGCAGGTCAACTTCAGCGATTCGGGACAGCCAAGCGGGCGGCGTTGGCTTAGCGCCTTTCCGGTGGGTAGATCCGGCGCAGGGTCGAAAGCAGCAGGGCGAGGGCCAGCAGCCAACCCAGCCCAGCCAGAAGGACTTGCCAGGTTGAGCCCAAGTGCAGGGCGCGGTCTTCTTCCCAGGAAAATACGGCGACCAGGACGGCAAAGAGAAGAGCATTCAGGTAAACCATAGGTATGTTCGCTGCCCACAGCTGGGTATGGGACGGGGGGGAGTGGTGCCGAGGACGTCAGCGGCCCTCACGGGCGTCCTGGAGAAGCTCACCGGCCAAGGCGAGGGCCGCGGGGCCCAGTGGGCTGAGGGTGACGCCCAGGAGCGTCCCCAGTTTTTCACGGCGAGCGCTGCTGAGGTAGGTCCAGCGCTCGAGGTCCGGGCGGTGTGTGCGAGCGGCCTCATCGCGCAGGTAGCGCACCGCGCCATCGTAGTACCCGGCCTGAAAGGCGGCGCGGGCACGCTTTTCCTGTTCGACCAGGCCGAGGCCACGGGTGGCCAGCAGCACCCGGCGGGCTTCCGCCTCACCGCCAAAGCCGTACAGGCCGTCCAGGCGGTACACGGCTTTGGGAAAGCGCAGGCCCGCAGCAGCGCGCCAGGCATGCGGCAGGCGAATCTCGAACTCGGGCCAGCTGTGGATATGGGTGAGGAGCGCCGGGTACAGCAGCTCGACCGCCACCGCCCTCGCCTCCGCCAAGGCGAGCAACTGTTCCTGGATGCCGTGGCCGGGGCCGGTGGTGCGGCGCGCCGCTTCTAGCCGAGCGGCCGCCTGTCCCAACAGGTCTTCGCGGTGCGCGGCGAGACGCTCCTCATTCAGGTTCCAAAGGGTACGCTGGATGCGTCCGTAGTGGCCGGTGGGGTCATACACCACGCGGCTGGTGGCCAGCAGGGCGATGGGCGCTTCCTCGCGTGCGGTGTCCCAGTCGCGCCACGCCTCCAGTTTTTCGTAGGGGAAGCGGCGCACCGTGACGCCGGCCCGCGCTTCCGTCTGTGGGGAGAGCAGACCACGCTCGAAGGTCACCAGGGTGGGCTGACTTCCCGCCCACGCCTCCTCGGTGCCGTAGCTGCCTGCCTGGGCGACGGCGCGTACCTTGCGGTCGGCCACCAAGCGGTCTTGTACTTTGTCCGGATCCTGCAAACGTGCCTCCGAGGTTCAGGATAGCGGGAAGGGGAGGGGCCGGAGCGCACGGACGCAGGCTATACCGCGACCCGCGCCGCGCGCCTGAGTCCCAGCGCTTTCGCCACCAGGGCGTAGGAGCGCCGCCGCGCCGCCGGGTCATGCAGCAACGTGGTCAGCATCAGCTCGTCTGCCCCTGTTCGCTCGGCCAGGTCGAGCAGGCGGGTACGGACCTGCGCTGGATCACCCACGACGACGCGTGCTCGGTATGCCGCCACCTGCGCCCGCTCGTGGGGCGTGTAGGGGTAGGCGCGCGCCTCGGCCACGCTGGGGAAGGGCGCGAGTTCACCCCGGGTGAGCCGCAGGAACATCAGGTCCAGGGACGCGGCAAGCTCGTCTGCCTCCTCTGGGGTGGGCGCGCAAACCACGCTTGCCGCGACGATGGTGCGCGGTTCGGGAAACGTCCGCGAGGGCCGAAAAGTGGTGCGGTAGGCCTGGAGGGCCGCCGCCGCGTCACTCACGCTGGGGTTGATGTGCTGAGCAAAGGCGAGCCCAGTTCCTAACAGCGCCGCCGTCCGCGCGCCGTACCCGCTGCTACTGAGTAGCCACAGCGGTGGAAAGAGCGTGGGTTGACCCGCCGTATCTACCGGTGACGCCGTGATGCCCGCAAAGGGATGCCCCGCAGGAAAGGTTCCAGTGCCGTAGGCCAGCAGGTCCGTGAGTTGCCGCTCGAAGGCGTCTTCGGTGAGTCCCGCGGCCCCCCGCAGGGCACGCGCCGTACGGGGATCGGTGCCGGGTGCGCGGCCCAGGCCCAGATCGATACGCCCCGGGGCGAGGGCAGACAGCAGCCGGTAGGTCTCGGCGACGCTCAGTGGGGCGTGGTTGGGCAGCATCACGCCGCCCGCGCCCAGCCGCAGCGTCGAGGTGGCCTGCGACAGCGCGGCCAGGACGACGGCGGGGACGCTTGCCGCTACTGCGGGCATATTGTGGTGCTCAGCGACCCAGAAGCGCGTGAAGCCCAGGTGCTCGGCCTCCCGAGCCAGGGCCAGGGTCTCCCGCAGGGCGGCGGGCGCGTCCATCCCGCTGGAGACGGGCACGAGGTCCAGCACGGACAGCGGCAGAGGAGAGGAGGCAGGCGACATATTCGCAGTCTGTGACACAGAGCACGGCCGAATACGGCGGCCAGTCACCATAGCGCTAGCCTGCCGCGCCCAGCCTGCCCAGCCACACGCCTACACCAAACACGACCGCCCCCCCCACAACAACCTGAACGATGGTCTGTCCAAGCGGGCTTTTCATGTACTTCCAGCGAATCACGGCGATGGCCAGCAGTTCGGCCAGCACGATCAGGTAGGCCAGCGTGAGGGCCGTGCGAAGGTCGGGCAGCAGAAAGGGCAGGGTGTGCAGCATTCCGCCCAGCACCGTGGCCAGACCAGTGATCAGGCCGCGCAGCAACGGCGTCCCACGCCCGCTGACCCGGCCGTCATCCGAGAGGGCCTCGGCCAGACCCATGCTGATTCCGGCCCCCAGACTGGCGGCCAGGCCGACGAAAAAGGCGTCGATAGGTTTGCCCGTCAACCCGGCCGTTGCAAAGATGGGCGCCAGGGTGCTGACGCTGCCGTCCATCAGCCCTAGGAGGGCAGGCTGAACCTTCTGCAAGACAAACACGTGTTCCTGCGGCGGGGCCGGGAGGATGCGGGGTGGAGCGGAGGACATGCTCCCATCCTACCCTTAATAGGAATGATTCTCAATAAGCAGGAGGCCTCAGCGCGGGCCGGTGTCCAGCAGCAGTTTGGGGCGAAACTTCAGGGCGTCCGCCGCGACGAGAAAGGCGGGGATGCCGCTCACGTGCCGCAGGGCCCGCTCTGGATTCACCCCGTGCAGATGCCCGTAAACGATCAGGTCGGGCCGCGCCGCTTCGATGACGGCGGTCAGCGGGTTGGGCGGGTAGGGCGGACTTGCGGGCGGGTAATGCAGCATCAGCAGCAGATGGTCACCGGGTTGACGGAGTTTGGCGGCCGCCTGCACGCTGAGGCGCAGGCGCTCGGCCTCGCGGTTCAGCAGGCGCTCGTCGTCCTCGCCTAGGGGGTCATAGCCCGGCGTAACCCAGCCACGCGACCCGCACACCACCACGTTTTCTATCCGTACGGCGTCGTTCTGCAGGGCGAGCATACCGGGCGGCAGGGCCGCGCGCACCTTGCCCACGCTCGTCCACCAGTAGTCGTGGTTGCCGCGCAGCAGCACCTTGGTGCCCGGCAGCGCGGCAATGGGAGCGAGATCCACCACGGCGTCCGGCAAGCGCATCGCCCAGGAGAGGTCGCCGGGCAGCAGCACCAGATCGCTGGAGCGTACCTCTTCCCGCCAGTGCTCGAAGATCGCTTCTGGGTGACCGGCCCACTGCGGCCCAAAGACCGTCATGGGTTTGGGCGTCACGCTGGCAAGGTGCAGATCGGCGATGGCGAACACGCGCATAGGGTGGGCTCACAGAGGGCGGGAAAAGACAGAACAAGAAAAGCCTCCCGCCAAGGGGGGAGGCTTCCCGCGTGGTCGGGGCGAGAGGATTCGAACCTCCGACCCCTTCGTCCCGAACGAAGTGCGCTACCAGGCTGCGCTACGCCCCGCTTCAACCACGGCTCCGGCAGCAGGCAAGTCCCGCGTCCAGTGCGTGGGGTAGTCTACGCGGCCCCCTAGGGGGTGTCAAGCGCGTCGAGGCTTATTCTTCCTCCGGGAGAGCTTCACCGCCTGTGCCCGCCACCTCGCCGATCGCCGCCCAGATCACGCTGGGGGCAAAGCCGCGCCGTGCCAGAAAGGCGGCGGCGCTCGCGCGGGGGTCACGCTTGCGGGCGAAGGTGGGCCAGCGGCGCGCAAGCAGGGCCGTGGCGTCCGCCTGTTCCGCCGTAGGGTCGCGGTCAGCCAGCGTGGCCTCGATCAGTTCTTCGGGCACGCCGCGGCGCCGCAGGGTCTGACGAACTCGAAAGCCCCCCACGCCCCGGCGGGTGCCCTCGGTGCGGGCTACCCCCGCATCACTCTGGTACCCAAGTTCCTGCACGCGGGCGAGCACCTCGGCGGCAAGCGCCGCGTCATCCGTGCGGCGCAGCAGCCGAACGCGAAGTTCTGCCTCGGTGAGCGCGCGCCCCCCCAGTGCCCGGAAGGCGTAGGCCAGCAGGTCGTCACGCGCCTTTTGCCGCTGCTCTCCGTCCATCACCCGCAGTATGCCGCTTGCACCGCCTGGCGGCAGCAGGTAAACTTCCAAAGTTGCCCATCTCCGGGTGGGCAGCCGTGCAGCCCGCAAGACGCGGGCGGCGCGCGCGCCGTGTCGCCGGCGCATCGTGTTCCCCGGAGGGGGAACCGCCCCGCTCCTGCGGGAGAAGGAGTATCACTATGGCCCTGCGTCACAAGTCCGCCCAGAAGCGTCACCGTCAGAGTCTGAAGCGCCGCCTGCGCAACCGCAGCCGTAAGAGCACGATCAAGACCTTTTCCAAAAAGGCCATCGCTGCCGCCCAGAGCGGCGCGGAGAATGTGGCCGAGCTGCACCGCAAGGCCGAGAGCCTGATCGACAAGGCGGCCAAGGGCAGCACCCTGCATAAGAAGGCAGCTGCTCGCAAGAAGAGCCGCCTCGCCAAGGCCCTCAACAAGGCCCGCGCCGCGGCGCAGCAGGCGTAAGGCGCCGCCAGCCCTCAGAGGTCACGCCCCCGGGCGTGGCTTTTTGCTGTGGTGCTGGTCTCCTACTGGCGCGTTTCCTGGAGGTTCAGCGTCCCGGTGTAGTGGTCGAACGCTACGACCAGGCGGTAGATGCCCGGCTCGCCTTGGCCCAACAGGCTCAGGGACCAGGTGCCTTTGGGGCAGCTTTGTCCGGCAACCTGCGTTCCGCTGGGGTCGAGGAGCCGCAGGGTGGCTTGCCCGCTGCGTACCGCACAGGTTCCCGTCACGCCCACCTTCTGGTTCGGTTCGTACAGCTCAAACGTGTAGTGGTTTTCGCCCTGCGCGTTCAGGAGGTGGGTGGGCGTCAGGGTGACGTACCCGAAGCGCAAACCGAAGGTGAGATACAGCAGCAACACGGCGGCGACCAGGGCAAGGAGCAGGAAGCGCATCGCCGCAGTGTAACGCGGCTTACCTAGAGCTGTCGTGGAGAAAAGCCCGGCTGGGGAACCGGGCCAAGGCCTGGCTCAGACGAAAAACGCCTTCCCGCAGCCGTTCGGGCGGGAGGTGTGCGAAGGCCAGCAGCACCGCTGGGGGGCGTGGTTCCTGGGCCAGCGGTCCGGCGGCGGTCAGCGCAACCCCAGCGTGTGCAGCGGCGGTGACGGCCTCCTCCTCGCTGAGGCCGGGGGGCAGGGTCACGTGAACATGCAGGCCCGCGCGGGTGGGCGTGACTGTCCAGTCCGGGAGGTTGGCGGCCAGGGCGGCCAGCAGCACCTCGTGGCGGTGACGAATCACCTGCCGGGCGCGGCGCAGGTGCCGGGCGTACGCCCCCGAGGCCAGCACGTCCGCCAGCGCGAGCGCGTCCAGCGTGGCCGGGACGCGGTCGGTCAGGGGCCGTGTCCCGGCCAGCACTCGGATCACGCGTTCTGGGGCCACGAGGTACCCGCTGCGGGTCACGGGCGCGAGGCTCTTGCTGAAGGTCCCCAGCAGCAGAACCCGCTCGGGGGCGAGGCCCTGGAGTGCCGCCGGGGGCCGGCCGCTGTGGTGCAGGTCGGCGGCATAGTCGTCTTCCAGAATCAAGGCGCCGGTCTGTTGGGCCCAGGCGATCACCTCCGCCTGTCGGGCGGCGGGCAGCGTCACCGTCGTGGGGTACTGGGCGCCCGGCGTGAGGTACAGCAGGGTGGCCTCCGGCGGCAGCGCCGCGGGAATCAACCCCTCCCCGTCCACCGGCACCGGGACCAGGGTAGCCCCGGTTGCGCTTAGAGCCGCGCGGGCCCCCGGATAGGTGGGGTCTTCCAGGGCGGCCTTCCGCCCCTCTTCCAGAAACACGCGGGCGAGGGCGTCCAGGGACGCTTGGGTGCCCCCGGTCAGCATCACCATCTCGGGCGTGACTCGAGCGCCCCGCTCGGCATTCAGGTAGGCAGCCAGGGCACGGCGCGTCTCCAGCGGCCCCAGCTCGGCTTCGGGCTCCAGCGCCCCTGGCGTCTGTCCGGCCTCACGGGCTCGCCGTGCGAGGGCCTGAGCCCAGGCGCCCGCCGGGTACAGTTCGGGCACCGGCTGTCCGGGCCGGAAGTCCACCGCGTACCCGCCCCCCGCGTCCGGTACTCGTCCCGCCAGCGCTCGAGTGGCCCAGGCGCTGAGCGGAAGGGGCGTGTTCACCGCCGCCGAGCGCCCCGGACCAGGAACCGCCACCCGCGTCCCACTGCGCGCGCTGGCCCGCAGGTAGCCCTCCGCCTCCAGTTGGGTGAGGGCGTCGACCAGCGTATTGCGCGAGACTCCCAGCTGGGCGGCGAGGGCACGGTGTCCCGGGAGCCGGGTGCCCTCCGGGAGGCGACCACTGAGGACCAGTTCGCGCAGCGTTCGCGCGACCCGTGCATGCAGCGCCTCACCGGGCAGGGGCGGCAGCAGGCCACTCGGCAGGACCGGTCGGCTAGCGTTCAAACTCACGCGCCAGCCACGCCGGGTCGCCCCCTTCGGCGGCAAGGGCCTGTCCAGCCAGGGTAAGGAAACGGTCACGGGCCGCCTGGGCCTGCGCTGCTGTGAGGCCGTGGGCTGCCGGGTTCGCAAGCAGTTCCCGCAGCAGCGGAAAGACCGGCGTTTGAGGGTACACCTCACCGTTGACGGTCACGTCGGCCCGCCAGCGCAGGAGATAGTCAAGCGCGTAGGGGCCAGGTTCCAACACGCAGCCGCCCGGGTAGGGGATCAGGCCCGGAGCAGGAAAGGTGACGGCATCTTCCATGGCCTTAGCATGCACCTTTGGCCGCTTCTCCCCTCCCCCATCCCCAACCTTCCCTGAAGGCGAAGGGGGCTTGCGCGCCGGGGTCAACGCCTATCATGCCCCTACGATGGACAACGAGGCGCTGGTGCAGGCGTACCGGGAGGCGCTGCCGGAGTATGAGCGGCTCCTTGGCGCGGTGGTGGCGCACACCACCAGGCTCCTGACGGCGGCGGGCCTGAAGATCCACCACGTGACTGGGCGTGTGAAACGCCCCGCGAGCCTCTTCGACAAGCTGCGGCGCAAGCCTGGCCGCTACCGCACCCTACAGGACGTGACCGACCTGGTCGGCGTGCGCGTGATCACCTACTTTGCCAATGACGTGAATGTGGTGGCCCGGCTGATGGAAGAGCACCACGTCGTGGACTGGGACCACAGCATGGACAAGTCCAAGATGCATGACCCCGACCGCTTTGGCTACCTGGGCGTTCACTACGTCCTGCGCACCGAACCCGACCTTGTGCCCGAACTCGCCGGGACACGCTTTGAGGTGCAGATTCGCTCCATCCTCCAGCACGCCTGGGCCGAGATCGAACACGACCTCGGGTACAAGAACCCCCAGGCCGTGCCGCGCGAGGTGCGTCGCCGCTTCTACCGGCTCGCGGGTCTTTTGGAGATGGCCGATGAGGAATTCATGGCCCTGCACCGCCTGAGCCGTGACTACGCCGACACCCTCCCCGAGCGCATCGCGAACCATGCGGACAGCGTCTTTATTGACGCGCAGAGCATCACCTACCTGCTGGGCGTGCCCCCTATCTGCACCCTGGACGAGGCGCTGGCCGCTGCTCTACAGGTGCCCCTTCTCAGCGGCTGGACCGATCCGGAACGTCCGCAGCGGCTCGCCAGCCTGCTGCACTACGTGGGCGTGCACTCGGTCGGGCTGCTGCTCAAGGAGCTCGCCCGCCACGAGGCCGAGGTACAGCGGTTTGGCCGAAACCTGATGCCGCGCCTGCGCCCAGTGTGGAGGCCCGCGGGGGGGCTGCGCCCCGGCACCAGCGTCGTGCAGTACGCGCTGCTCCGGGTCTGCGCCAACCCGGGCCTCGAACCGCGCGAGGTCCTATACCTTTTGGATCTGGGCACTTCAGGCGACGAAGAGGACTTGGTCCGAACGGTGCGGGAGGTCTACGCCCAGGAGGTGGGCGGGGCGGTGGGATGAGGGCTACGCCCTAACGTCACCCTTCTTTGGAGCTGCCCTTCCCCGGGGTCCGCCGCGCTCGGTAGCGCCGAATCAGCGCGTTTGTGCTGGAGTCGTGCTGCAGCTTCGGCTCGTCTTCGGCCTGAAGCTCAGGCACGATTCGGTTCGCCAGCACCTTGCCCAGTTCTACGCCCCACTGGTCAAAGGAATTGATGTTCCAGATCGTGCCCTGCACGAACACCTTGTGCTCATACAGGGCGATCAGCGCGCCCAGCGTGCGGGGGGTGAGGCGGTCGGCCAGAAGGGTGTTTGTCGGGCGGTTCCCCTCAAAGACGCGGTGCGGGGCGAGGTCAGCGCTCACCCCCTCGGCCTGGACCTGCTCCAGCGTTTTGCCAAAGGCGAGGGCCTCGGTCTGAGCAAAGACGTTGGCCATCAGCAGGTCATGGTGGGACGGTCCCTCCGGAGTGGGGAGGGGATTGAGGGTCTGGCAAAAACCCAGGAAGTCGCAGGGAATCAGGGTAGTGCCCTGATGGATGAGCTGGTAAAAGGCGTGCTGTCCATTCGTGCCGGGCTGGCCCCACACGACCGGCCCCGTGTCGTAGTTCACCGCCTCTCCCTGGCGGGTGACGTGCTTACCGTTGCTCTCCATATCGAGCTGCTGGAGGTACGCCGGAAACAGGGCGAGGTACTGGTCATAGGGCAAGACGGCGTGGGTCTGCGCGCCAAAGAAGTTGCGGTACCACACCCCGAGCACCCCGAGCAAGACGGGAAGGTTCACCGCCAGCGGGGCCGTGCGGAAGTGCTCGTCCATGTCGTGAAAGCCCGCCAGAAAATCGCGGAAACCATTTGGCCCAACGGCGATCATCAGCGAGAGGCCGATCGCGCTGTCGACGGAGTAGCGGCCTCCGACCCAGTCCCAGAAGCCGAACATGTTGCCGGTGTCGATGCCGAACTTCTCGACTTCGGCGGCGTTCGTGCTCACCGCGACGAAGTGGCGGGCGATCGCCGCGGGCTCGTTTCCTCCTGACCCGAGCCCCGCGAGGAGCCAGGCCCGCGCGCTTTTTGCGTTCGCCATCGTCTCCTGGGTGGTAAAGGTCTTGCTGGACACGATAAAGAGGGTTTCTGCAGGGTCGAGGTCGCGGGTTTTCTCAACGAGGTCGGTGCCGTCCACATTGGACACGAACCGCAGGGTGAGGCGGCGGTCACTGTAGTGCTTCAGCGCCTCGTACGCCATCACCGGCCCGAGGTCCGAGCCGCCGATCCCGATGTTCACGATGTTGCGAATGGGTTTGCCGGTCGCGCCCAGCCAGGTTCCTGCCCGCACGCGCTCCGCAAAGGCGCTCATGCGGTCAAGGACCTCCTGCACGTCCGGCACCACGTCCTGCCCGTCTACCGTCACAGTGGTGCCCCGCGGCGCACGCAGGGCGGTGTGCAGCACCGCCCGCCCCTCGGTGACGTTGAGGCGCTCTCCGGCGAACATCGCGTCGCGCCGCGCCTCCACCCCCGTCTCGCGTGCGAGCTGGAGCAGCAGGCGTAACGTCTCGTCGGTGACCCGGTTCTTGGAATAGTCCAGGTACACGCCGGCCCCCTCGGCGGCCAGGCGCTCGCCGCGGCTGGGGTCGTTTGCGAAGAGGTCGCGCAGGTGCAGGCCGCGAACCTCCTCGAAGTGCGCCTTCAGGGCCTGCCAGGCGGGAAGCTGCGTCAGGGAGGACCGCGAGGAAGCGTCACGCATGGGGCGAGCATACCAGCGGCTCCGCCAGAGAAGTGCCTGGCCGCCCGCACTTGGCACCTGTCAGGTGCTCCTGTTCCGAATGGCGGACCACGGCTCTGGAAAAGCGGGGCGGAGCACGCTTGAATGTCGGGTGCACGGTCCAACCCGCTCTACCGAAAGGAAGCTCTGTCATGTCCCAAGCCATGCCGTCCCTACAAGACCGCGACGTCGTGATTGTCTCGGCTGTTCGTTCGCCCATCGGGGCCATTCGCGGCTCGCTCTCCACCGTTCGTCCAGACGATCTGGCGGCCACCGTCATCCAGGAGGCGCTGCGGCGTGCCGGTGTTCCTGCCGAGCAGGTTGAAGAGGTCATCCTGGGCTGCGCCAATCAGGCGGGCGAAGACAACCGCAACGTGGCCCGAATGGCCGCCCTGCTGGCCGGGTTGCCGCACCACGTCGCGGGCCTCACGGTCAACCGCCTGTGCGCCTCGGGCCTTTCCGCCATCAACACGGCGGCCCGGGCCATTCGCAACGGGGACGGGGACGTGTACGTGGCGGGCGGCGTGGAAAGCATGACCCGCGCGCCCCTGGTGATGCCCAAGGGGGCGCAGCCCTTTGCCAACGGCAACGTGACCGTCTATGACACCACCCTGGGCTGGCGCTTTCCCAACCCCGCGATGGAGGCGCTTTTCCCCCTGGAGGCGATGGGAGAAACCGCCGAGAACATCGTCGAGTGCAGCCGCGAGGGGCGCCTGGCGGGAGGCGAGATCACCCGTCAGGAGCAGGACGCTTTTGCGCTGGAGTCGCAGCGCCGGGTGGTGGAGGCCCTCAATGCGGGCATTTTTCGGGAAGAGATCGTCCCCATCGAGGTGAAGGGGAAAAAGGGCGCGACTGTCTTTGACACCGACGAGCACCCCCGCTACCGGCGCGAGGGGAACACCTTTACCCTCGCGACCGACCTGGACACCCTGGGTGCGCTGAAGCCCGCCTTTCGCCGAGGAGGGACCGTCACGGCGGGGAACGCTTCGGGGCTGAATGACGGGGCCGCCGCCCTGGTGCTGATGAGTGCGGGGAAGGCGCGCGAGTTGGGCGTGACCCCCCTGGCCCGTTGGGTGGGCGCGGCCTCGGCCGGCGTGGATCCCCGGCTGATGGGCCTCGGGCCGGTGCCCGCGACCCGCAAGCTGATGAACCGCCTGGGGACGAACCTGGCGGATGTCGACCTGATCGAGATCAACGAGGCGTTTGCGGCGCAGGCCATCGCGTGTATGCGCGAACTGGACCTCACGCCCGACCGCGTGAACGTCCACGGCGGCTCCATCGCGCTGGGACATCCTCTGGGCATGAGTGGAGCGCGCCTGGTGACCACCTTGACCCACGAACTCCGGCGGCGCGAGGGCCGTCTTGCGCTGGCCACCCTCTGCGTCGGGGTCGGTCAGGGCGAGGCGGCGCTGATCGAGCGGGTGGAGGCATGAAGACCGTTCCGATCATCACCCTGGAGGAAGCGGCCCGGTTGGTGAAGTCCGGGGACACCCTCCTGGTCGGGGGCTTCGGGATGACGGGGAACCCCGTTCACCTCGTCCACGCCCTGGCGGAGACGGAGACCCGCGACCTCACCTTTGTGGGCAACAACGTGGGTGAGCCGGGCCTGAGCGGGGGGCGTTTGCTGCGGCGCGGGCAACTCAGAAAGGCGATCGGGTCCTTTTTTACATCCAACCGGGAAGCGGTGGCCGCCGCACAACACGGGACGCTGGAAGTGCAGCTCCTTCCGCAGGGCACGCTGGCCGAGGCGCTGCGGGCCGGGGGAGCCGGCATCGGCGGCTTCTACACGCCGACCTCGGCAGGCACCGTGTTGGCCGAGGGCGCCGATGTGCGGGTGCTCGGTGGCCGGGAGATGGTCTTTGTTCCTGCGATTCGGGGAAACGTGGCCTTTATTCGGGCCTGGCGTGCCGACCGCGCCGGAAACCTTCAGTACCGCCTGACCGAGCAGAACTTCAACCGGGCGATGGCGACCGCAGCTGATGTGGTCGTGGCCGAGGTGGAAGAGATCGTCGAGGTGGGCGAGATCGCCCCGGAGCAGGTTCACACCCCCGGCTTGTACGTCGATTACCTCGTGCAGGCCCACCTCACGCCCGAGGACCTGGGCTCCAGCGCCGACGTGAAGGGGGGGGCGAAGCGGGTGGATGAGGCGCGGATGCACATCGCCCGCCGCGCCCTGCAAGAACTCCGCCCCGGCGACGTGGTCAACCTCGGCATCGGTATTCCTACGCTCGTCGCGGACCTGATCACCCCCGCGCACCTGGTGACCCTCCACACCGAAAACGGCATGCTGGGTGTCGGCCCTGCTCCCGAGGACGGCGGCGCGATGGAGTATCCGGTCAACGCGGGCAAGATTCCGGTCACGGCCCTGCCTGGCGCGAGCTACTTCGACTCGGCGGAGTCCTTTGGGATGATCCGGGGCGGACATGTGGACGTGGCGGTGATGGGCGGTCTCCAGGTGGATGAACGCGGGAATCTGGCCAACTGGGCGGTTCCCGGTAAGCCCCTCTTGGGGGTGGGCGGGGCGATGGACCTGGCAAGCGGAGCCCGGCGGCTGATCGTCACCATGACGCACACCGATCCCGACGGCACGCCCAAGCTTGTTCCCGAATGCACGCTGCCGCTTACCGCCCGCGGCAACGTCAGCATGGTGATTACCGACAAGGCGGTCTTCGAGTTTCGAGGCGGTGAGCTCACCCTCACCGAGCTGATGCCCGGCGCGACCCTCGAGGAGGTTCGGGCCACGACGGGCGCGAGGTTCAGGGAGGAGCTCCGGGTGCTCAGCGCTGGCTGACGCTGACCGGCCTTGGCAGGATCAGGCCGCTGTCCTGTTCGCCCGCTCGCAGGCTCTCCTCGGTCACGCCCGGTGCCAGGGTGCCGTGCAGCAGCAGGCTGAAGCGGTCTTGCCAGTCGTGCAGCACCTCGCGCTGGTTGCGGTGGCCGCCGTGCAGCAGCGCGAGCAGGCAGGCGTCGACCAGCAGGGCGCTGAGCAGGTGCGTGTTGATGCCGTCCCGCAGGGTACCGCGGTCACGCATGGCGACCAGGACGGGTTCGACCAGCGCCACCAGCGCGAGCGCTGTCCGCACGCCCTCGCCGCCCTCCCGCCGCGCGCTCAGCACGGCGCGGCCCACGGCACCGACAAGGTGACGGTAACGCACGCCGAGATCGGCCATTCGGGCGGTAACGTGCCCCCAGACCGCCTGGGGGGCCGCCCCCGCGTGAAGTCGGCGCACCGCCTCCTCCTGCGTGTCGCGCACGGTGCGCTCGAAGTGGGCCAGCAGCATATGAACCTTGCTCGGGTAGTAGCGGTAGAGATTGGTGCGGCTCACAAAGGCGGCACGGGCGATGTCTTGGGCGCTGGTTCCCTCCAGACCGCTGCGGGCGAACAGCTCAAACGCCGCACGGGCGATGCGTTCTCGCCGGGCGTCATCCTGTTCGGCGCGGTCCACCTTCACGTTCCTTAGGGTAACGTGCGGCGGGCCTGCCGCCCAGTTGCCGCTCTTACGGTTTCCCCCGGGGAGGGGTGAAGCCACCTTTCTTGCTCGGCGGGGCGCGCTATGCTGCCCCCCGTGCAGGCCCCGCAAGAGCGCACCGAACATGGCATGGAGGAACTCCGCCCGCTGATTGCTGACCGTCCCGCAGAGGAACGCGAGCGGATTGAACGGGCCTATGTGTTCGCACGTGACGCCCACGCGGGCGTGAACCGCAAAAGTGGCGAGCCGTACATCACCCACCCGGTGGCGGTCGCGGTGATCCTGGCCCAACTCGGCATGGACACCGACTCCATCCTGGCAGGGCTGCTGCACGACACCGTTGAGGACGTTGACGGCGTCACCTTTGAAGTCATCGAGGAGCAGTTCGGGGCGGACGTGCGCCGGATCGTGGAGGGCGAGACCAAGGTCAGCAAACTCTCCAAGCAGGGGAGCCAGCAGGCGCAGGTGCACGACACGGGCCGCGACCTACAAGCCGAGAACCTGCGCCAGATGCTCATTGCCATGACGAGTGACATCCGGGTGATCGTGGTGAAGCTCGCCGACCGGCTGCACAACATGCGGACCCTTGGAGCCATGAAGCCCGAAAAGCAGCAGCGGATCGCTCGGGAGACGATGGAGATTTTCGCCCCGCTCGCGCACCGGCTGGGCATCGGACAGATCAAGTGGGAACTCGAGGATTTGGCGTTCCGGTACCTGCATCCCGACGCCTATGCCTACCTGCAAAGCCGGTTGCGGACCCGCCAAGAAGAGCGTGACGCGCTGATCGAGCAGGCCATCCGGCAACTGCGTGAGGCTCTGGAAGATGACCTTGAACTGCCGGAGTGGGTGAGTGATATCGATATCGCGGGCCGCTCCAAGCATCTGTGGAGTATCCACAACAAGATGCAGAAAGAAGGCAAGACGCTGGAGCAGATTTTCGACCTGCTCGCCATCCGGGTGATTCTGACGCCGCGAGAACTCAGCGTGCCCCCCGGCACCGACGAGAAACGCCGCGAGCGGGCCGAGGAGACGCGCGAAAAGCGCATCTGCTACCACACGCTCTCCATCGTGCACTCGATGTGGACGCCGCTGCCGGGCCGCTTCAAGGACTACATCGCTGTCCCGAAGCCCAACGGCTACCAGAGCCTGCACACGACCGTGATCAGCCAGAGCGGTCAGCCCATCGAGGTGCAGATTCGCTCGCGCCGTATGCACGAGGTGGCCGAGTACGGCGTAGCCGCCCACTGGATGTACAAGCAGGGAGCCACACTCGCCCAGCGGGACCGCGAGAACTGGATCGCGCAGCTCCGCGAACTCCAGAACGAGATCAACGACGCTTCGGACTACCTCGACGCGGTCAAGACCGACATCCTCTCGCAGCGCGTGCGGGTCTTTACACCCAAGGGCCTGGCGATCAGCCTCCCGGCGGGGAGCACGCCCATCGACTTCGCCCATCACATCCACACCCGGATTGGCGAGACGACGGTGGGCGCGCGGGTGAATGGCAGCATCGTGCCGCTCAGTCACCGGCTCAAAAACGGCGATATGGTCGAGATTGTGACCAGCAAGAACAGCAAGCCCAGTCAGGGCTGGCTGAATTTTGCCGTCACGCGCAGCGCGCGCGCCAAGATTCGCCACTTCTTTCGCCAGCAGGAGCGTGAGGAAGCCCTTCAGCGCGGGCATGACCTGCTGGAACGCTACCTGCGCAAGCGGCAACTGCCCGTACGGCAGCTGATGCGCACCAAGCTGCTCGAGGAAGCCACCCAAAAACTCATCGGCACCCGCAACCCCGACGACCTCTACCTCGCCCTGCATGCGGGCAAGCTCACGCCCAGCATGGTGGGCCGCCTGCTTTCGCCCAGCCTGGCGCAGGAGCAGGCCGCCGCACCAGCCCAGGCCCGTACGCCCGCGCCTCAGCTTCCGGCGCCGGGTGGAGTGTACGTAGAGGGCCTCAGCACCGCCACCAAGCTTGCCCACTGCTGTCATCCCATTCGCGGCGACCAGATTATGGGGTACCTCACCCGGGGCCGAGGCGTCAGCATTCACCGCATCGATTGCCCCAACATGATCCGGCTGCTCAAGGACGAGCCCGAGCGGTGCGTGGCGGCCTCTTGGGATTCCGGCACGCCGGGCGGCACGATTGTGGACCTCGATGTGGTCGCGCCCGACCGTCCGGGCCTGCTGGCCGACGTGCTGGGTGTGCTGGCGGCCGAGAAGCGCAGTCCGATGAAGGTCGAGGCGGGGGTGAGCGCCGACAACACCGCTCACATCTACCTGCGTCTGGCCGTGACCGGGCAAGCCGATGTAGAAGCCGTGCGCGGAGCGATTCTGCGCGTTCCTGGCGTCAGCGACGTGCTGCGCGCCGGGAAGAACGGCAAGAATGGTGGCCGGGGGCGAGTGGGCGCCTAAACTTCCCCCCCCAGTGCCGCGTCGAGCGCGACCTCGATCATCCCATTGAAGGTCTTCTGGCGTTCCTCGGCGGTGGTTTCCTCACGGGTGACGAGGTGATCCGAGACGGTCAGGATGGTGAGGGCCCGTACGCCGTACTTTGCCGCGAGGGTATACAGCCCCGCGGCTTCCATCTCCACCGCGAGCACGCCGTACTGCGCCCAGAGTCGGTAGCCCTCCGGATCGTCCTGATAGAAGGTGTCCGAAGACAGGATGTTGCCGACGTGGGTGGCCAAGCCGCGTTTCTGAGCGATCTGGTAGGCGCGCTGCAGGAGGCCAAAATCCGCGATCGGGGCGAAATTGCGCGGGCCAAAGCGGATGTTGTTGATGTTGGAGTCGGTGCAGGCCGCCTGGGCAAGCACGAGGTCGCGGACATGAACCTGCGGCTGATAGCTCCCGCAGGTGCCCACGCGAATGAGGTTCTGGCAGCCGTACTCCCGGATCAGCTCATGGACGTAGATCATGGAGGAGGCGATCCCCATGCCAGTCCCCTGCACGCTGACCCGCTGGCCGCGGTACGTGCCGGTAAAGCCCAGCATGCCGCGCACGGTGTTGTGCTGTACCGGATTCTCAAAAAAGGTTTCCGCGATGTGCTGCGCGCGCAGGGGATCGCCGGGCAGCAGGACGGTTTCGGCGATCTCGCCGGGCTTGGCATTCAGGTGAACACTCACGCGGCCTAGGGTAGCAGCCCAGCCCCCGCGCCGTGACGCCGGATCAATCCGGCCACAACCCCGCCAGAAGCTGCGCCGCCGACCCTTCCTGTCCCCGATGCGCGCCCTCACCCGCCCAGAGGCTCAGGAACTCGGCGCGGCCCGCTTTGGCTGCTGCTGTCCGCAGGTCGCGCGTCAGGGCATTCTGAAGGGGATAGGGAAGCGGGTGCCGGACCTCTGCGGTCACCCGGTTGGCAAGGCCACGGGCCGTTCGGCCAGAAAAAGCCCGCGTGAGGGTGGTTTGGCCAGGTTGCGCCGTGGCGAGGGCCGCCCGGTACGGCCTGGAGGTGCCTGCCTCGGCGGCCCGCAGAAAGGCCGTGCCGCACTGGGCCAGGCTGGCCCCGGCGTTCAGCGCCGCGCGCACGTCCGCTGCGTCCATCAGGCCGCCCGCCGCGATCACCGGGAGCGAAATGGCCTGCGCCACCGCCCGCGTGAGGGCCAGCGTGTCCGCCCGTTCGTCGTGCCACCAGCCGCCCCGGTGTCCGCCTGCCGCGCCGCCCTGGGCAACCACCGCATCCACGCCATCTGCCGCGAGCGCGCGGGCTTCCTCTACGCCGGTCGCTGTGCCCATCACCAGAATGCCCGCCGCGTGCAGGGACGCCAGCTCAGCCGTGCCCAGGCGGCCAAAGGTGAAGGAGAAGACGGCAGGCCTCAGCTCCAGCACAGCCTCTACTTGCGCGCCGAAGTCTTCCTGCACGCGCTCCGGCAGCGTGGGCGGGGGCAGCCCCAGTTCGGCGTACAGCGGCGCGAGGTCAGCCACGGCCGCCGTGACCTCCGCCTCTGTCACGGGCGGCGGGGGTTCGGGCACGAACAGGTTGACCGCAAAGGGCCTAGCTGTGCGCGACCGCACCCCCTCGCCCGCCTCCCGAAGCTGAGCCGGGGTGAGGTACGCCGCCCCCAGGCTGCCTAACCCGCCTGCCTGCGACACCGCCGCCACGAGTTCCGGCGTGGTCGGTCCACCCGCCATCGGGGCCTGGATGACCGGAACGCGCAGGCCCAGGCGTTCCATCAGGGGATTCATGGTGTCAGCTTAAGGGGCCTGCGCCGTACCCTGCACCCATGACCCGGCTCTTTCCTCGGCCTGAACCGCGTTTCCCGCGGCCGGGCCTCCTCCCCGCCGCCCGTTTCTCCCGCGTGAATTCGTGGACCAGGCGCGACTTCCCTTGCTGGACGACGTGGTCATCTCCACGCGCTGGCTCCTCACCCTCCGTTCCGGCGCTTCCTTCCCTGCGGTATCATGTCCCGATGACGCACCTCCTCCCGCCCCCGTAGCGCGAGTCGCAGGTGCCGCGTTCTTCCGTTGTTTTCCCTTCAAACCGGGCACCCTTGTCTGCCCGCAGGAGTTTGCCGTGACCATCCCCACCGCCCAGCTTGACCACGAGATCGCCCGCCGCCGGACCTTTGCGATCATTTCCCACCCGGACGCCGGGAAGACGACCATCACCGAGAAGCTGCTGCTGTACGGCGGCGCGATTCAGGAGGCGGGCAGCGTGACGGCCAAAGAGGGCCGCTCGCACACGCGGTCCGACTGGATGAGCATCGAGCAGCAGCGCGGGATTTCTATCTCGTCCTCCGCACTCACCTTTGAGTACGCTGGGCGCCACATCAACCTGCTCGACACGCCCGGCCACCAGGACTTTTCTGAAGACACCTACCGGACCCTCACCGCCGCCGACTCGGCCCTGATGGTGCTCGACGCGGCGCGCGGCGTGCAGTCGCAGACGGAGAAGCTCTTTGCAGTGTGCCGCAACCGGGGCATTCCGATCCTCACTTTCGTGAACAAGATGGACCGCCCGGCGCTCGACCCCTTTGAGCTGCTCGCGCAGGTGGAGAACACGCTCCGAATCACCGCCGTGCCGCTCACCTGGCCCATCGGCGACGGCCCCGATTTCAAGGGTGTCTATGACCTCCAGACCGAGCAGGTGCTCGTCTTCGAGCGCACGTCGGGCGGCAAGCACCGTGCGCCCGTGCAGACGGCAGGACTCACGGACCCGCAGCTCGAGGCACTGGTGGGGCCGGACCTCGCCGCCAAACTCCGCGAAGACGTGGAACTCATCCAGGGGGCGGTGCCCGAATTCGACGCGGGCGCGTTCCTGGCGGGTGACCTTACCCCAGTCTTTTTCGGCTCCGCGATGAACAATTTCGGCGTCGAGCACTTCCTAAAGAACTTCGTGGAGCTCGCGCCGCCCCCTGGCCCGGTGGAGACGAACCTGGGGCAGCGGGCCCCGGACGCGCCCTTTGCGGGCTTTATCTTCAAGCTCCAGGCCAACATGAGCCGGGCCCACCGTGACCGCACCGCCTATATGCGGGTGATGAGCGGCCACTTTACGCGCGGCATGGACGTGACCCATACCCGCACCGGGCGCAAGCTGCGGCTCTCGCAGGCCCACAGCCTCTTTGCCCAGGACCGCGAGAAGGTGGAGGAGGCCTATCCCGGTGACATCGTGGGGCTGGTGAACCCCGGCGTGTTTCAGATCGGGGACGTGGTGAGCGTGGATCCCAAGGTGACGCTGCCCTCCTTCCCGCGCTTCACGCCGGAAACCTTTGCCACCCTCTCCCTCAAGGACGTGGGCAAGCGCAAGGCGTTCATCAAGGGCCTCACCCAGCTCGCCGAGGAAGGCGTGGTGCAGGTCTTCTACCCGACCGACGGCGCCCGTGAGCCCTACCTGGGCGCGGTGGGTCCCCTCCAGTTCGAGGTCTTTCAGGCCCGCTTGCAGGAAGAATACGGCGTGGACGTGGACCTCCACGTGACCGGCTATCAGCTTGTGCGCTGGCTGGCGGGTGATCCGGGGAGCGTGGCCCGCTTTGCCCGTCACGTGGAGGACGACCAGGGCCGCCCGGTGATGCTCTTTCGCTCCCGCTACGACCTGGAGTACACGCAGGAGCAGCACCCGGACATCGAGTTCCTGCCGCTGCCCCGGGATCTGACGCGGGTGTGATCCGATGAAGCTGGAGCGTGTCCCGGCCACCTTGTTCAGCATGTCCGCCGTCAGCGCGGCGCTGAACCTCAGCGCGAAGGCGGTTCGTGACCTGCGCCTTACCCGGACCCGCTTCGGCTACACGGGTGAGGCGCAGGTGAAAGAAAACGGGCGCCTCTACCGGCAGACTTTCCTGCTGAATCCTGAGGGCATCTTGACGGGGGGCGAATGCGGCTGTGGCAAGAAGGGTTGCCCCCACCTCGCCCGCGTGCTGCTGAGTCCAGCGCTGGAACGGGCGCTCGCGGAGGCGGGCGCGGAGGAGCCGGAGGCGAACGTGCCGGACGTGCCGGACGCACCCGAGGCTGAACCCCTGCCCCTCGCCACCCCCTTGCGGACCTGGCTGGACAGGGCAGCGGGGCTGGCGGCGGGAGGGCGGCAGAGCCTGCGCTACGACCTCAGCCTGCTGAGCCGTTCGGGGAAAGAGGTGCTCGCGCTGCGGGTGTGGCGGGTGCTGGAGCACCGGGGCGAGTGGCAACGCACCGCGAGCTTCACGCTGCCGCCCACGCTGCGCTGGGCCCAGGGGCCGCGGGGGGAGCGGGTCCAGACCCTGCCCGACTCCATCCGTCCTGACCACGACCTTCTTCAGCTCCTCGCGCTGGGGGCCGAGAGCAGCGTGCGGGGCGGCGAGGAAACGTGGTTCCTGGGAGACCACCCCCTCACGGACCCGCTGCTTGCGCGGCTCAGGGACACCGGGCGGCTCTTCTGGACGGGGCGGCAAGCGCCCCTCGTGTCTGGTCCCGACCTGCCCGCCACCCTCGAATGGGCGATGGACGTGGGCGGCGTGCAGCGGCCCCGGCTCACGCTGCCGGAGGGGGTGCGCGTCCTGCCCGTCTCACCGCGCTGGTACCTGAACGAGGCAGCGGGGACGCTGGGCCGCGTCACTTCCCCGCTGCCGCCCGCCCTAGAACAGGCCCTGCTGAGCGTGCCGCCCGTGCCGCCCGCCCAGGCGGCTGGGTTCGCGCGGGCTCTGCAGGAGCGTTTTCCGGCGCTGGCGGTGCCCACCCCCCGCCCTATTCCGGTACGCCGCGTCCCGCTGGCCTATCAGCCGCTTCTGACGCTGTGTGAGGAACGGGTGGAGGTGACCCGCCGCCGGGGAGGCCGCCGGGTCACCTCCGAGGAGCGGCTTGGTGTGGCCCGACTCACCCACCTCTATGACGGTCAACCCCTCACCACCGAGCGACAACGCTTTGAGGACGGCGTGCTGCACCTGGCCGCGCGCGATCCTGCCGCCGAGAAGCGCGCCGCCGCGCAGCTTGCCCGCACGGGCCTGCGGCGGCTTCAGAACCTGCGCCCGCGCGGCGACCTCCTGCGTCACCCCGCTGCTGCGTTCCTGTACGCCTTTGCCGACGAGGGCCACTGGCAGGCATTTTTAAAGGACACCGTCCCCAAGCTGGGGGCAAAAGGCTTTCGCGTCGTGGTGGAGGACAGCTTCCCCTACCGCTTCGCGGAGGTCGAGGACTGGTACGGCGAGGCGCAGGAGGAGGGCGGCTGGTTCACTCTCGAACTCGGCGTGATCGTGGACGGCCAGCGCCACAGCCTCATTCCCATCCTCGTTTCCCTGATCGCCGAGCATCCCGAGCTGTTTACGCCCGAAGCCCTCGCTGCGCTGGGGGACGATGACCTCATCACAGCGCGCCTCCCCGACGGGCGCCGGCTGCCGCTTCCCGCCGGGCGCGTCCGGGCGATCCTCAGCGTGCTTGTCGAGCTGCACCTGCGCGAGTTGCCCCCAGGGCCCCTGAGGCTGCCCATCCTCGACGCTGTTCGCCTCGCTGCGCTTGAAGAGGCCCTCAAGGCCCGCTGGCTGGGAACCGAACGCCTGCTGGAGCTGGGCCGCCGCCTGCGGTCCTTTCAGGGCGTCTCGGAGGTCACGCCGCCCGCCGGTCTGCGGGCCGAGCTGCGCCCCTACCAGCGCCAGGGCCTCGCCTGGCTACAGTTCCTGCGCGAGTACGATCTGGGCGGAATTCTGGCGGATGACATGGGACTGGGGAAGACGCTCGAAACATTGGCCCACCTCCAGACCGAGAAGGAGGCCGGACGCGCCGACCGCCCCAGCCTGGTGGTCGCCCCCACGAGCGTCCTGGGCAACTGGCGTGCCGAGGCCGCCCGCTTCACCCCCGGCCTGAACGTCCTGACGCTGCACGGTCCGGGGCGCAAGGCCGACTTCGCCCGCATTCCCGAGTACGACCTCGTGCTGTCCACCTATCCCCTTTTGCCGCGCGATGTTGACGCCCTGCGCCAGCATGAGTTTCACCTCCTGGTGCTCGACGAGGCGCAGAACATCAAGAATCCCAGGAGCGCGGCGGCGAAGGCGGCCGGGGCGTTGAGGGCGCGTCACCGCCTCACCCTGACCGGGACGCCCCTGGAAAATCACCTGGGCGAGCTGTGGTCGCAGTTCAACTTCCTCGTGCCGGGCCTGCTGCACGACGAGCAGACCTTCCGCGAGCTGTACCGCACCCCCATCGAGAAGGGGGGCGACCGTGCCCGTCAGGCCGCCCTCGCCGCCCGCGTCAAGCCCTTTATCCTGCGCCGCGAGAAACGCGACGTGGCCAAGGAACTCCCGCCCAAGACCGAGATTCCGGTGCGGGTCACGCTCGACGGCGACCAGCGCGACCTCTACGAGACGGTGCGCGTGACCATGCTGGAGCGGGTGCGCGAGGAGCTCGGCGCGCGCGGCCTGGCCCGCTCCACCGTCGCCATCCTCGACGCGCTGCTCAAATTGCGGCAGGCGGCGACGGATCCCCGGCTGGTGAAGTTGGAGGCCGCCCGCCGGGTCAAGGGGAGCGCCAAGCTCGACTGGCTCGCGGGGAACCTCCCGCAGATGGTGGAGGAGGGCCGCCGGGTGCTGATCTTCTCGCGGTTCGCCACGCTGCTGGGCCTGCTGGAAGAGACCCTGACCGAGCTGGGCATCGGGTACGCCAAGCTCACCGGGCAGACGAAGAACCGCGCCGCGGCGATGGAGCGGTTTCAGAACGGCGAGGTCCCGGTCTTTTTGATCAGCCTGAAGGCCGGGGGCGTCGGCCTCAACCTCACCGCTGCCGATACCGTCATTCACCTCGATCCGTGGTGGAACCCCGCTGCCGAGAACCAGGCCACCGACCGCGCCTACCGCATCGGGCAGGACAAGCCGGTGTTCGTGTACAAGCTGATCGCGGCGGGCAGTGTGGAGGAACGCATTCTGGACCTTCAGCAGAGGAAGGCCGCGCTGGCCAAGGGCGTGCTGGACGGCGGCCTCACCAGCGCCACGCAGCTCACCTCGCGCGACCTCGACGTGCTTTTTGCCCCGCTCGACGAGGAGTGGGCGCCCGCCCCGGTCTAAGCGCCGGTGCCGGGTTTTAGACTGGGAGCCATGGCCCGGTTTCTTTCCGTTCCCGCCTGCCTGTGCCTGCTGCTCCTGAGTGCCTGCACACCCCGCCTCCAAAACCTGCCTGGTCTGTCTCGACCCACGACCTTTGCCGCTGGTCAGAGCTGGCTGGTGCAGGGCCGCGACGGTGAGCGGCTGGTCAGTGCCGAGGTCGCGACTGGCCGCTTCGGCACCTATGACATGGACCGCAGCGACGTGCCCGCGGGGGGAGAACAGGCCAGTATTCGGGTCCGCAGCAACCTCACCCCGGTGATGACCCTGCGCCTGCTGTTTCCCGGCAGCACGCCCATGATCGTGCAGACCGTGGCGACGGGTGAGACGGATTTCCTCTGGAACGCCGGACAGGCCGGCGCCGTGTACCGCTGCCGCGTGCGGGCGGGCGAACCCGGACTCGACTACCTCTCGGGCGACTTTGTGCGGGTGGAGGAGGGCAAAGAAGTCCCGTTGGGGAGCTGCGGGGTGCGGCGGCGGTAGAGGCTGAGAAGAAGTTGCCTCCTTTGTGTAGAGCTGCCGAAAAGAACAGCGACAGGCACAGAGAGGGGAGGTGGCGCAGGAAGGCGGCTCCCTGCTTCTCGCTGTACGCAGTCAGGGGCTGTCCGTGAACCTCCAGGCCGCTGACGCTGACGAGCACCATGACCTGCGTGGAGAGGCCGCCCTCTGCGTATTGCTCGCCCGGCCCCACGTCCACCGTCACGTTGTTCGCGAGGTCGGCGGGTGGGGAATGATCGCCTCCGAGACCGGGGTGGTGTGCGTGGGCTGGTCCTGCGCAACGGTGCCCGCCTGCCCAGGAATGCCCAACGCGAGCGGGCGCAGGCAGCGGCACAACCCCCCCGGCGTACGGAGGGTCAGGAAGGAACGGGTGTCGGCGGGCATGGGTTCAGTCTGCGGGGAGCAGTGACACCCGGCAGAAGAAAACCGCCCCGAGGGGGGGCTCAACGTTCCCTGCGGAGAACAGTCAGGCGTAGGGCGAAGGTGTGGTCGTAATACGCCGATCCGACCACTCAGGTTCTGCCAGACTGGCGAGCCAATCCCGAGCGCCCCGAATGCCGTTTGCATAGGCGGTAGCCTCGTCAAGCGCCGCGTTACAGGCGACCTCGTCCCATTGTCCGGCACGGATGAGACCGTCCACACGATCAGAAAGCTCGCGCATGGCACGCGAGTCAACCCGTTTACGTTCCAGAACCGTCATCATCCACCTCCAGCAGGGCATGAATCTCTCGTACCGATCCCATACCCGCCACGATCTCGGCTCATGCGTTCCTGCTGTTGGTATACAGAGGCGCCACATGGGCTACATTTGGCCTCCTCACACCTGTCAGCGGGTGAGGCAAAAACAAAAAACCCCGCGTGTAGCGGGGCTTTTTCTTGGTGGGTCGCCCGGGACTCGAACCCGGAACCCGCTGATTAAAAGGAGACGTAAGGGCGGGCCGGGGATGCCCTGCCCCTTCCCCTTTTCTGTCGCTGGGCGCTGTCTGGGAGGGCATTCATGGCGAAAGCCCATCCGGGGCTTTCCGGCGAAAAAGGGGCACTTTCTGGCCCATATGGGCCACGCTTGGCCCACGGGTGCCCTGTAGTATTCGGCCCTTTACGTAATCTGCTACGCTGTACGGCATGGCACCCGCCCCCAGCCTGAACGCCTACGCGCCCGGAACATGGGCGCGGGTGGCGTCCCCGGTGACGTGGGCAGCTCACACCCTGACGCCCGGCGGTATGTTCGGCGCGAAAGTTGTACGCGGGCCGCTGATTGTTTGGGCCAAAGGGGGCGGCGAAGGGGAAGACCTGCCGCACCTGGGGCCGCCCCAGCCCTCGCCGCTGGAAGTGGCAGCGGCCCGGCTGAACATGGCCCCGCACTTTCTGGCCTTCCAACGGGCGACGCGGGGGCGGGGGCACATCTCAAAGGGGCCGCGCCGGGGGCGGCGCGTGGGGATGTTGGTCCTATGGCGTATGAAGCTGGGGTCTAAGCTTGGCTATATCAAAAAGCAGGCCCTTGCATGGGTTGTGTTTCTTGCCATGAGAGAAGCCCGCCGCGTGGCGGGTCTCCGAGGGGCTACGGCCCAGTGCGTTGTCCTTAGCCCCTCGGAGAAGAAGAAGGCCCGGCGGTCCATTGAAGAAGAACGCCGTATGGAAAGGCTGCGGGCACTCGCCCCCGCGTGGGCAGATGAAAGCAACCCGGATGGCGTGGACTGGGAGTACCTGCGGGAGCTTGCCGATAACTGCTATGTGGCATGGCAGCCGGAAGAACAGCCGGAGCAGTTCACTTTCTGGAAGGCAGGCGGGGCGCGGGACATGCTGGCCTATGCCCTGCTTACCCATGACAGCCGGGCAGCGCGGGCCATCATGCGGGCTATGAAGCGGCAGGCGCGGCAGGCTTCCCTCGCCCTCACCCTCGCCCTTCGCGCCCTTGAAGCTGCCGCCTACCGCGCCCACCTCGCCCGGCGGGTTAAGCCTGTTTCTCGCCGCACACGTGCCCCCCGGCCCCTGTACGCCCGGCCACGGCCCCCCACCGCACCCCTAGCACCCCCCCTGGCCTGAGCTGCCGGGCTGCTTCGAGTATGGCGAAGCGGCACGCGGTAGGCCCGGCCCTGCTTTGACGTGTGGCCCCTGTCCCCAGTGGACAGGCGCGGCCCCTCAGACATGCACCCCTGACCCGGCTTTGATACAGCCCGGTCAGGGGCAGGGGAACATATGACGCTGAACCTAGACCCTCACGCGGCGGCCCGCCCGGACGTGCTGCCCGCAGAAGACCGGATGCTCAGCCCTCAAGCCCTGTGGAAGCGCTACGGGCTGCCCCGTGACCTGATTTACAGGGCGATTGGAGAGGGCGAGCTGCCCGCCTACAACACGGCCCGGCGGGGTAGGCCCCGCTATTTGGTCGCCCTGCCGGACTTCCTCACGTGGCGCGAAAGTCTGCGGGTGGCCCCTGCGGCGAAGGGCAACAAATGACGCCCGGCGGGAAGACCGGGCGAGTGGGCGAAGCGGGGTGGCTCCGGACACAGCATAACGGGCAGCGCGGCCCGCTGTGTCCCCCTCGCCTGGGGGGTGGGCGATGAGCGCCTTAATGAACGCCCTGCGGCACCCCGCGAACCGTCCGGGGGCGTTGGTCCGGCGGCTGGCGGGCATCGTCAACCCGGCGGCAGACTTACGCGGCCTGGAAGACGGGGGCGGCGTGGTGTGCGACTTCCGGCCCGGTCTCGAAGAGAAAGACCCGTCCCTGTCGGTGAGCATGGGCAGGGACGGGGCGGTCTTCAAGCGCTTTGGCGGGGACGGCTTCGAGGGGGGCGCACTCGCCTTTACCGCGTCGGCCCTGGGGATAAGCGAAGGCGAGGCGGCGCGGCTGCTGATTGAGTGGGCCGGAATCCCCGACACGCCCCCCGAAGACCGGAAGGGACGGGGGCGGGCCACGCTGGACCGGAAGCGGGGCAAGTCCCCCAGCCCGGCGAAGGAAGAGGGCAAGAAAGCCCGGCAGGGCGGGTCGCCGGGAACGGTCGCCCCCCGACGGGTTAGCCCGGACACCGTGCGGGAAAAGCTGGCCCTCCAGGGACCGCTCACCCCGGACGCCCTGGCCCACGCCCTGCGGGGGTGGGTGCCCATCGAAGCGGGGGAAGACAGCCCGGAACATGCGGAACTCGCCCGGCGCGGCCTCTCCCCTGCCCTAGAGTCCGGCATCCTGCGGGCCTACCGCTTCGCCGGGAAGGTGGGGCGGGAAGGTGGCCCGTGGAAGACCTACCGCTTGCCGCGCTTTGTCTTGCCCGGTGCCGTGGCCTTCGAGGTACGCGGCCCGGACGGCAAAGCCTGGGCGGTCAAGGTGCGGAACCCCGGCAGTAAGGCAGACCTGGAAGCGGCGAAGGCAAACAGATACGCCTACCTCACGAAAGGCGGCCACAGCCCGGCATGGTGCGCCCCCGGCTTCGAGGGGGACGCCGCCCGGCCCATGCTCGCCATAGAAGGCGAACTGAACGCGGTAGCCGTGCAGGTGATGCTCGAAGCGGCGGGGCAGGGCCACGCTTACCGGGTGCAGGGGGTGGCGAGCGCTTCCGCGTGGCCCCACCTGCACGGCCTGGAAGCGGGCCGCGTGGCCTACCTCTATGCGGACCCGGACGCGGAAGGGGACGCGGCGCGGGGCGCGTGGGCGGCCCTGTGCGCAAGTGCGGGGGCCACGGTGCGGCAGGTGGGGCGCGGGGGCGGCGCGGGGGCGCACGTCATCCCCTTCGCCTTTCCTTCGCCGTCCGGGTCCGGGGACGTGACGGGTGGGGATGCCTGTGACGCCCTGGGGCGGGTGCCGGACTTCGGGACAGCGGAAGACGTGGCCGCGTGGCAGGGGGCGCGGCTGCTCGAAGCCCTTGAAGAGGCGGGCACGTGGCAGCCCCCAGCGAAGGAAGAGGCCACGCCCGAAGAGGGCCAGGGCGAAGCCGGGGACGTGTGGCTTTCCGACGTGAGCGGCTATGGGGTGCGGGGCGGGAAGCTGTGCGCCCTCAAGATTCAATCGGCAGACGGGCGCGAGTGGGAAAGCGCGGAAACACTCGCGGAGTTCACGGCGTACATCACGGCGGAAGTCTTCGAAGAAGACGGCGCAGGTGAGGCGGCCCGCCTCTTCGAGCTGGAAGGCACGCGCCCGGATGGGGGAAGGCTGCCCCGCGTCCGGGTCACAGCGGCAGAGTTTGAAGGGATGCGCTGGCCTGTGGCGAAGTGGGGCGCGGGCGGCATTGTTCACGCTGGGCAGGGCAAGAAAGACAAGGCGCGGGCGGCTATCCAACTGCTCAGCGCGGCCCGTGGCGTGGCAGAGCGCACGGTCTACCGCCATACGGGATGGATACAGTACCCCCAGCACGGCCCCCTGTACCTCACGGCGGGCGCGGTGATTGGGCGGGCGGGCGCGGTGAGCGGCGTGGAAGTGGACCTCGGCGGTCGGCTCAACGCCTACGCCCTGCCGGACCCCGGCGAAGGAAGCGACCTGCGGGCGGCGGTGCGCCACTCTCTGGCCCTCTTGAACCTCGCCCCGGACCCGGTGGCCGTGCCCATCCTGGGGGCGGTGTACCGCGCCCCCCTGGGGCGGTCAGACTTCGCCGTGTGGCCCACGGGCGAGACGGGCCGCCATAAAACCGCCTTCGCCGCCTTCGCTATGGCGCACTTCGGGGCCGGGTGGCACAGGCGGCACCTGCCGGACGGCTGGAATAGCTCGCCCAACGCCCTGGAAAGCGCGGCCTTCCGGGTGAAAGATGCCCTCTTTCTGATTGATGACTTCAAGCCGTCCGGTCAGGCGGGTGAGGCGGCGCGGATGCACGCGGCGGCGGCCCGGATTCTCCATGGGGTGGCAGACGGGCAGGGGCGCGGCACCCTGACCGCAGACCGCCGGGAACGGGCGGCCCTGTACCCGCGCGGTACGGTCATGTCTTCCAGTGAGCGGCTGCCCCAGGGCTACAGCAACCGGGCGCGGCTTTTGGCGGTGCCCGTCACGGCCCGGCTGATTCACTCGCCCGCTCTCAAGGCGGCCTTTGACGCGGCGGAAGACCTGGGGGCGGCGGGCGTCTATGCCCATGCCCTCGCCGGGTACGTCCGGCACATCGCGGGCCACTTCGGGGAACTCATGGCCGAAGCGCCGGGGCACCGGGACGCGGTGCGGCAGATGACCGGGCACTTCGCGGGACTCCACGGGCGCACGGGTCCGGCGGTGGCTGAACTCGCCTACGGGTGGGGGGTCTTCCTCGCCTTTGCTCTGGAGGTGGGGGCGGTCACGCCCGGCGAAGGCGAGGCCCTGTGGGGCCGGGTGCTCGCGGCGCTGGGGGACGTGGCGCGGGGCCAGGGCGAGCACCTGCGCTCAGAAGACCCGGTAGAGCGGGCGCTCTCCATCCTGGCGGGCCTCTTGGGGTCCGGGCGGGTCTTTCTTGAAGACCGCAGGGAAGGCGGCCCGCCCCAGGTCACGCCGGAAAGGTACGGCTGGGAATACCACCCCCGCCGGGACCGGGACGGCGAAGAAGTAGGCGAGTGGCGCACGCGGCCCGGTGCCACGCGGGTGGGCTGGCACGAAAAAGACGGCGGGGATGAGTGGGGGTACTTCCAGCCGGACGCCTTGCATGAAGCCTTGCAGCGGGCGGCCACGGGGCAGGGCGCGGGGCAGCTTCCCGACGCCGGAACGCTGTGGGCCAACATGCGCGACCGCTTACAGCCCCTGGGGGCCATGCGCTGCGAAGCGGTGAAAAAAGGCGGGCAGGTCACGGGCTGGCGGCCCATGTGGAAAGCCACGGTCTACGGCATGGGCGGGCAGCCCCGTCTGCTGACCCTGCGCTTGCCCATAGACCCCGATATCTTCCATGGTGGGATAAGTGGGATAAATGGGATAAATGGCGAAGAAAGTACGACTGAGACGGCGTTCTCTTCTATCCCATTAACTCTATTTTTCAAGAAAGAGAGTGGGATAAATGGGATAAAAGAGGCCCCTTTCTCTTCGCCGCCCGCCCCCCGTGCCCTGACCCTGGAAGACCTCGAAGACCTGCCGGAAGGGGCAGACCTGCCGGGGACGGTGACGCTGTGAGCGCGGCATCTCTCTTCGCCGCCCTGGAAGCGGCGGGGGCGCGGCTGGCCCTTTCCGAAGACGGCGAGGGCCTGACCCTCAGCGGCAAGCGGCCCCCGGCGGCCCTGCTGGAGGCGGTGCGGGCAGAGCGGGCGGCCCTCCTCGCCCACCTGCGGGGCGCGGCGAAAGAAGAGGCAGCCCCGGCCCCGGCTTCCTCTTCGCCGGACGTGGCCCCCTGGGCAGCCCTGCCCCCGGCGCAGGAAAGGCGCGGCCCGCCCCGCCCGGACTGGGGGGCGCTGTCTGCCCGGCCCGGCCACTGCGGAAGCTGCGCCCGCTGGGAAGAGGCTCCGGACTGGGGGCCGCTGATGGGCGTCTGCGGCTGCCCCCCGGCGGCCTGGCCCGGCGGCTTGCCGCCCCTCGCCATACACGCCGGGCACAGATGCGCGGCCTACCGCGAAGAGGGCGAAGAGGTGGGGCGCGGCTACCGGGCGAAGGGGCAGGCCCCAGCCCCGCGCCCCCGGCCCCGGCGGGTGGCCCCGTGACGGGGGTGGAATGGGCGTGTCTCGCCGCCTACGCCCGGACGCTGCCCCCCGGTCCTACGCGGTCACGGGTGCGGGCGCTGGCCTTAGCGGGCCGCCCCACACGGCAGGGGGTGGCCCTGGGCACGGCGGAAGGGCTGGGCTACCTCTGCCGGGGCAAGCTGACCCCCCAGGGCGAGGCGGTGGCCCGCCATTACCTGCGCCGGGAAGGGCTGGGGCTATGAGCGGCGAAGAGAAGACCCTCACCCCCCACGGCTACGCCCTGGCCCTGGCGCTGCTCTCAGATTCTGAGAGCGTGCCCCTGCCCGTCCGGGTGGCCTGGGCCGCCTTCCTTCGCCGCCATGAACCGCACCCCGCCCACCTGCGCCGGGCGGCCCTGGAAGCGCACGTTACGGGCCACCTGCGGGCGGGCAAACTGACCGCGAAAGGGCGCGGGGACGCGCTGGAATACCTGCGGGGTATCTCCATCCCCCCCCCCGTCTATTCACGGCCCCCACGCGGGGCGAGGTGAGCATGAACAGCAACCCGGTAGAGGCCCGGATGGGCAAGCGAAGGAAGCGGCGCGGCAAGCCCGGCACGCTGGAAGATGCCCGCGCCCTGCTGTGGCGTGCCCTCACGCGGGCGGGCGAGCTGCTGGAAGAAGAAGACCCGCTGCTGAGCCTGAAAGCGATTCATGCGGTTTCACAGGGCGCGGCGGCCTATGCCCGCATTGTGGAAGTGGGCGAGCTGGAAGCCCGGATAGCAGCCCTCGAAGGGCAGCCCGGCGAAGAGGAAGGCACGCCCGGCCCCCGGCTGGGCAGGGGGGCGGCGTGACGCGGGGCCGGGTGCGGCGGGTGGCCGCCCTCGAAGCGAAGCGGCGCGAGTGGGAAGCCCGGCACGTCCGGCGCTCAGACATCCCCGGCTTTCTCTTCGCCGTGCTGTCCGTGGTAGGCGAGGAAGCCGGGGCGGACGTGGGGGCGCGGGTGGGCCGGGGCATCGTCGAATATCAGGCGGGGCGGGTGCTCAGTGCCCTCCAGGGGAAGACGGCGGCGCAACTCGAAGCCCTGGCCCGGCAGGTGGGGCTGCCCCTGCCGGACCTCGCCGGGCTGAGCGCCCCGGAACTGGCCCGGCTGTCCTTTGAGGGGGCGGAAGGGTGGCCCGCATGACCCGGCGCGGCAGACTCGCCCGCCTGGAAGCCCGGCAGGGCGGCGGCGGCGTGGAAGTGTGGCAGGAAGCCGAAGACGCGCCGGGAGAGTTCCGGCAGGTCTTCCCCAGGGGTGAGGGCACGGGGGACGCCCTGACCGCGCCCCAGGTGCAAGCCCGGCGGCCCCGGCCCGCCCTGCGGGTCTTTGTGGAGTACGGGGACACCCCATGACGCGGCGAGGGTGGGCGCTCTTTTTTTAGTAGGAAAATGTCGGAAAATGTGCGCCCATCGCGGCCTACGCGCTCGGTTGACTGGGCAATTTGCCCAGTAGAGGTGAGGAGCTTGAGTCCACTTCGCAAATTGCGAAGTCAGCTGCGCGCTCGTTTGACTTGCTAATTTCGCAAGTCGCCTCTAGCTCAGCCCCGCGCGCACACGGGCGAGAGAGCGGGCGCGTCTGTCATCGAATGACAGATAGCGCGGCCCCCATGCGGGCGAGAGCGACCTTAACATTTATTAACAGCCGAGCGCCGACGGCGAGCCGGTAGCGGTTTGATGGCGAACGCGCTGTTCGGGTTCCTCCTGGCGCTGCTGGGCGCGCGGCGAGCTGGTAGCGGTTAGGTAGCGAGCGCGCTATCCGCAGTCTTTTTTGGGGTGGCAATTACGGGGGATAAGTGCGTGAAAGCCACCACCTGGGCGGATAGGCCGCGCTGAGCCTATCTGCGTTTTTCTCGCAGATAGCAGGTCTCGCCCCGCGTGCGTGGGGGCGGCCCTTTTTTGGTGGCGAATCAGTGGCGACTGGCGACGTCTCGCCCGCGTGCGCGTGGGGGCGAGGACTCGGTCCCATCTTGAAAACTTTTCAAGATGGTCTCGCCCGCGTGCGCGTGGGCGGCCCGGCGAGGTCTTCAAAAATAACAATTTGTTAGATGTCTCGCCCGCGTGCGCGTGGGCGGCCCTCCGCGTTTGCCGCAGAATTGCTTGAGGGTTGCCTCTCGCCCGCGTGCGTGGGGGCGCAGACACCGCATTTTTGCGGGCATCGGTGGGGGCATGACGCGGCGAAGAGAAAGCCCCCCGGTGGCAGGTCCGGGGGGCCTTGATGGGGCAGGTCAGTTGGGCAGGTGGGGCACGGGCTGGGCTTCCTTCTTCGCCGTCACGCGGCCCCCGCGCCCTCACCCGCGAAGACCTGCCGGGCCTCTTCCCACGTCTGCCGGGCATGGGCATACGTCCCCAGGGCCTCTATCAGCTCACGGGCCGCCCGGACCGCGTGCAGGGCAAGGCGCTGCCCCTGGCCCCCTTCGCCCTCAAAGGTCACGCCGGACCTGGCGGGCAGAAAGACGCGGCGCTTGCCTTCGGGCAGCGGGTGGGGCACTTCCACGGTCACGCCCACCCCTTCAGGCACCCGGAAGACCTGCGGATGCCCCCCGGCGGTCAGTGTCCCCAGGTACAGGGCGGGCCGCCCGTCCCCCTCGAAGATCACAGCGGCGGTGCTGACGGCCACAGCCCCCGGAAAGAGGGGCCGTCCCCTGCCCTGCCGCCTCACGCTTCGCCGCCTTTGGGCAGGGTGCGGTCAGTCATGGGGGCGGTCATGCTTCCACCCGGCGAAGGTGCAACGCGGCGAGGAAAGCGGGCAGGGCAGCGGCGGGCACGTGATAGACGGGCGCGGCGGGGTCTTTCCAGTCTTCCGCGAAGACGCCCCCCAGGGCACCGGGCAGCGGCAGGAAGTAGGCGCGGGGCTGTGCGCTGCTGATCGTGCGGGCGGTGCCGTCTTCGAGGGTGAGGCGGGCCGCATGGCCGGGCAGGGCTTCCACATGGGCCACGGTGGGCAGGTGGGCGAGGGTGGGAGAGTGGGCGAGGTCAGACACGGGCGGCACGTCCTTTCCGGGTGAGGCGGCCCACGGTCAGGGCCAGGGCGAGGAATACAGCGGCGGGGCCGGGGCTGGAAGCGGAAGGGCGAAGGGGGCGCGGCCTCTCTCTTCGCCGGAATCAGTCACGCGGGCACGGCTTCCAGCCGGGGGCAGGGGGTGGGGGGCACGGTGGCCCCCCAGCGGCTCAGGCGGTCAGGCGTGGGGCGTAGGCGCACAGGTCACGCCACACCCGCCGGGCTTCTACGGGGGACAGGGCCGCGAGGCTCGCCACGGGCCGCCCCAGGGTGCGGGCGGCGAAGGCGTAATGTTCCCCGCTGGGGATGCCCGCCCGCGCCATGTGCTTGTGAAGGCGGCACCCGGCGGCCTTCCCGATGGGCCGGGCCAGGGGCATGAACGCCACGCCGTCGAGGTAGCTCAGTTCATGGGCCACGTGCAGCGCGGCCAGGGGGGTGAGAGGCTGAGCTTCGCCGTTGCGGGCGAGGTAGGCCAGCTTGCCGCCCTCAAAGCGGGCGAGCATTGAAGCGCCACTCAGGGGAGCGCGGTAGCTGTAGGTGCCGTCTTTCGGGGTGGGGGTGATAGTGTTCACGGTGCTTCCTTTCGTTAGGGGGGAGTCAGTCAGGGGGCGGAATCTTGGCGGATGCTTGCCCTCTTTCTGCTGGCCTGATACTACCGGAAAACGGTATGTATGTCAACCACCTTCCGGTAGATACCGGGGGGCGGTAGACTGTAGGCATGAATGACGAAATACGGGCGGCAGTAAACGCCCGCCTGAAAGAGAAAGGCATGAGCCGGGCAGACCTCGCCCGCGCTGTGGGGAAACACCCTAACCACATCACACGTGCCTTAAATGGCCTTCCAGACGGTGGGAAGGTGCCCCCGCTGTGGGCGGCCATCCTCGAAGCCCTAGACCTGCGGCTGACCGTGGCCCCCGGTGCCGCGAAGGAGTCCGGCGAAGAGGAAGGGGCCGGGTGACTGGGGGCAGTGGCACGCCGGGCGGCCCCACGGCGGCGGACTTTGACGCCTGGAATGAGGAAAAGAAGGCACTACACGCGGCGGGCGGCCCGCGTGAGTGACTGGTATCACCCGATGCGCTGGCGCGGGCGGGACCAATGGGCCATGCTCCACCAAACGCGCATGGTGAGCGCGGCCCGCTTCCGGTCCCGCATGGTGGAACTTCCAGACTCAGACTTCCGGGCACTCCGGGCCGCTTTCCGGGCCTTCATGGGCCTGTAAATAGTCACCCCCCGACTTTCGCCAGGGGGATCAGTGGCTAACGCCAAATGTAGACAGATTCTAGCACTTCGGGACGTGCCCGTAAGTGCGCCCGGACTCACACGCCCCAAGTGTAGGCGGCGAAGAGAAGACGGGGGCCGCCCCTTTCCGGGCACGTGCGGGCACGCCCCATGCTGTCCGGGCCTGTCTTACCCTGAGGGCCATGACGGGGCGGGGGAAGGCGAAGGGGCGGCGGGGCTGGCACGCGGGCACGATTGAAGAGTTGCCTTCGGGCCGCTTCCGGTGGCGCGTGCGGGTGACGTATCCGGACGGGACACGCGAGCGGCGCGGGGGCACGGTGCGGACCCGGACGGAAGCACAGCAAGCGATTATCACGGCGCAGAAAGAGGCACAGGCGGGGCAGCGGCCCACTTCGCAGACCCTCACGGTGGGCGAGATGGTGCGGGAGTACATGGCGGCGAAGGCGGCAAGCTGGGCACCCCGGACGCTGTGGAATAACACGGCCCTGTTTGAGCGCCACCTGCTGCCGCACCTGGGGCACCTGAAAGCGGCGGGGGTAGACCCCCGGCGACTGCGGGCCTACTGGGAACTGCTGAGCACGCCCCGGCCCCGCCATGACGAACAGCGCCCCGTGCCCCTGGGGTACAGCGGGCAGCGGCAGCTACACGTGCTGCTGTCCGGGGCGTACAAGCGGGCCATAGCAGACGGCCTCTTGCGCGAGAACCCGGCACAGCACGCCCGGCCCGTGTCCCCGGCGAAGACGGTACGGGAAGCGGGCGCACCTGTGGCCGGGCGGGTCAAGCACTTCACCCCCGAAGACCTGGGGCGCTTTCTTGCGGTGGCCCTCGAAGACCGCTACGCCCTGCCGCTGGCCTTTCTTGCGCTAACGGGAATGCGGATAGGCGAGGCGCTGGGGCTGACCTGGGGGGATGTGAAGCCCTACCCGGACGCGGCGGGGGGCTACTTCGTGGAAGTCTTGAAGACCCGCAGTGAGTTTCAGGGGCGGTACTACACGGGCGGGGGGAAGTCTGGAGCGCGGCGTGTCCCCCTGTGGCCCGAAGCCCTGGGCATCGTGGAAGACATGCGGCGAAGGGTGAGCATCGAAGCGCGGGCAGACGGCTACCGGGGCGCGGGGACGGCCCCACACGCGCCCCTCTTTGCGGCGGTAGACGGTCGCCCCATGCGGCAAGACGTGTTGCGGGCAGTTATGCGCCGGACCTGCGAGCGGGCGGGGGTGCCGCTGCTCTCCCCCCACGCCCTGCGGCACAGCACGGGGACCTACCTCATTTCACGGGGGCATGACCCGGTGAGCGTGGCCGCGCTGCTGGGGCATAAACAGGTATCCACAACGCTGAACATCTACGCCCACGCCCTGCCGGACAAGTTGCGCTCTCTGGCCTACGGGGTGGCAGACCTGCGCCCCCAGACGGCGAAGGCAGAGGCAGCGGACGCCTCAGCCCCGCCCCGGACGGGCCGCCCGGAACGGGGGTAGGCGATTTATCCCACCGGGGGGCTTTTTTGGTGGGATAAATGGGCATACCCGTTTTTGCCGTCTGGGAGCGCCCCGAAACCACTTTGTAGTTCAAAGAACTATCCCACCTGGTGGGATAAGTTTTTTATCGTCTGTAACGGCGTATTTTCCGTTTATCCCACTTATCCCACCATTTTTGAACCTAGAGACGCATAGGTGTTTTTGCAGCGTGAAAGTGGGGCGCGAGTGGGGGCGAAAGGGCACGGGTGCCCCTTTCCTTTCGCCGGACCTCTGGGGGGGGTGAAAGGGGCATCTTTCCGCCCCCCCAAAAAGCAAATGGGCCGCGATTGGCCCACGCCCTCGCCCTCGCCCCTGACAGCGGGCCAGCCCCAAAAAGCAAAAGCCCGTCTAGAACGGGCTTTTCTCTGGTGGGTCGTGTAGGACTTGAACCTACAACCCGCTGATTAAAAGTCAGCTGCTCTACCGATTGAGCTAACGACCCGCCGCCTCAGGGGCTGCCGAAGCAGCGGGCCTGAGTATAGGGAGCGAGCCGAAAGGTGTCAATGCAATCTGCCGTCAGCGCTTCATCTGCGGCGGCAGGGGCGGCATCTTGGGGGGCTTCATGCCCTTGCTGCCGGGGCCGCTGAGGCGCTGCAAGAGCTTCATCATCTCCTTCATCTGCTCGTGCATCTTCAGCAAGCGGTTGATCTCCTGCACGCTGGTGCCGCTGCCCGCCGCGATGCGCTTGCGGCGGCGCCCATCGATGATCTTGGGGTTGCGGCGCTCCTGCAGCGTCATCGAGGAGATCATCGCGTCGATGCGCCCAATCTGCTTCTCATCCACACTGAAGCCCTCGGGAAGCGCGCGGCTCATGCCGGGAATCAGCTTGAGGAGGTCGCCGAGCGGCCCCATCTTGCGAATCTGGCGCAGCTGAATCAGGAGGTCCTCGAGGTCGAAGTCCCCCGGCTTCTTGACCTCCATCGCCTTGAGGTCGGCCTGCTGGGCCCGCTCGATCAGCCCCAGCACGTCACCCATACCGAGAATGCGCCCGGCCACGCGGTCTGGATAGAAGGGTTCGAGGCCGGTGAGCTTCTCGCTGGTGCCTGCGAAGTAGATCGGCTTGCCCGTCACGCTGCGTGCCGAGAGAGCCGCCCCGCCGCGCGCGTCGCCGTCCATCTTGGTGATGATCAGGCCGGAGAGATGGACGCGCTCGTCAAACACACGGGCGACGTTGAGCGCCTCCTGGCCGGTCATCGCATCCACCACAAGCAGGGTCTCGGTGGGCTGGAGTTCGGCCTGGAGGTCCGCAAGCTGGTCCATCAGCGCCTCGTCGATCTGGAGGCGGCCCGCCGTATCCACGATCACCAGGTCGCGGTAGTCGGTCTTCAGGTACTCGTCAAGGCGGCGCCGCGTCTCCTGCGGCGTCTCGCCGTCCTGCACCTTGAGGACCGGCACCCCGACCTGCTTCGCCAGCACTTCGAGCTGGTCGCGCGCGGCGGGGCGCTGGGTATCGGCGGCCACGAGCAGCACGCGGCGGCCCTTGCTCTTGTAGAAGGCGGCAAGCTTGCCCGCGCTGGTCGTCTTGCCCGCGCCCTGCAGGCCGACCATGAACCAGAGATTTCCGTCGTTTTTCAGGGTGGGCTGCTTCGCCTCGCCGCCCAGCGTCTCGATCAGCTCCTCGTGGACGAGCTTCACGACCGTCTGCCCGGCGGTCAGCGATCCCGCGACCTCCTGCCCGACGGCCTTTTCACTCACCTTGGCAACAAAGTCCTTGGCGACAGTGAAGTTCACGTCCGCTTCCAGGAGAGCCATGCGAATCTCGCGCATGGCAGACTTGACCTGTTCGCCCGTGAGTTTGCTCTCGCGCCCTATCCGGTCGAGGATATCCTGCAACTTGTTTCCGAGCGCCTCAAACATGGATGAAGTCTAGCGCGGGGAGAGGAGCGGGCCTGTGGTGCACGGGGCATTGCGCGGTTCCCACCCATACCCAACCGAACGCCCGTTCGCCTCCCCGCGTTACACTGCCCCCATGAGCAAAGCCGTGATTGTCTCGGCGTCGCGCACGCCAACGGGGAAGTTCTTGGGAGCGCTGTCGGACGTGACCGCCGTCGACCTGGGGGCCACCGCCCTGCGCGAGACGCTGAAACGGGCCGGGATTCCCGCCGAACTTGTCGAGGAAGTCATCATGGGCCAGGTCGTGCAGGCGGGAAGCGGGCAGAACCCGGCGCGCCAGGCGGCCCTAAAAGCGGGCCTCACCCCCGAAGTCGGCGCCGTGACGGTCAACAAGGTGTGCGGCTCGGGCCTCAAGGCCGTGATTCTGGCCGCGCAGAGCATCCGGGCCGGGGATCAGTCGGTGGTGCTGGCGGGCGGCATGGAGAGCATGAGCAACGCGCCCCACCTCCTCCCCGGCGCACGCAAGGGTTACCGCCTGGGACACGCGCAGGTGCTCGACGCCAACACCCACGACGGCCTGTGGTGCGCCATCAATGACGAGGGCATGGGCCTGACCGGCGAGCGGGTGGCCGAGAAGTACGGCATCGGGCGGGAAGCGCAGGACGCCTACGCGACACAGAGCCATCAGCGCGCCGTCGCCGCGCAGCAGGCCGGGCGTTTTCAGGAAGAAATCGCGCCCGTCACCGTGCGGGGCCGCAAGGGAGAGACGGTCGTGGACACCGACGAGGGACCGCGTGCCGATACCAGCCCGGAAACGCTGGCAAAGCTGAAACCCGCCTTCAAGGAGGGCGGGACGGTCACGGCGGGGAACGCGCCCGGCCTGAACGACGGTGCCTCCGCTCTCCTGATCATGTCGGAAGAGGCGGCGCAGGCGCACGGCCTGACCCCGCTGGCCGAGATCACCGCCTACGCGACGGGCGGCCTGGCCCCCGAGTGGGTGATGATGACGCCCGTGCCCGCCACGAAGAAGCTCTTGGAAAAAAGCGGCATGAGCGTGAACGACGTGGACCTCTGGGAATTGAACGAGGCTTTTTCCGTACAGAGCCTCGCCGTGCAGCGCGAGCTGGGACTCGACCCCGAGCGGGTGAACGTCAATGGCGGCGCGGTCGCCCTGGGGCACCCTATCGGCGCTTCGGGGGCGCGCATCCTGGTCACGCTGCTGTACGCGCTGCGGCAGCAGGACAAGGAAACGGGCGTGGCGACCCTGTGCATGGGCGGCGGCAATGGCCTTGCCCTCAGCGTCAAGCGGCTAAGCTAGGCCGCATGACGCCCAATCCCAACGAACACAGCGGCGCCCCGACCCTGTGGGTGATTCAGAGCCGTTACCTCAAGCCGCCAGAGGAACTGGCGGAAGTCACGCCCCGCCACCGGGAGTGGCTCGACCAGCACTACCGCTCGGGCCTCTTCCTCGTGTCGGGCCGCAAGGTGGACGGCACGGGCGGCGTGCTGCTGGCACAGGCCGAGAGCCAGGAGCAGCTCGAAGAGGTCTTCCGGGATGACCCCTTTGTGCTGGAGGGCTGCTCCCAGTACAGCTACACGCCCTTCACGCCCGTCAAGCGGGGGCGGGCGCTCATGCTGGAGGGCGTGCCGCTGGTGGAGTGAACAGCAGCCCGTCGCCCGCTTTGGCTGCTGGAAGCCTCCTGAAAGGAGAACCATGAACTTCGGAGTCATCGGAGCAGGACAGATGGGGAGCGGTATCGCGCAGGTGGCCGCGCAAAGCGGCTTTGGCGTCACCGTGCACGACGTGAAAGATGAATTTCTTTCGCGAGGGCAGGCCACCATCGAAAAAAGCCTCGCCAAGCTGCACGAGAAAGGCAAGCTCACAGAAACGCCCGCCGAGGTGCTGGGCCGCATCCGGTTCACCACTGACCTCAAAGACTTCGCGGCCTGTGACCTCGTCGTGGAAGCCATCGTGGAGAACGAGGCGATCAAGACGCAGCTTTTCCGGCAACTGGGCGAGATCGTCCAGCCGGAGGGGATCCTGGCGAGCAACACGTCTTCGATCCCGATCACCAGCCTCGCCACGGCGTCGGGGCGCCCAGAGAAGTTTATCGGCATGCACTTTATGAATCCGGTGCCGCTGATGCAGCTGGTGGAGGTGATTCGCGGCTACTCCACGAGCGACGAGACGGCGCAGCGCGTGACCGAGGCGGCGCGGGCGATGGGCAAGACGCCCGTGGAGTGTAACGACTACCCCGGCTTCGTCTCCAACCGCATCCTGATGCCCATGCTGAACGAGGCCATCCAGTGCGTCATGGAGGGCGTGGCCGCGCCGGAAGCGATCGACCAGATCATGAAGCTGGGGATGAATCACCCCATGGGACCGCTGACGCTGGCCGACTTCATCGGGCTCGATACCTGCCTCGCCATCATGGAGGTGCTGCACCAGGGCCTGGGTGACGACAAATACCGCCCCTCTCCCCTGCTGCGGAAGATGGTGCAGGCGGGGCTGCTGGGCCGCAAAAGCGGACAGGGGTTTTACCGGTACTGAGGCCGTGGCGCAAGCCAGAGGAGCAGAGGCTTAGGCCTCTTTGCTCCTCATTCTGCTGGCCCCTCAGCTGTGGCCGGGGTCGGAGTCATCCGTGGGCCGCCCGTGCTTGCCCGGGTTCTCGTCCTGCTCGTCTGCGCCGCGTAGCGTCTCATGGGTGGACTCACGCTCGCTCTTCTCTCGAGTGCGCGAGCGGGCGCTTTCGGAGAGCTGGCCGCTTTCGCTTTCGCCTTTGGGATCTGTCATGGCGGGCCTCCTTCTGGCTCCCAGCCTAGCCTTTGCTCGGGGCAGAAGGAGGCCAGCTTAAGACGCCCTCAACGTGCCTGCCGGTAGTATTCCGGGTTGGGCACGAACCCCAGCGCGCTGCTCACGCGGTTGGTCAGGTTGAACATGCCGATCACCTGCACGAGTTCCACGATCTGATGGTCATCTAGGCCCACATCGCGCAGCGGCTGGAGGTCGGCGGCGGTCACTTCGGCGGGGTGCAGGGTGAGCTTCTCGGCGTAGGCGGCAAGGGCCCGTTCGCGCTCGGTCAGGTCGGCGTGGCGCCAGTTCACCGCCACCGCGTCGGCCTTTTGCGGATCGCCCAAAAACTCGCGCAGGGCCGCCCCATGCGAGACGGCGCAGTACAGGCAGCGGTTGACCCCGCTGACCACGACGGCGACAAGTTCTCGTTCGGCGTTCGTCAGGTAGCCCTCCTTGTTCAGGAGGAGGTTGAAGTAGTTCCACCACGCCAAGAACTGCTCGCCGTTGACCGCCTGCGCGCGGAACACGTTGGGCACGAAGCCCAGGTTCGCCTCGGCCTTGCTCCACAGCTTGCGGACACCCTCGGGGACCTGCGTCTCGTCGGGAACGGGCAGGTACGAGAGGCGGTTCGTACGGGCATCAGCCTGGGTTGTGGTCATGCCTCCAGCTTACCGCAAGGGGCCTAACGCCCGTTAGGAAGCTTCGGAACTCCCGATTTCTTCACCCCGTACCTGCCCAGCGTATGAGTCTCGCCTTTCTCGTCTTTCTGCTCGCGTGGGTCACCGGCATGATCGGCACCTTTGTCCCCGCGCTGCCCGCTACCCTCATCATCTTTGCCGGAACGGTCGCCGCCACCTTCATCAACGGCTTTCAGGTGTGGCCGGATCTGCCCTTCCTGCTGACATTCGCGGTCATCACCTTCCTGATCTCCATGATCGACAACGTGGCCTCGGCCTGGGGGGCGCGGCGCTACGGCGGCAGCCCTCAGGCGGGGTGGGGTGCCCTGCTGGGCGGGCTGGCGGGAATCTTTCTCCCCTTTGGGTTGATCCTGGGGCCGCTTGCCGGGGCGCTTGCCGCAGAACTGTTCGTGGTTCGCAAACCGCTTGGCGCCGCGGTGCGGGCAGCGTGGGGCACCCTGATCGGCCTGCTGACCGGCATCGCCGCAAAGCTGGTGCTGCACCTGCTGATCGGGATCTACGAACTGTGGCGGCTGTGGGACCCGGCGAAGAGCATCTTCGGATAACCGTTAGAACATCGCCGTCAGCAGCGGGGCCAGGCTCAGCGCGGTCAGCCCCAGCGCGGGCAACAGGGGCAGCAGCGTCCCCAGAAGAGCGCGGCGGCGGTCACCCGTCAGGACAAGGAAGCCCGGGTAGGCCAGAACGCACTGGGCGAGCGTCGCCAGCAGCAGCACGAGGACGGTCAGGCGGGTCAGCGGAGCCTGCGCCACCGCACGCAGGGCCACCCGCTGGGCCGCGAGCAGGTCCGTGCCCGGAGCGGCCGCCGTCGCCTCCGGCCCCGGCAGTACAAGCAGCAGCACGGCAAGCAGCAGGTACACGGGCGGCAGCAGGACGAAGGTGGCCCCGTACACTTCGGCCGCGCGCCCTTCCCGCCCTGCACCCAGAGCACCCAGGCCCGCCATCGCCCCCGCCCCCAGCACGGTCAGGAAGAAGGAGCCGAAGGCGTTGGTGACGTGCGCGGTGAAAGCGGGGGCCGCGTGTGCCGCACCCGCGAGGGCCGCGACGACGGGCCGCAGCAGCAGCGCGTACAGCACGCCCGCCAGCAGCGCGGAGAGGAGGACGGGTGCGAGGTAGCGCCACACGCGCGGCTCGGCGGCCCTCAACCGCTCGAAAAAGGTTCGGGGCGCGGTCAGCAGTTCGGCGGCGGGCGGGGCAGGGCGGGGACGGCGGGCCATACCGGGCCACTCTAGCGGCCCAGCCACCGCCACAGCAGAAACGCGGCCAGCGCATACAGCGCGAGGATGAGTAGCAGCCCTCCCAGGCTGCGCTCCAGCCGGGCAGGGTGCGCGGCGGCCCGTGCCCGAGCTTCCTTCAGGACGGCGGGAGGAACCAGGCGCAGGGCCAGCCACAGCCCGGCGGGGACCAGCAGCAGGTCATCGAGTTGACCCAGAACGGGGATGAAGTCCGGAATCAGGTCGATGGGGCTCAGGGCATAGGCGAGCACCAGCAGCGCGAGCAGGCGAGCAGGCCAGGGCGTGCGCGGATCACGAGCGGCGAGGTGGAGGGCGAGCAGCTCGCCCCTGAGGTGCCGGGCGAGCCTGCGCAACCGTTCCAGCGAGCGCTTGAGCATCCGGCCTACCGCAGTGCGCCGCGCAGATGCGTCAGCGTCTCCTGCACGGTAGGAAGGGTAAAGGCGGCGGACGCCAGGCCAAACAGCACGATCACCACATAGGCGGCACTCAGCCACGGGCCAGGCGCACTGCGCGCTTGTGGGTCGGGTTTGGGGGTGAGCCACAGGTGCAGCACGACGAGCACCACTGTTCCGAACAGCAGCGCTCCTCCCGCGACGGGCACGGCGAACGTGGGGTCGCGCAGCATCTGGGCAGCCCGGCCCGTCTGGCCCAGTTCGCGGCCCGCGAGAAAGGCTCCAGCGGCGACAGCGATGCTGTTATTCAGCGCGTGGACGATCACGGCATTCCACAGACTGCCGGTGTGCTGGGTGAGGCGAGCCAGCGCGTAGGCCAGCGGCACGATGCCCACCACGCTGGCCGGAACCCCGTGGGCGATGCCAAAGGCGAAGGAAGTGGTGAGCGCCGCGACCAGGAAACCCGCTGCCCGCTCGTGACCACGCAGCATCAGGCCGCGAAACGCCACCTCTTCCGCAAAGGGAACGAGCAGGCCCGCCGCCAGCAGCAGGACCCACAGGTCCGGCCCCCGGCTCAGAAACTGCGGAATGGTATCGGCACCCTGCGGCCACAGCGTGACGAACGCGAGGGTAAAGGCCCGCGACGCCAGGAAAGCCAGCAGGAAGGCCGCCAGTGCCAACCCCCAGGCGGGCGGTGTGCGCCAGCGCGAGTCGCGCAGCAAGGCGCCCAGGGTGCGCCGAAAACAGAGCAGGCCGAGCAGCACCGTGGCGACAAAGGCCCCCAGCAGCGCCGTACCCAGCGGTACGCCCCGCCCGATGAGCAGCGCCGACACGACATTCTGCGTGAGCAGCAGCGTCAGGGCGGCTCGGTTGCCGTCCACGGCACGAATGCCGGGAAGGGGCGGCGCGGGGGCATCCGGGGCAGGGAGGGAGGGGGCGGGGGGGACATCCGGGGCCGTCATAGGACGCAGCGTAGCGCGCCGCGCACCCGAGGAACCTCCACCGAGGGGATCCCTCAGGTCGTCAGCACGCGGATGGCCTCCGCCAACGCCTCGTCCGTCACCTGATGGTGCAGCACGAAGCGCACGCTGTCCGGGCCCAGGGCGCTTGCTCGCACACCCTTCTTCGCCCAGCGCTCCACCTGGGCCGCCGCATCCGGCAGGGTCACGTAGACCATATTCGTCTGAACGGCGGCGAGATTGACGGTGTACCCGGCCTCCACCAACGCTTCCGCGAGTTGGCGGGCCCGGCGGTGGTCCTCCTTGAGCCGGGCAGGACCGTCGCGGAGGGCGACCAGCGCGGCGGCAGCCAGCACCCCGGCCTGCCGCATCCCGCCGCCCATCATCTTGCGGTAGCGGTGCGCCTGCCGCATCTGCGCGGCGCTTCCCACCAGCACGCTGCCTACCGGGGCACCCAGGCCCTTGCTGAGGCACACGCTCACGGTGTCGAAGTGCCGGGTGATCTCGGAGACAGGCACGTCCAGCGCGGCGGCGGCATTGAAGACCCGCGCGCCGTCCAGGTGCAGGGGCAGGCCTTCGCTGGTGGCCACCTCGCGGATCGCCGCCAGCACGTCGAGCGGCAGCACCGTGCCCCCCGCCTTGTTGTGGGTGTTTTCCAGGCTGATCAGGCCCGTGGGCGACTGATGAACGGAGTGCCGCACCGCGAGGCGCACCCCCTCCGGGTCCGGAACCCCGAGGGGCGCGGGCACAAAGCGCGGAACCACGCCCGAAAAGGTCGCCATCATGCCCAGTTCCCACTCGTAGATGTGAGAACCCTCAGCGCAGATCACCTCCTCGCCGCGGCGGGTGTGCAGCGCGATCGCCACCTGATTGGTCATGGTGCCGCTGGGCATGAAAAGCCCCGCCTCAAACCCGGTCAGGCGCGCCACTTCGGCTTGGAGAGCGTTCACGGTGGGGTCTTCGCCGTACACGTCGTCCCCAACCGGGGCCTGCGCCATCGCCTCGCGCATTTCGGGTGTGGGCGTGGTTACGGTATCGGAACGGAGGTCGGCGATGACACGGGGGAGGGTGGCCGTCATGGGAGGCATGCTACGCCGCGTGGAAAGCGGGTGCAGGAACCTGTCTCCCCTATCCCGCCGCTGCGGCCCGCCGCGCCTCGATCACCTTTTTGGCGAGGTGCTCGGGCAGTTCCTGGTAGCCGTAGGGCTTGACGCTAAAGGCGCCCCGGTCCCCCGTGAGCGAGCGGAGGTCAGCGCTGTAGGTCTGAAGTTCGGCCTGCGGAACAACAGCGGTAACGGTGATCACGGTCCCTTCGGGGTCCATGCCCTGCACGCGGGCACGGCGGGTCTGGAGGTCGCCGATCAGGTCGCCGGTAAAGCTCGCAGGCGCGCGCACCTTGAGCAGCATCACCGGTTCGAGGAGGACCGGCCGCGCCCCCTCCACCGCGGCCCGAAAGGCCAGCGCCCCAGCGGTGCGAAAGGCGACGTCACTGCTGTCCACGTCGTGGTAGCTGCCGTGGGTAACGGTCACGTGCACGTCCTGCATGGGGTAGCCCGCCAGCGGTCCCTTCTGCAGGGCGTCCTGCACGCCCTTCTCGATGCTGGGAAGGTACTTGGAGGGAATCACGCCGCCCACCACCTCGGAGCGGAAGCTGAAGCCCTCACCCGGCTCGAGCCGCAGGTGACAGTCACCGTACTGGCCGTGCCCGCCGGTCTGTTTCTTGTGCTTGCCCTGCGCCTGCGAGACGGCGCGGATCGTCTCGCGGTACGGGATCTGCGGCGTGCCGGTCTCCACGTTCACGCCGAGTGCGGCGAGTTTCTCCACCGCGATGGTCGTGTGCATGTCACCCATGCCGGAAAGGAGCAGTTCGCCCGTCTGCTCCTGGCGCTCGAAGCGCAGGGTGGGGTCCTCGTCGAGGAGGCGGGCCAGGGCCGTGCTGAGGCGGTCCTCATCCTGGCGCGTCCTCGGAAAGAGGGCGACGGTGTGGGCCGGATCGGGCAGGACGAGGGGGTCATACTCGATGGGATGGGCGGGGTCGGCCAGGGTGTCCCCGGTGTGCAGCTCGGGGACCTTGGTCAGCACGCCGATCATTCCGGCACGCAGTTCGGGCACCTCGGTGAGTTCCTTGCCGCTCACGACATAGAGGTGAGCGGGCTTCACGTCCACGCCCCGCGTCGTGTTGCGCAGCGTGTCGCCGGGGCGGATGGTGCCGCTCCAGACGCGGATGTACGCCAGCTTGCCCACAAAGGCATCCACCGAGACCCGCCACACCCGGGCACTGGCGGGCGCGCTCGGCGTGGGCTCGCGCGTCTGTCCGTCCAGGCCGGTCAGCACCCCACGTTCAGCAGCGCTGCGCAGGCCCTGCACCATCAGCTTCAGCAGTTCGGGCACGCCCACGCCCGTCTCGGCGCTGACGGGAATAACCGGGTAGAGGGTGCCCGCATGCACAGCCCGCAACAAGGCCGCGCGCAGCTCGTCTGAGCTGATCTCTTCCCCTTCCAGGTAGCGGTTCATCAGGTGGTCATCCGTTTCGACGATGGCGTCCACCAGGGCTTCGCGCGCCTCTGCGAGGGCGGGGCGAAGTGCACCCGGCACCTCGTTCGGGTCCGCCGCAAGCACATCCACCACCCCCCGAAAGTCTGGCCCCTCCCCCACCGGCAGGAAGGCCGCCGCCACCGGGCCCCTTAGGGACGCGCGGATATCGGCCAGGACCGCAGAGAAGTTCGCCCGCTCGCGGTCCATCTTGGAAACCACCACGAGGCGCGGCATGGCAAAGCGGTCAGCGGTGGCCCACACCCGCTCGGTGCCCACCTCCACGCCGCTCACCGCGCTGACCAGGATAAGCACGGAGTCCGCCGCCCGAATGCCGCCCCGAATCTCACGCACGAAATCCGCGTAGCCCGGCGTGTCCAGCAGGGTGATGTCGGTCCCGTCGTGTTGCAGGCGCAGCACCCCCGTCGTGATGGAAAAACCGTGCCGCTTCTCGGCCTCGGTGTGGTCACTCTGGGTGGTGCCGTCCGTGACGCGGCCCATGCGTGGCAAGGCCCCGCTGTGAACGAGCAGGGCCTCGGAGAGCGTCGTTTTTCCCGCGCCGCTGTGGGCGGCCAGACTCACAATCCGAACCGGCATGTGCTCAGAGGAGACGAACTCAGACGGCATCAAGACCACCAGACCTTTCACAAGAGAGGCAGGCAGGCGAACGGCCACCACACCAAGACCAGTAAGGGAAGGTGCCCAGAGCTTACACCCCAGAGCAGCCAGGACGTCGGGGCGTGAGCCCCCGCAAGAAGCAGGCCGGTGGGCCCGAATCATCATGACCTTGCGCTCAAGGTCAGCTGAGGGAAGGCTTTAGGTCGGGCTCAGCAGAACGTGAGCTTCTGCACGCAGACTGCAACGGTACAGGGACAACCCTGACACCCCATCTCAGCAGTACCGGAGGCTTCCTATGACTCAGAACCAGAATGCCCTGATGCGCCTATCGGACCTCAACCGCGACTACCAGCTTGATCTGTCGGGGCAGGGTGTGTACAACCCTGTGGGCAACACGGCCTACGGGTACAACGGTGAGAAGGTGGGCAGCGTCAAAGACGCGCTTGTTGACCCTGGCACCGGACGCATTCGCTACCTCATCGTGGATGTGGGCGGCTGGTTTTCCTCCAAGGAAGTGATGGTGCCCGTCGGGCACGCGCGCTTTGCAGAAGACGGCGTGTACTTTGACGACCTCACCAAGGAACAGGTGCGCGACCTGGGCGAGTACCGCTACGACCAGACGTACACCGACGAGACGTACGCCTCGACCGACGAGCGTGTGCTGCGTGCGGCCAACACCACCGAGACCGACACCAGCTACCGCGAGCGCGCCTACCGGACGCCCGAGCGCCTGCAACTGCTGGAAGAGCGCCTGGTGGTCAACAAGGAACGCTTCCGCGCGGGAGCGGTAGAGATCAGCAAGCACGTCGAAACCCGTCAGGAGACGGTGAACGTGCCCCTCCAGCGCGAGGAGGTCGTCATCGAGCGCCACGCGGTGACCGATGCTCGCCCGGTCGAGGGCGCGGTGCTGGGCGAAGGCAGCGAGACCGTTCGGGTGGACCTGGAAGCCGAGCGCGCCAATGTCAGCAAACAGGCCTACGTGACCGAGGAGGTCGAGATCGGCAAGCGCACCGTCACGGAAACCCAGACGGTGACGGATACCGTGGGCCGCGAGGTGCTGGACGTGAACAAGACGGGTGACGTGCGCCTGGAAACGGGCGACCGCACGAGCACCACGACCGACACCACCCTGACGGACCGCGACCGCAACAACCGCTGAGCGTCGCGTGGGCGGTGGGCGGGGGCAACCCCGCCTTTTTTCCACGCGGCCTGCCCTACAGGAGGAGCCATGGACGAACGGGAAACGGGAGAGGTTGTCAGGGACAGCGAGGGGCGGCAGATCGTCCAGCGTCTGGTGCTGCACGAGGAGCGGGCCACGGTGGACGTGGTTCGCGAGGCGGCGGGCAGCGTGGAGGTGCGCCGGGTGGTGACCGAGCGGCAGGAGACCGTTCCCATCACCCTGTACCGTGAGGTGCTGGAAATCACCGTCAAGGACGGCGGCGGTCAGGTCCTGATGAACGGCGAAGCCCTGGAACCGGGACGCACCTACGAGATCCCCATCAGCGAGGAGCGGGCGGAGGTTCGCAAGCAGGTGTACCCCTTTCAGGAGGTCATCATCGCCAAGGAGCTGCGCCGCTTTACCCAGGACGAGCAGGTGACCCTGCGGCGCGAGGAGCTTGATGTCCAGCACCTGAACGTCACGCCCGACGCGACCCCGCGCACGAACGATTCCCAACGCTAACAGCTGTCTCTTCTCTGCCCGCCGCGCTTATCCTGCTTCTGTGAAACGGGGATGTGCGGCGGGTGACATCATCCTGACTCCAGACGGGTCGCGGACCGCCTTCAGCCTGCGGTTCGGCGAGGCGTACGGCTCACGGCACGGCGCGGCGGCGCAGGCCCGGCACGTTTTTTTAGAGGGCACGCAGACGCAGACTCACCCCGCGCCCCGCGTGCTGGAGGTTGGCTTTGGCCTGGGTGTTAATTTCCGGGTGACGCTCGCCCATACCGCCCAGCGAAACGCTCCGCTCACCTACGTCGCCTACGAGTTTGATCCCGCCCCCCCCGACCTGCTGCGGGCCGTTGGGGAAGGCGGCGAGGGAGCGGAGCACCCTGCCTGGGCCGCCCTGCTCGCGGCGTGGGGGCAGCAGTCACCCCTGGTGGTCCGCACCGAACACGTGGCCCTGACGGTTCACTTCGCGGACGTGCGGACAGCGGCCCTCCCGGTGGGGTGGGCGACCGCCCTTTACCTCGACGGCTTCTCACCAGCGCGTAACCCAGAGGTGTGGACACCGGAGCTTTTGGCCCGGTTGGCACGTGCGCTGGCGCCCGGGGGAATCCTCGCCACCTACAGTGCCGCCGGGCACGTCCGCCGCACGCTGGCGGCCACCGGCCTCAAGGTCGAGAAACGCCCCGGCCCCCCCGGCAAACGCGAGTGCCTGCGGGCGGTGCGGGAAGGATGAGCACGCCCCATGTCCTGGTGATCGGCGGCGGGATAGCCGGCGCGGCGGTCGCCTACTTCGCCACCCGGGGAGGCGCGCGGGTCACGGTGGTGGACGCCGCTTGGCACGCGGCAAGTCACGTTCCCTCCGCGCTGGTCAACCCCGTACGCGGACAAGCTGGGCAGGTGGACAAGCGGGCGGTGGCGGGCCTGCGGCTGACCTGGTCCCTGGTGACCGCGCTCGCAGAAGCCGGGGTGCGGGTCCCCCACGGACAGACGGGGGTGCTGCGCCCCATTCCTGACGACCACATCCGGCAGAAGTTCGAGCGCCACCTTTCCCCACAGGTGCGCCACACGTGGCTTAGCCCTGCCAGGGTGCCTGTTCCTCTGGCTCCCGGTTGGACCCACGTGCTGCACCTCCCCGAGGGCGGCTGGCTGGACGGCGCCGCCTTTACAGCGGGGCTCCTGAGCGCAAGCGGGGCGCAGGTGGTGCGGGCGCGGGCAGAGGCCTGGGACGCACGCTCGGTCGCGCTGAAGGGGGGAGGCGTGCTGCGCGGCGACGCGGTGGTTTGGTGCGGTGGTGCGGTGGGCTCCAGTTGGGCGGGAGAGCGCGGAACGCACCGAGCCGGAACCCTGCTGACCCTCCACCGAGCAGCGACAGACGTCCCCGTGAGTTTTGGGGCGTACCTCGCCCCGGCGGCCGAGGGCGGCGTGCTGGGGGCAACTTTCGAGGCACCTACGCCCACCTGGCAGCAGCCTGCCCTCCCCCTTTCGTCCCTGCGCTGGCTGCTGAGCAAGGGGGAGGCGCTGACGGCGCTGGGCGGCCTGCAGGTCACCGGGCGGTGGAGCGGCACGCGGCTTGCCGAGCTTGTCGCGGAGCGAGGCGCAGATGGGGTGTGGCGGCTTTCCGGTCTGGGCAGCAAGGGCTTTTTGCTGGGGCCGCTCCTGGCGCGTCACGTTGCCGGTGACGTGCTGCGGCACCTGACCGTGTGACGCACCTTCCGGGGACCATCTAGACTGGCAGCGTCATGGCGAAATACCGCATCTGCTTGATTGAAGGGGACGGCATCGGCCACGAGGTGGTTCCTGCTGCCCGCCGCGTGCTGGAAGCTGCTGGGCTGGACGCCGAGTACGTGACGGCCGAGGCCGGGTACGAGTACTTCCTCGAGCACGGCACGAGCGTGCCACCAGCCACCTACGAGGCCATCGAGAGCACCGATGCCACGCTGTTCGGCGCGGCCACCAGCCCCAGCGGTGAGAAACCCGCGGGCTTTTTCGGCGCTATCCGCCACCTGCGCCGCAAGTACAACCTGTACGCGAACGTCCGCCCCACCAAGACCCGTCCGGTCCCCGGTGCCTACGAGAACGTGGACCTGGTGATTGTCCGCGAGAACACCCAGGGCCTGTACGTCGAGCAGGAACGGCGGTACGGGGACACGGCCATCGCGGATACGGTCATCACGCGCGAGGCCAGCGAGCGCATCGGCCGTTTTGCGGCGGAGCTCGCCCTCAAGCGTCGGGGCAAGCTGACGGTGGTGCACAAGAGTAACGTCTTGCCGGTCACGCAGGGCCTTTTTATGAACACCATCCTCGACCTGACCAAGGACATGGAGGGGCTGAACGTGGGCACCATGATCGTGGACAACGCGGCCATGCAGCTCGTTCGCAACCCCGCACAGTTCGACGTCATGGTGATGACCAACATGTTCGGAGACATCCTCTCCGACCTGGCCGCCGGTCTGGTGGGCGGCCTGGGCATCGCGGCGAGCGGCAATGTCGGGGACCGCTTCGGCATCTTCGAAAGCGTGCACGGCAGCGCGCCGGATATCGCCGGACAGGGGATCAGCAACCCCACCGCGACCATCCTCGCCGCCGTGCTGATGCTCGACCACATCGGCGCGCACGACGTGGCCCGGCGCATCGACAATGCCGTGAATACCGTGCTGACCGAAGGCCCGCGCACCCGCGACCTGGGCGGTACGGCGAGCACGCAGGAATTTACGAATGCGGTGATCGCGCAGCTGAAGTAGCACGAACCCCAAGCGCAGCGAGCATCAGCCCCCCTCGCCCGCCTTGGGGATGATGCTGATATTGCCCGAGCGCTCCAAGACGGCGTATTTGATCTGCTCGAGGCGCTCTAGGCCCTGAAGTTCTCGGGCGGCGTTCAGGATATCCGCCTCATCAACCCGCAGCTGCCGCATCCGGTCTTTGATGGGGCGGCCGTTTTCGAGAATCAGGACCGGAACACTGTCCACCAGCCGTTCGAGCCGCGACGACTTCTCCTTCCACAGGGACAGGGCCACGTCCAGCCCGATCAGGGTGACGATCGCCAGCACCGCCTGTGTGACCGAGAAGTCGTCGCCGATCATGGCCTGCTGCGTCACCTCGCTGATGATGAGCAGCAGCACCAGGTCAAAGGTGGTGATCTGCGCCAGCGTGCGTTTGCCCGCCACGCGGAAAAGGAGCAGCAACACCAGGTAGATGGCAGTCGCTCGCAAGACAGCGTCCATCAAAACCTCCGGATCAGGGATAGATCAAGGTGTTAAAGCGGAGTTCCTCAGCGGTGGTGTTCGTTAGACCCACCCGGCCCGGGAGACGGCCGATGTCAGCCATCCGCAGCTGAAAGACGACCTCGACGGGCTCACCCGTGTTGCGAGCCCCAAAGGTGTACGTCAGGCGGTCTCCCTCGAGTTGCTGGGCGTCCGGTTCGGGCGTGATCGCCTCTACCTGCACCTCGTCGAGAAACTCGCGGCTCAGCCAGACGTGCAGCGCCCCCTCCTGCACCGCGGCGGGGTCAAAGGTCAGCCGCAGCTCGGCGGGAGCAAGGTAGCGCGCAAAGCGGGGGTACTCGGCAGACAACGCGCCGCCCGCCGCTCGCACCTGGCCCTTGCTGAGTGGCCCGCTGCCAAACACCCCCAGGAGCGCTGCCACGACCACCAGCAGCATGAGGAGCCAGCCGATCTTCTCCGCTCGCAGCTCACGCCGGTGGAATTCCAGATCCTGCGTGATGTCCAGGTCGCTGACGCGCTGGGGCTTGATCATGTCGGCCTCACCCCTGTCCCCTGCATGTGCATGGGCTGACACTACGCCAGGCCCCCCATCACCCGCCTGAAGAACTTCTTGAGGAAGGCGAGGCCCCCTGCCGCCGGGCGGGCACCTCGCCCCACGTGCTAGGCTCCCCGCTTGAGATGAGGCTTCTTTTCTCCGTTGGGAGGCGTCCGTGACCGTCGTCGCGGCGCTGCTGTCGTGGTTCCTGGTGGGGCTTTTTCTCCGCGTTAGCCGGGCGCGCGGTTGGGGTCAGCCCGTTCGCAAGGACGGCCCGCAGACGCACCTGCTCAAGGAAGGCACGCCGACCGCGGGCGGGGTGGCCTTTGTTCTGGCGCTCGCCCTGGTGTTTTTTCCGCTGTACCTCACCGGCCGAGCGGGCGGTGAACGGGAACTGCTTATCATGCTGACCGCTCTGGCGATGGGCGTGATCGGCGGCATCGACGATTACCTCAAGATCGTGTCGCGCAGTCGTGGACGCGGCAAAAAGGAACTGCTGGCCCGCGAGAAGTTTCCCCTGCAATTCCTGGTAGGGCTCGTCTTTGCGTTCTTTGCCGCACCGCTCGCCAGCCACGAGCTGCTACCCAGCCTGGGGACGGTGCCCGATATCATCCTGCTCACGCTGGTGATGGTGGGCGCCGTGAACGCCTTTAACTTCACCGACGGTCTAGACGGCCTGCTCGCGGGCGTGGCGATCATCGTGCTGCTGCCGCTGGTCGCTGTCTCGCCGGTCAGCGCGCTGCTGGTGGCCGTCCTGCTGGGCTTCCTGTGGTTCAATGCACACCCTGCGCGCGTCTTTATGGGTGATATGGGCAGCCACGCCATCGGCGCGGTCGCGGCCGGAGCCTACGTGCTCCATGCGGACGTGTGGCTGCTGCCCCTCGCCGCCATCATTCCGGTGGCAGCGGTCCTCAGCGTGGTGCTCCAGGTCGTCTCCTTTCGCACGCGCGGCAAGCGCATCTTCAAGATGAGTCCCATTCAGCACCACTTCGAGCTGAGCGGCTGGCCGGAAACGCACGTCACAGCGCGCTTTTGGGTGATCACGGCGGTCGCGACGGCGGCGGTGTGGTGGGTGCTGGGGGGAAGGCCCTAACGTGACCCGTCCCCTCCCCGACCTTGCCGCTCTCCTCGCCCGCCGCGCGCACCTGCCCGCCCAGGGCACAACCGTCTTTCGGGCGGCGCACACGACCGAGACGGGCGGGGTGTTCGCGCTTGACCTCGCGGGGGACGCTGCGGTGTTGAGCCTGTACGCTGACCTCACGCCGCAGGAGGAGGCGCGGCTGGCGGGGGCCTGCGGAGCGCTGCCCGGCGTGGCCGGCGTGTACCTTAAACGCCGCCCGGTGGAGGCGCGGCACGCGGCGAACGTGGCGCGGGCCCGGCTCTCGCCGCCGGAACCGGTCTGGGGCGAGGCCCGCCCCGAGGTGATCGCGCTTGAAGAAGGGGTGCCGTTCCTGCTGCGGCCCGGCGCGGACCTCAGCATTGGCCTTTTCAGCGATGCCCGCCCGCTGCGCGCCTGGGTGCGGGAGCACGTGCCGCCGGGCGCGCGGGTGCTGAACACCTTTGCCTATACCTGCGGGTTCGGGCTCAAGGCCGCGCTGGGCGGAGCGGGGGACGTCAAGAACGTGGACCTCTCCCGCAAGGTTCTGACCTGGGGACAGGAGAACTACGCCCTCAGCGGCTTGCCCGCCCCGGCGACGGACTTCCTTTCTGGGGACGTGTTCGAGTGGCTGCGGCGGCTTGCCAAACGGGGAGACACGTTCGACCTGGTGATTCTCGATCCGCCCAGTTTCGCGCGGAGCAAGGCGGGGATCTGGCGCGCTGAGCGCGATTACGCCCGCCTTTCGGCCCTCGCCGCGGCGGTGACCAACCCCGGTGGGCGGCTCCTTGTCACCACCAACCACGCAGGGGTGACGGCCCATGCCCTGGCCCGGATGGTCAGCGCCGGAGTGCAGCAGGCCGAACGGCACGGGCGACTCACCGAACACCTCGGCGCGGGCGAGGATTACCCTGGCGCGACGCACCTCAAGGCGCAGGTGTGGAGCCTGGACTGAAGCCCCCACGTCCCGGCCCTGTGGTCCACCTCACTTCGTTGTCTAAAGCAGGGGGTATGCTGTCCCCATGACGCAGAATGCAGCCGAGCAGAGGCAGGTGCTGGTCCCCCTCACCACCCCGGAAGAGGTGGACGACTTCCTGCAGGAATACCCGCTGGCCGCGGTGTTCAAGGCGGGCACCTGCCACAAGACGATGCAGGGGTTCGGCGTGGTGGAGAGCTTCTTGCAACGGCACGAGCTGCCCGTGGGCTTTATTCGGGTGGTGGAGTGGCGGCCCGCCAGCAACCACGTGGCCGAGCGAACCGGGATCGTGCACCACAGCCCGCAGTTTATCCTGTTTAAGGACGGTGAGCCGCAGTTCGAGGTCAACAACTGGGACATCACGCCCGAAGCCCTTGCCCCGGTGTTTGAGCGGCTCGTTCCCCGCCGCGACGAAGCAGGAACCGTAGCCACCGAAGACAACGTCGAACCGTACCGGCGGCTGATGCGCGCCTACCTTGACGGACAGCTCAGCGACTGGGCTTTTCAGGACCAGTACGTGACCCTGTTCCGCGACGACGCCAGCCTGCGCAGCCAGCGCGAATTCGAGCTGCTCTCCCGCCTCTTCGGCGACCCCGACGCCTACCACGGCGGCCTGCACCAGCTCGGGGCCCCGCAGGCGCGCGGCGACCTCAGGGCCCGCGTACAGGCCCTCCTCGCAGAACTCGGCTGATTGCTGCCCCGCTGCTGTCCCGCCCAGCCCCCCGCTGCGGCGGGTGTTTTGTGCCGCTGGCATGAGGAAAGGGTGACAGCCGCGTGAACTCCCCGCCAAATGTAAGCGGCGCGTAAGAGCTGGTGCGGTGTGATGGGGGGGCAGTGTCGTTCACGCCGCCGTGACGCTCCGGGTACGGGCCACGGCCAGAAAGTTTTTCGCTCTTTTCTCCGCCACGGAATCCCTGATTGCCATGCCGATCCTTCCAACCCGCCTCGCCGTTCCCCTCGAGCAAGCGGTCTATACCGGGCTGCACACCGACCATTACCCCTGGACGGAGGTCACGCTGGACCTCGCCACCCGGCAGGCCCAGGGCCTGAGCGCCGTGTTCGACGCGCAGCAGGGCCCGAACTGGGCGCGGTTCGTGTGGGTCCAGGGTACCCTGCAGGGCGGGTTCACACCGGCTGGTGACCTCACCTGGTCTGCGGCCATGGCGGCCCTCCCCCGCGCCCAGGTCACGCTGGTCGCGCTGAACCCGGCTGTCGCCGAGCTGGTGTGGAGAAGCCGGATGCAGGCGCCGCAGCCGCTGGAGGGCGCCTGGCCACAGCCGCAAGCGGACCTGACCCGCCAGCGCTTCAGCGGCGTTTTGCTGGGCGAACAGGCGTGCAGCTTCTGGGTGGGCGGCGAGAGGATCGCGGGGACCTTGCCCTCACCCGGCGCGGCTTGCAGCGTCCTCGCCTCGGCTGTCCCCCTCGCGCCTGGTCCCGAGGCGCTGCTGGCCTTCTGGACGGAGCTGATCGCCACCGTTCACCGCGCCGCGCCCCTCGACGAGGCGTGGCGGGGGGTCAGCATGCGCCTGGCCGAGCAGCATCCCTGCCTCGATCCCTTCGCTCGGGAGGTGTCTGTGCAAAACGGTCAGCTGCACGTGGATCCGGATGTACCCCCGACCGAGGTCCAGCCCGCCCTGCTGGACGCCTTCCGAGCCACCCTGGCCCGGCTGGGCCAACGGCTCGCTGACCTGCCGCTCGCAGAACTGCGCGCGCGGCCCGAGTGGCGGGCGGCCGGACTGGAGCGCGCATGACTGCCCCGGAAAGCAGCGTGCCCGCCTGGCCCGCCGGGCTGACCGACGCAACGCCGCTGCCCTTTGCGCTGTGGCGCGTGCTGCATCACGTGGACGGCAAGCGCAGCGCGGCCCAGGTCGCGGAGCTGGCCCAAGTCACGCCCCAGGACGTAGGGACTGCGCTCGCGCAGGCCGCCGCCTGGGTGGGCCGCGCGGCACAGCGCAGCCAGCCGGTCACGGACGCCGCGGCACAGGCCGTCACGCAGTGTGTGATCGCCGTGGTGGGTCCGATGGGCGAATTCATGGTGGACGACGTGCTGGACGAGCTGGGGGAGGGAGCCACCCTCGGGGCGCTTCTCTCCGGGGTCGCGGCACAACTGGAAGGAGCGCAGGTTCAGGCGTTTGTTCGGCAGCTCCGGGCGCGGGGGATCGCGTGATCCGCCTCCCCCGCGGTCCCCGGCCCATTCCGCAAGGAGCTGTTCGGCAGCGGCAAATTCAGCAGTGGTGGTCCGGCGACGCGTCTGAGGGGAAACGCGTGCTGCCCGGGACCAGGAGGGGCAACGCATGAAGTACACGGTCGTCATCCGTCAACCTGTCCCGGACGAGGTGCGTCCGGTTCTCGAAGGGCAGCTTGTGGAACGCTTTGGGCTGTCCCAAGAACAGGCCGCCCGCCTGGCCGCCCGCCGGTCGGGCCGCCTGATGAAGCCGACCGGGCACGCCCGCGCCGAGCTGCTGCTGCGCGTCTTTCAGGAGGTGGGCGCACAGGTCACCCTGGAGGAGGTGCACGAGGAAGACGCCGGGCGCGAGGGGCTCTTTCAAGCCGCAGCCCCCATGCTGCCCGTCCCGGATGCCGCGGCGTTTGACCCCGCCGGGACCACGCGGGCAGAGACAGCAGGCGCCTCTGCCTCCGCCGCCTCAAGCCGGGCCGAGCCGGGCGTGCTGACCTTGCCCCCGCAGGACCCCTGGGCCGAGTTGGCGGCTGATCCCTTTGCGCCGACCGCTGTGAACACGGATCCCTTTGCGACGCCGACCGTGATTGGCGCAGCGATTCCTGCGGTCGCTACGGCGGCCCCGTCTTCCCCAGCCCCCGTTCAGCCTGCCGCCTCCGAGTCCAAGGACGGAGACATCTGGTCGGACTTCACGGGCGCCCTGACCCTTGAGGGGGCCAAGCCGCAGGAGGGACCCACCACGTCCCCCGAGGAGTTTCTGACGGCGGCTCCTGTAGAAGAGGGGCGTGGACCGCTTGGCCGTCGCCGCAGCCTGGCGCGGCAGATGACCTTTGGGGCCTTGGCACCGCTTGCCCTGTCGACGGCCTTGACGCTGGGGCTTCTCACCGCGATCCTGCCCAGCCTCCAACGGCAACTCGTGGGACAGAACGCTCAGGCGGTTGCGGTTGCGGTCGGAACCAGCCTCGACACCCGAGACCAGGAGACGGTGAATGCGCAGCTCGACGCGCTGCTGCGGCGCTCCAACGTCGGCTTCGTGCGCGTCGAGCTCCCCGACGGCACCACCTACTTCCGCAGCCAAACCCCCCAGCTTGACAGCATCCTGCAAGGGCGGGTGGCCACCTTCCTGCGCGAACACCCGGAAACCGGCACCTTTGTCACCCGGGGCAGCGCCGCCGAGGCCTACCGCGAACAGCTCGCGCAGCTGGAAGCGGTTGGAGCGGCGGATACCCCGCAGGCCAAGACGCTGCGCGAGTTGGCCGAAGCTCAGGAGAACCAGCGCTCCGAGCGCAACAGCTACGTGGTCAGCCGTCTGGGCGTGGTGGAAACCGAGAACAACCAGCGCACGACCATCCCCGGCAGCGAGAACAACGCGGACCTGCTGTACCGCATCGCTGTCGGCGTGCCCACCAACGAGGCTGACGCCAACCTGCGCAACACGCTGCTGCTCGTCTTGGGGGTGTCGCTGCTCGCGCTGATCCTCGCGGCGGTCCTGGCCCTGCGGGCAACCCGCCGCGTCGTGCAGCCCATCGAGCGTCTGGTGCAGGCGGCCGACGCCATCAGCATGGGTGACCTCACCCGCCCGGTCCAGGCGGACCGCAACGACGAGATCGGCGACCTGGCCCAGGCCCTCGAACGCATGCGCCTGAGCCTGGAAGCGGCGATGGAACGTCTGCGGCGGCGCAAGCGGGGATAAGCAGGCAGGACCGCGCCGAACGTGGGAAACCCCTTCCCGCGTTCGGTGTTACCGCTCCACCTGGAAGGGGGTCCGCAGCCCCTCCTGCGCGGTGTGCCGAGCGACTTCAGGCGCGTACGGGAGGGCCAGCACGCCGCGGTAGGTGCGCATGGCCAACTCGCGCTCCCCCAGGGCGTCCCGCACCTGCCCCAGCCGGGCGAGCACCAGCCCCGGCAGGCTGCGCGGCAGGTTATCGCTCAGGGCGTGGGCAGCGCGTTCGAGCAGGCTACGGGCGCGCTCCAGCTCCCCGACAGCCAGGTACACCCCGGCCGCAGCGGCATCGAGTTCGGCGCGGGGCGTGACCCGGTTACCCGCCTCACGTTCCAGGGCAGCGAGAAGCGTTCCCACGTCGTCTTCCTCGCGAAGCTGCCAGGCCCGGTCAGCGAGGGCACGAACGCGGGACAGTTCACCGGGCAGAAAGCCCGTGAGGTCTGGCAGCCGGGCGGCGGGCAGATGCGGCAGCAGGTCGTGCAGGTCGTCCAGAGGAAGAAGCGCCACCCCCTCGGCCACGCCACGCAGGGCGGCGGCGGTCTCCTCCAGGCGCCGCGCTCGCCAGCGGGTTCCCGGTCCCTCGCCCAGAGCGGCACGCAGGGCGGCGTGGTAGGTCTGGGCCGCGTCCTGCACCTCACGGCTCAGGGCACGCTGGGGGGTCAGCGGCGCGGTGAGCACCGCCGCAAAGGCCTGCTCGGCCCTCTTCGCCTCGCGCAGGCGTTCGCGGCCCTGGGGGTACTGGCTCAGGAAGGTCAGGAGTTGCCCGTGATCGGCCTCGGCCTCCGCCCAGCGAAAGGGCACCTCGCGCAGCGTCACCCCGGCGGCGGGCAGCGCGTCGCGCAAGGGATGATCGGGGTCGGGGCCGCTGGCCCACTGAAGCTCCCGCGCCGGAACCCCCTGGCCCGCCAGCCAGTGAAGGAGTTCGGCCACGGTGCCCGCGTTGAACTGCGGGTGCAGGCGCAGCAGGTCGCCCAGGTCAGGCAGCAGGATCAGGGGCATGGCCTCACCCCAGCTCGCGCGGGCGGTAGGTGACCGCCTCTGCCAGATGTGCCTCACGGATGTCAGCGCTACCCGCCAGGTCAGCCACGGTTCTCGCCACCCGCAGCACCCGGTCAAAGCCCCGCCCGCTGAGGTTCAGTTGCCGAGCCGCCGCACGCAAAAAGGCTTCCGGGCCGGGCGCGAGGGGGGCGTGTCGCCGCAGGGCCTGTCCGGTGAGGTCACTGTTGCGTCCCCCCTGCCGCGTGAGCATCACGGCGCGGGCCTGGGTCACGCGGTCACGCACGGTGAGGCTGTTCTCGGTTTCGGGCGCGCGAGCAAGCTCGTCCACCGTCAACCTGGGAACGCGCACAATCAGGTCGATGCGGTCGAGGAGCGGCCCGCTTAGGCGCGCGGCGTAACGGGTGCGCTCGGTGGGCGTGCAGGTGCAGGGCCTCTCGGGATCACCGTGGTGACCGCAGGGACAGGGATTCATGGCGGCAATCAGCTGAAAGCGGGCCGGATAACTCACGGTGGCGCGGGCGCGGCTGATGGTGACCTGCCCGTCCTCCAGGGGCTGCCTCAGGCTCTCAAGCGCCTTGCGCGAGAACTCCGGAAATTCGTCCAGGAAAAGGACGCCTCTATGCGCCAGGCTCACCTCACCGGGTTTGGGCACGCTCCCGCCGCCGATTAACCCCGCGTCACTCACGGTGTGGTGAGGAGAGCGGTAGGGCGGCTGGCTGACCAAGCCCGCGCGCACGGCCAGCAGCCCCGCTGCGGAATGGATGCGGGTCACCTCCAGTGCCTCGGCGCGGGTGAGGGGCGGCAGGAGCGTGGGGGCGCGCCGGGCCAGCATGGTCTTGCCGCTGCCGGGCGAGCCGACAAGCAGCAGGTTATGGCCGCCCGCAATGGCAATTTCAAGCGCTCGCTTGGCCGCCGTCTGCCCCTTGATGTCCGCGAGGTCAAGGGGCGTGTCCTCACTGGGGGCCGTCTCGGGGGGCACCGCCTGGGGCAACGGACGCTCGCCGCTGAGGTGGCGCACCGCATCGAGCAGCGTGCGCGCGCCGTACACCCTCAAGCCGCCGATCAGGGCGGCTTCCGGCGCGTTTCCCTCCGGGAGCAGGGCGGGCCGGTCCTCCTGCGCGGCGAGCAGGGCAAGATTCACCGCCCCCGCGATGGGCCGCAGCGAGCCGTCGAGCGCGAGTTCTCCGGCACTCACGACCCTGGAGAGGGCCCCGGCGGGCAGCAGCTCCTGCGCCGCGAGCAGCCCGAGCGCGATGGGCAGGTCATACAGCGGTCCTTCCTTGCGCAGGTCGGCGGGAGCAAGGTTCACGGTGATGCGCGCGGCAGGAAAGGGCAGCCCCGCGTTGCGCACCGCCGCTCGCACCCGCTCGCGGGCCTCGCTCACCGCCTGGTCCGGCAAACCGACCACCGTAAAGGCCGGGAGGCCCGGGCTGACATCCACCTCCACCTCGACGGGCACGGCGTCCACGCCGATCAGGGCCACGCTGCGGGCGCGGGCCAGCATCAGCGTTCCACCGGCGGCACGCCCGCCACCCCCACGGTGCCTGGCCCCGCGTGGACCAGCAGCACGGCCTCCACCTCCTGGGTGCCCAGCACCCGCACGTTGCGCAGGGCGAGTTCTCCAGCCAGCCAGCGGGCGTCCGCCGGGTTGCCCGCATGCAGCACCACCGCCTCAAGGCCTGCGGGGAATGCTCGCACCACTTCGCGCAGGGCGGCGTGAAAGCCACGCACGCGGGCTGCCGCTTCCACCTTTCCGCCCTCCACCCGAATGATGGGGCGGACCTTGAGCACCCGCGCCGCAGCTCCGGCCACCCGTGAAAGCCGTCCGCCCGCGATCAGCCAGCGCAGATCCTGGGGCACAATGCGCAGAAAGACGCGTTCTCCGTACTGGGCGAGCGCCTGGGCGACGCTCTCGGGGTCACGGCCTGCGTTCAGCCAGGCGCGCGCCTGCCGCACCGCCGCTCCCAGCCCCGCGCTGACCAGCCCGGTATCCACCACCCGGATTCGGCCCCCGAACGCCTCTGCCCCCCGCACCGCCGCCGCGTACGTACCGCTGAGGGTCGAGGCGACCGGTAGGCACAGCACGCGGTCTGCCTCCACAAGCGCCGCCTCATACAGGCGGGCGAAGTCCTGCGGGGTGCCCTGGCTGGTGCGGGGCAGGGCACCGGCCAGCATCTGCGCCGCTAGGGCCTCGCTCGTCATGACGGACAGCTCGGGGCGAACCAGCGTGCCGGGATCGCTGTAGACCGTACCGCCCACCTCCAGCGTGAGCGGCACCACAAAGGCGCCGAGCGCCGCGCCCTCCGCCGCGCCCAGGCCCGCCGTGCTGTCCGTCACCAGCGCCACACGTTCCGGGATCACCCGGACAATCTAGCAGCCCGGCCCGCCGCCGGACAGGCAACATTTCAGCTCGGGGGGAAGGGTGCGCGGCATTCCGGTTCAAAGGGGCTTGGAGTGAGGGGAAGCGTTGCTTGCCACCCCCTCCCAGCCTCCCCCGCAAGGGGAGAGGAGCAAGAGGCGCGTCCACGTTCTCCCCTTCCCAATCCGCTTGCCAGGCAGACGAGCCGTTCGGGGCGAGGCAACCCCGTCAGCGTCCAGAACCACGCTTGCCCAGCGCAGCGCCGCTTCCCCGCAGCTGTGCCCGTCTGGGGGGAGAGAGCAAACCGAAGCAAGAAGCCCTGCCCCTCAAAAAAAGCCGCCTCCACCTCAGGAGGCGACTTCCCTTCAGACGTCAAGCGTGCGGCTTTTCTTCAACCACAGCCGGGGCAGGCGTGACCACCTGGGCTGTAGCGGGCGGCACGACGGCCTGCGCGGTGATGGTCTGCGCCGGTGCCGCAGCCTGAGACGGCGCCTCGCGGAAGCTGCCTTCCAGTTCTTCCTTGAGGCCCTGCGTCCCGCGGCGGAACTCGCGGATCCCCGCACCGAGGCTCTTGCCGAGTTCGGGCAGCTTCTTGGGGCCAAAGACGAGCAGGGCGATGAGAAGAATGACAAACAGTTCACCGGGTCCGATGTTGGGCATGTTCCTACCTCCGTGACGGGGACGGAGCTTGAGGGCGGCGTCCAGTTTCAAGTGTAGGGGCGCTCGTGCAGGCAAATGTCAGGGGGATATGAGAACCTCAGGGCTCAGGCTTCTCCCGGTAGGCACGCAACGTGCCGTTCATAAAGGCCACGTAGAGCGTCCCGCCCGCCGCGAGGGGCGTGGCCTGCACGCCTTCCCGCTCCCGCTGCTGCCAGCGCACCTCGCCGGTCTGCACGTCAAGCGCGGTCAGTTCACCCGCCTCGGAGGCGAGGAAAACCAGTCCAGCGCTGACGACGGGGCTGGCAGTGACCCGGCCTTGCAGGGTATGGCTCCACACGTCCTCGCCGTCTGCGAGGCGCAGGGCACGAACGGTCCCGCCCCAGCCCGCGACGAGGGCGAGGCCGGGCGTGAGGGCGGGTGCGGCCCAGATCTCATCCTCGAGGTCGTACGTCCAGAGGGTGGGCTCTGGCGTGGCGAGCTGCGCGCGGCCCGAAGCGGCGCTGAGGCCCAGGGCGTGGACCTCTCCCGGCCAGGTGGGAACGATCAGGGTGGCCTCGCCCGGTGCGGTCGGCAGCAGGGCGGGTGTGGCATGAACAGTGCCGACCTCTACCTTCCACAGGGGACTGCCGCTGCGGGCGTCCAGGGCATGCAGCCAGCCGTTCTCGTCACACAGCAGGGCGGCCCCGGCCCACAGAACGGGCGAGGCGGCCAGCGGTCCACCTGCGCGGTAGGCCCAGGCGAGTTCGCCACGCCGAGCGTCGAGGGCGTGCAGGTGACCATCCCGGCTGGCGGCAAGCACCCGCCCGCCCCAGAGGGTCGGCGCCCCGGTGAACTCGGCGCGGGCCTGATGCTGCCACAGTTCCTGTCCGTCCAGCCGAACACGGCGCAGGGTGCCGTCCCACGCGCCGTAGAGGACGTGGCCTTCCTGAAAGGTGGCGGGCGCCGTCACCTCGTCCCGGGCGGCGTAGGTGGCGTAGGGCCGCCCGGAGGTGTGCAGCAGGACCAACTGACCGCCGCGTGTGCCCACCGCGAGCAGGTCACCCTCGCCCACGACGGCGGCGGGCCAGGTCACCTCGCCGGGAAGAGGCACGCTCCACGCCTCGCGCAGGTGCTCCGGGCGAGCGGGACCGTCGGGGTGCTCGCCCGTGCGGGTGCGGCCGCCGCGGTACTGGCCCCGCGCGTGCCGTGCCCACACGTCCCGCCGTGCAAGGGCCCACAGGTGCGCCGCCGCCTCGCCGCTTTCCGGGCGGTCCTCCGGGCGCTTGGCAAGCAGCGCGAGCAGCACCCGCGCGACGGCGTCCGGTACGGCCGGGTTCAGGTCACGGGGGTCCGGGGGCGGCTCGTACACGTGCTGAAAGAGCACGCTCTGGTCACTGTCACCCACGAAGGGGGGAGAGCCGCAGGCCACCCGGTACAGCACGGCCCCCAGCGCATACAGGTCGCTGCGCGGCCCTACACCCACACCCCGCGCCTGCTCGGGCGCCATGTAGGCAGGGGTACCCAGCGTGACCCCGCTGCGGGTGAGGTGCCGAGAATGCTCGCTGAGGGCCACCAGCCCGAAATCCATGATGCGCGGCATCCGAGCGGCGTCAAGCAGGATGTTTCCCGGCGTCAGGTCGCGGTGAATGATCCCCTGCGCGTGGATGTACCCCAGCGCGCGCGAGGCAAAAGCCGCCGCCGTCAGGAAGTGCGCGAGCGGGCGCGGCGCGTCCTCCAGCGGCCCCAGGGCGGTCAGCGGCCCACCGGTGAGCAGCGGCATGGTGAAAAAACTGCGCGGCAGACCGCTCGCGTCGGTCACCTCGCCCAGGTCGAGCACCGGTACCACCCCCGGATGCGTCAGGCGCGCGAGCGTGCGCACCTCGCGCAGAAAGCGGGCCCGGTCGCCCTCGGGCAGGTGCGGGTGCAGCACCTTGACGGCCACCTCACGGCCCAACAGGTCGTCGCGCGCGCGGTAGACCTTCGCGCTGCCGCCCTCGCCAAGCAGGGCGTGCAGAAGGTAGCGGCCCGCGATGGTCGCGCCGATCTCCATCGCAGGGAGTGTAGCGCGGCGAACACCGAGGCAGGCCTGCGCTCACCTTCGCCCTGGCCCTGTATGCTTTGCTGTCTCCATGTGGCCACTGAACGGGCGGGCCCTCCTGGCCGCGCTGACCCTGGGTTCCTTCGCCCGAGCGGACGTTGAAACCGACCTTGCCACCGTCTTGCCGTTCGGTCCCCGGGTGGCCGGAAGCGCCGCAGGCGAACAGGCCCGCACGTACTTTGAGGCGCAGTTTCGCGCCCTGGGCTACGGCACCCGCCGGGAGGCCTTCTCCTACCCCCGCTTCGAGGACCTCGGTTCGGACGTGCGGGTGGGCGAGCGGGTCCTGACCGGGCGAGCCCTTCAGGGAACGGTGGGCGGAGAGGTCACCGCCCCCGCCGTCCCCGTGCCCGGCGTCGGTACGCCCAGCGACTTCGGGAAGGTGGACGTGCGCGGCAGGATCGCGGTCGTGCGGCGCGGTGAGCTTTCCTTCCTGCACAAGGCCCGCAACGCCCTGGCGGCGGGTGCAGCAGGCCTGATCGTGGTGAACAGCGAGGCGGGAGAGCTGCGCGGCAGCCTGGGCGAGCGGGTGGAGTTGCCGGTGTTGGGCGTTCCCCCCGCCGTGGGCGCGGCCCTGCGGGAAGGGCAGACGGTCAGCCTGCGGGTGCGCGTGCGGGAAGGCGAGGTGCACGGCGTGAACGTGGTGGCCTACAAGGCGAGCGCGGAGCCGCCCGAATTTCTGTTCGGCGGACACCTGGACTCGGTGCCCGGCGCACCCGGCGCCAACGACAACCTCTCGGGCAGCCTGGCCGTGCTGGAGTTGGCCCGCCGCGCCGTGAACACGCCCCTCGCGGCCCGCAGCCTCTTCGTCCTGTTCGACGGCGAGGAGGACGGACTGCGCGGCTCGCGGGCTTTTGTCAAGGCGAACCCCGCCGTTCTCCAGAGCCTCAAAGCCATGTTCAACTTCGACATGGTGGGCGTCAACGCCGCGCCCCTCGCGGTCGGTGGAGACAGCGCCCTGGTGGACGCGGCGCTTCGGGGAACACCGGCGCTGGGGTCGTTCCGCGCGGGCGGGGACAGTGACCACGCCTCCTTTAGCGCGGCGGGCGTTCCCACCCTGTTCTTCCACCGGGGGCTGGACGCGAATTACCACCAGCCGGGGGACACGCTGGCGGACCCCGCCCTGATCCGGGAGACGGTGGACGCAGCCCTACGAACGGTGGACGCGGTGCAGTCCGCCGGGCGCGCCGGGAGGTGAAGACCGGGCAGCCCGCCCTCGACGCCGTGGTTGTCGGCGCGGGACCGAACGGCCTGGCCGCGGCGATCACGCTCGCGCGCGCGGGCCTGCGGGTCCGGGTGCTGGAACGTCGCTGCCAGGTCGGCGGAGGCCTGGGCAGCGCTCCCCTCACCCTCCCGGGCTTCCGGCATGACGTGGGGAGCGCAGTGCATCCGCTGGGCATCGCCTCCCCAGCCTTCCGGAACTGGCCCCTTTGCGCCTTTGGGCTGAGCTGGATACAGCCGGACGCCCCCTTCGCCCACGTGCTGGAGGACGGGACGGGTGTGGTGGTGGAACGCGACCTGCACGCGGCGGCGGCGGCCTTTGGGCGGGACGCGCCGACCTGGCTGGCCCTGTTCGGTCCGCTGGTGGCGGACTGGCGCAGCCTGCTCGACGACGTGCTCAGGCCTTTGCCACGGCTTCCCCGCCACCCCTGGACGCTCGCTCACTTCGGCATTCGGGGGCTGACTCCGGCCACCCTCACGGCAAGGCTTCTGAACACACGGGAGGCGCGGGCCGCCTGGGCAGGCCTCGCGGCACACAGCACCCTGCCCCTCTCCGCGCTCGGCACCGGAGCCTACGCCCTCCTGCTGGGCACGCTGGCCCACGCGGCGGGCTGGCCCTTTCCGCGCGGCGGAGCGCAGGCGCTCGCGAATGCCCTGGCCGAGTACCTGCGCTTTCTGGGCGGCGAGATCGAACTGGGCGTGGAGGTGAGAACCGCCCGTGACCTGCCCCCCGCCCGCGCGGTTCTGGTGGATTCCAGTCCCGCCGTGTTGCTGAACATCCTGGGGGAGAGGGGAACACCCGGCTACCGTGCTTGGCTGCGCCGTTTCCGTTATGGCCCCGGCCTGCTGAAGCTCGACTACGCGCTCAGCGGTCCGGTGCCCTGGCGTGACCCCGCCCTACGGCGCGCAGGGACCGTTCACCTGGGGGGTACGCTGGAAGCGATTGCGGGGGCAGAGGCCAGCGTGGCACGCGGCAGGGCCCCAGAGCGGCCCTTCGTGCTGGCCGCACAGCCCACCCTGTTTGACCCGTCCCGCGCTCCCGCCGGCAGACACGTCCTCTGGGCCTATGCCCACACGCCGCCAAGCACGCCGGACGCCTACGCGGAAGTGATCGAGGCCCAGATCGAACGTGCGGCCCCCGGCTTCCGTGACCTCGTGCTCGCGCGGAGCACGACGAACGCCCGGCAGCTTCAGGCCTTGAGCCCGGTCTTTGAGGGGGGCGACGTGAACGGTGGAAGGGGTGACCTCCGGGGCCTGCTTGTTCGGCCGGTCCCCTCCCCTACCCCGTACCGCACGCCCGTCCCCGGCGTGTACCTGTGCTCGAGCGCAACGCCCCCGGGCGGCGGAATCCACGGGATGTGCGGCTTCTGGGCGGCACGTGCGGCGCTGCGGGACGTGTTCGGCAAGCGGGACGCTTAGTCTCCCACAAACACCTGCCGCTCATAGACGCCCGGAGCCAGGGCGGGCGGCAAGCCCCTTTCGGCCCGCTCGCGCAGGCGGCTCAGCACCAGGGCCAGCGAGGGGCCCGCGCCGTACATCCGAACGGCCTCGTTCGTCAGCAGGAGTTCGAGGCCGCGCGTGCCCCCGTCCTGGGTCGCTCGGAAAAGCTGCCCGCCGGGCTCGGCCAGCGGGATGACAGAGGTGCCGGGCGGAAAGCCTTCCCGTTCGATCTGTGCCTGAAGGTCCACGGAACCATTGTGCGCCCCGCTATCCTCGCCGGGTGACGCTCTTCGATCCGCCCGCCCCCCTGCCCGAGCGCCTGCGCCCCCGCACGCTCGCGGAAGTGGTGGGCCAAGGGCACCTGCTCGGGCCAGGCAAACCGCTCACGCGCCTGCTGCACAGCGGGCGGCTGGGCTCGCTGATTCTGTGGGGACCGCCCGGCGTGGGCAAAACCACCCTGGCGCGGCTGATCGCGCACGAAACCGGCGCCCACTTCATCCCGCTCTCGGCGGTGTCGGCGGGCGTCAAGGACGTGCGCGAGGCGGTGGCGGAGGCCGAGCGCCTGCGAGCGCGCGGGCAACGCACCATCCTCTTTCTGGACGAGATTCACCGCTTCAACAAGGCCCAGCAAGACGCCCTGTTGCCCCATGTCGAATCCGGCCTGCTCACCCTGATCGGCGCGACGACCGAGAACCCGAGCTTCGAGGTGAACCCGGCGCTCCGGTCGCGGGCGCGGACACTGGTGCTCGAGCCGCTGTCCAGCGAGGATGTGCGCGGCCTGCTCGAACGGGCCCTGCACGACCCGCGCGGGTTACCGGAGGTCACCGCCTCCAGCGAGGCGCTCGACCTGCTCTCGCGCCTGGCGGAGGGGGACGCGCGCCGGGCGCTGGGGACGCTGGAAGTAGCCGCGACCCTCGCCAACCCGGTGACGCCCGAGGCGGTGCGCGAAGCCTTTGGGCGGCACCTCCCCGCCATGGACAAGAACGGCGAAGACTTCTACAACCTGATCTCGGCGCTGCACAAGAGCGTGCGGGGTTCGCACGTGGACGCCGCCCTGTACTGGCTGGCACGCCTGCTCGAAGGCGGCGCTGACCCCCTCTACGTCGCTCGCCGCATCGTGCGGATGGCCTCGGAGGACATCGGCCTCGCTGACCCGCAGGCGCTGCGGCTGAGCATCGCCGCACGGGACGCGGTGGACTTCCTGGGCAGCCCAGAAGGCGAACTCGCGCTCGCGCAGGCCGTCGTGTACCTCGCCCTCGCGCCCAAGAGTAACAGCGTGTACGTGGCGTGGAAGCGGGCACAGGACGCGGTGCGCGAAGGCGAGACGCTCCCCGTGCCGCTTCACCTGCGCAACGCGCCCACCTCGCTTCTGCGCGCGCAGGGGTACGGTGAGGGGTACGCCTACTACTTCGACGATCCCGCAGGGTCTTTTGCGCAGGCCTACCTTCCGGACGGCGTGCGGCTAGACCTCTACGCCCCGGCGGGCGAGGGCTGGGAGGCGCGGGTAGAAGGGCGCTGGCGCAAGCTGCGGGAAGCGCACGGGGAGGGGAGTTAGAGGCCAAGCGCGGCGTTCAGCTCGTCGCGGAGCCTCTGGGCGGCAGCGCGGCTCGCCGCCACCTCCAATCCGTTTGCGTACTGCACGGCACGGCTCGCGCTCGCCAGCGCGCCCGTTCCGCCCGTATGAAAGGCCGGGACGAGGTCCGCGGCCTGCCCCCCCTGGGCCCCCAGGCCGGGCAGCAGCAGCAGCGCCCGCGGCATCAGCGCGCGAAAGGTGGCGAGGTCCCGGGGGTGGGTCGCGCCCACCACCGCACCGACGCTCGCGTATTCCCCTGCCTCCTCGGCGTCCAGCCGGGCCACCTCCACCGCCACGCGCTCGCTGACCCCCTGGCCCTGAAGGTCGGCCTGATCGGGATTGCTGGTCTTGACCAGGACAAAGACCCCGCCGCCGTTCGCGCGGGCAGCCTCCACAAAGGGCGCGAGGGTCCCAAATCCCAGGAAGGGATTCACCGTGAGGGCATCTCCCGCGTGCGTGCCCGTCAGCCACCCCTGCGCGTAGGCTGCGGCGGTGGAGCCGATATCGCCACGTTTGCCGTCGAGAATGACCGGCAGACCAAGCGTGCGGGCAGCGGCGCACAGCTCTTCTAGCAGCGCGAACCCGGGCAGACCGAGGGCCTCGAAAAAGGCGAGCTGCGGCTTGACGCAGGCGGCGTAGGGCGCGGTCGCCTCCAGCACGTCCAGCGTGTGGGCGCGCAGCTGGGCGTGGTCACGGTAGGCGCCCGCACGAGGATCGAGACCCACACACAGCCGGGACTGAAGGCGGCGGGTGCGGTCGGTGACGGCGGCGGCAAAGGTCATCCGGCCGAGGCTAACACGCGCAACCCACCGCCGGGGCTGGCAACTGCTAGCGTCTTCCCATGACCTTTTCTATCGTGGGCCGCGACCCGGTAACGGGCGACCTAGGTGTCGCTGTGGCGAGCAAGTTCCTGGCCGTGGGGGCGCTGGTTCCCTTCGCGCGGGCGGGCGTGGGCGCGGTCGCCACGCAAAGCTACGTCAATCCCCAGTACGGTCCGGACGGCCTGCGCGAACTGGCGGCGGGTCTGGCCCCCGCGGAGGTGGCGGCCAAGTTCCAGGCGACGGACCCCGACATCCGGCAGCGGCAGTTCGGGATGGTGGGGGCCGACGGACGCAGCGTGACCTTTACGGGCGAGGGCTGCCACGCCTGGGCAGGCGGCCTAGCACGCGAAAACGTGGCGCTCCAGGGCAACATCCTGACCGGTCCGGAGGTGCTGGAGGCGATGCTGGCGGCCTGGACCGCCGCGGCGGAAGAGCCCCTCCCCCGGCGCCTGCTCGCCGCGCTCCGGGCTGGAGACGGGGCAGGCGGGGACCGGCGCGGTCGGCAATCGGCTGCGCTCCTGTGCGTGGGGCCGGGGCGGGGGTACGGCGGCCTCAGCGACGACTGGGTGAACCTGCGCGCCGACGACCATCCCGACCCCTGCGCGGAGCTGGCGCGGCTCCTTGACCTCCATGACCTGCTGTTCGGCCGCCCTCACCGCACCCGTGAACTGACGGGGGAGGAACTGGAGTGGCTGCGCGCCCTGCTGATCCAAGAGGACTACGCGACCTCGCTTCCCGCCGGTCCCTGGGACCCCGACACGGAAGCCGCGGCCTGGGCCCTCTTCGGCACCGAGAACCTGGAGGAGCGCTGGGTACCGGGGGGCCGCTTCGACCCGGTGGCGCTCGCATACCTGCGGGAGCGGTTTGGAAGGTAGCGGCTCGCCCCCATTCCTGCTGGCGGCTGGCCGCTGGAAGCTGGTAGCCTCCTCCCATGCGGCTTTCGGCCACCGATGTCTATGCCTTTCAAGCGCTGGGCTACCTGGGGCTCCAGGACAACGCGCGCTGGGTGTCCAGCGAGGAGATCAGTGAGGCGACGGGCGTTCACCGCCCCTACCTGGTGCGCATCCTGGCCGCGCTGACCGCCCGGGGCATCGTCAAAAGCAAAAAGGGCATCGGCGGCGGGTACGCCCTCAGCCGCAAGCCAAAGCTGATCTCGCTGTGTGAGGTGGTGCGGGCGGTCGACGGCCCGGTCGCCCCCCTCTCCTGTATCAGCCTGAACTGGCACGAGCCGTGCGTGGAGGAACACCGCTGTCACGCCCGCGCGACGGTCTACCAGCGAATGCGTGACGCGATGCTCGCCGTGTTGCAGGAATTCAGCGTCGAAGACCTCGTGCAGGATGCCCGCCAGGGCGTGAGCTACGGGCACTGCCTGGGGCACCTGCTCAAGCCGAATGCTTGAGGAGCCGGGAACGGCCAGCCCAGTTTGACCCCCCCGGTCTGAAAGAGACCTAGAACAGTTGACTTGTTTTATCCGCCATAGAAGATTACCATTTTTATCAATGATGCTGCGGTCGCTCCACTGTCACTGTCCCCTGCAAAGGTCCCGGCCGTCCGCCGGTCGTGGAAGTCGCTGACTCTGGCCCCACAGCTCTGCCTCTCGCCTCCCCGAACCCCACGGAGCCTTCTGATGAGCGATATCGAAGCCCTGAAAAAAGAGATTCCGCCCTTTAAGGTGTTTGAGCTGATCCCGCAGTTCGCCGCCCAGGGGTTTATTGACCCCGACAAGATCGACCTGCTGAAGTGGGCGGGCGTCTATCCCCAGCGCCCGCAGGAAGACGGCTACCTGATGATGCGCGTCAAGGTCCCGACCGCCGAGTTCTCGTCGGACACGCTGCGGGTGGTGGCGGGCATCTCGGAAGAGTTCGGGCGCGGCTTTCTGGACGTGACGGACCGCCAGGCCTTTCAGTTCCACTGGCTGCGCATCGAGCAGGTGCCGCAGATCTTTGAGCGCCTGGAACACGCGGGCCTGCTGCACACCAAGGGGGCCTGCGGCGACACGGTGCGCGCGGTGATCGCCTCGCCGCTCGCGGGCCTCGACGCCCGTGAGGTGATCGACGTACGGCCCTTGGCTGCCGCGATGGAAGGAACGCTGAGCGGCAACCCCGACTTCCAGGACCTGCCCCGCAAGTTCAAGATCAGCCTGACGGGGACGCCCGAGCTCGAAGGCGTTCACCTCATCAATGACATCGGCTTTCTGGCCCACCGCGTCGGCGATGAGGTCGGCTTTGACGTGTGGGTAGGCGGCGGTCTGGGGGCACTCGCGCACCTCGCCAAGCGGCTGGGGGTGTTTCTGCGGCCGGAAGAGGTGGTGGAGGTGGGCCAGGCGATCACCGCCGCCTACCGTGACCACGGCTACCGCGTGAGCCGCAAGAAAAGCCGCCTGAAGTTCCTGATCAAGGACATCGGCGTGGAGCGGTTCCGCGAGATGGTGGAGACGCAGTACCTGGGCCGCAGGCTCACGGACGGTCCCCCCGCGCCCGTGGCCCGTTTTGGCGGCAACGACGTGCTGGGCATCCATCCCCAGCGTGACGGTCTGAACTACGTGGTCGTCGCGACCACCGTGGGGCGCATCGATCCCTTCAAGGCGCGCCGGCTGGCGGAGCTTGCCGACCGCTACGGCCAGGGCGTGCTGCGGACCACCGCCTTCCAGAACATGATGATTCCCCACGTGAAGTCAGAGGATCTCGCGGCGCTCAGCGCCGAGCTGGAGGCGATCGACCTCGCGCCCAAGACCACCCTGCGCGGCACCACCATCGCCTGCACCGGCACGCAGTTTTGCCGCCTGGCCCTCACCGAGACCAAGGCCCGCACCGCCGCCCTGGTCAATGACCTGGAGCCCAAGTTCAGCGACCTGGACGTGCCCTTTACCATCAACCTGACGGGTTGCTCGAACGCCTGCACCCGTTACCAGGTGGCCGACCTGGGCTTTATGGGCTCGCTCCGCGGAGAAGAGGAAGTCTTCCAGGTGCACCTGGCGGGCAGCATCGGGCAAGCGCAGCGCACAGGCACCAAGCTGAAGGGCTTTGTGCCCGGCACCCGGTTGAACGAGTACACCGAGGCGGTGCTGGCCGACTTCCGCGCGAACAAGCGGCCCGGCGAGAGCTTTGTGGAGTACGCTGACCGGGTGGGCCACGAGCGCTTTGCGCCCGACACCCTGCTGAAGCCCGACGAGGAGGCCGTCCTCGCATGACCGGCACCCTCAACCGTCCTGAAGTCGGAACCGGCCGCGTCGTGTGGTTGACTGGCCTCTCGGGCGCGGGCAAAAGCACCCTGGCAAACGCCCTGTACGCGGAGCTCGCCGCACGGGGCGAGCGGGTAGAACTGCTCGACGGTGACGCGGTTCGCGAGAACCTCAGCAAGGGGCTGGGGTTCACAAAGGCCGACCGTGACACCAATGTCCGGCGAATCGCCTTTGTGGCGGGCCTGCTTGCCAAGCACGGCGTGACCGTACTGGTCAGCGCGATCAGCCCCTACAGAGACACCCGGCGCGAGGTGCTCGCCACCCTGCCCAACGCCACCGAAGTGTTTGTGGACGCGCCTCTGGAAGTCGTGACCGAGCGCGACGTCAAGGGCCTGTACCGCAGGGCTTTGGCCGGAGAGATCCCCCACTTCACCGGCGTCTCGGATCCCTACGAGGCCCCCGAGAACCCTGACCTGCACCTGCGCACCGACCGCATCACGGTGGAAGAAGGCGTGCGACAACTGCTCGCCCATCTGGAGGGCCGGGCATGACCGCTTTGGAAAACCGCGCCGAGGTGCGGACGCCCGAACAGGGAGGCGAACCGCTGGCGACCGCGCCGAGCTTTACCCCCGACACCGACCCCCGCGAGATCATCCGCTGGGCGCTGGCACAGCACCCCGACCTGCTGATGCCGAGTGCCTTTAACCTCAACGGCGTGGTGCTGCTTGATCTGGCTGTGCGGGCGGGTTACCGGGGTGAGGTGGTGTTTGTAGACACGGGCTACCACTTCCCCGAGACGCTAGCGACGCGTGACCGTCTCGCGGCCCGTTACCCGGAACTCACCTTTGTCACGCTGCACGGGGGCGCACATCCCGAAGACGGGCAGACCGCACCCGACCTGTACGCGAGTGACCCCGACGCCTGCTGTGCGGCGCGCAAGGTGGCGCCCCTCCAGGCCTATCTTCGGGAGAAAATGCCCTCCGCCCTGCTGAATGCCCGCAGCCGCGACCAAGCGAGCACCCGCGCCGATATCCCCTTTGTAGAAACCGGCGGCGCGCGCGTCAAGGTCAATCCCCTGGCCTACTGGACCCGCGAGCGCCTAGAAGCCTACGCGAGAGAACACGACCTGCCGGTAAACCCACTGTACTGGGACGGCTTTCTGAGCATCGGCTGCTGGCCCTGCACCCGCGCCGTTCGGCCCGGTGAGGACGCCCGTGCGGGCCGCTGGGCCGGGAAGGGCAAAACCGAGTGCGGGCTGTGGACCGGGGAAAACAGGCTGTAAGATCGCCCCGCTTTCCCGCCTGTGCTCTTAAAGTTGACCTTATTCATCCACTTCTTTTTCTTGTTCTGCGAGGCTCTTCATGACGACGCTCTCCTCTTCTCTTCTCCTTCCGACTCCCCTGGGCGGCACCCTGGTGAACCGGGTGCGGCGCCCTGGCCATGACTTCGATGGGGCGGAACTCGCTGCCTGTCCCCAGCTGGAACTGAGTGCCCGGTCCTATGCCGATCTGGAGATGCTGGCCACGGGGGCCTACTCCCCGCTCACAGGCTTTCTGGGTGAGGCGGATTACCTCAGCGTCATCGAGCATATGCGGCTCGCAGACGGCACGCCCTGGAGCATTCCCATCACCCTGCCGGTGAGCCGCGAGGCAGCGGGACAGTACACGGGCCGCGTGGTGCTGACGCGCGGCGGAGAACCGGTGGGCACACTGGACGTGCAGGAACGCTTTGAGGCGCAAAAGAGCCTGGAGGCGCGTGAAGTGTACCGCACGGAAGACCCCGCCCACCCCGGTGTAGCGGCGCTGTACGCCCAGGGCGACGTGTACCTGGCCGGGCCGGTCACCCTGTTTGCGGTGCCGCGCGGCGCCTTTCCGCAGCATCACCGCACGCCCGCAGAAGTGCGTGAGGTGATCGAGGCGCGCGGCTGGCGCACCACCGTCGCCTTCCAGACCCGCAACCCGATTCACCGGGCGCACGAGTACCTGCACAAGGTCACGCTGGAACTGGTGGACGGCCTGCTGCTGCACCCCCTGGTCGGGCAGACCAAGGGGGACGACGTCCCCGCCGCGACGCGCGTCAAGGCCTACGAGGTGCTGCTGGAGAAGTACTACCCGCAAGCCCGCACCCTGCTGAGCGTGTACCCCGCCGCGATGCGCTACGCCGGACCGCGCGAGGCGATCTTGCACGCGCTCTCGCGGCGCAACTACGGGGTGACCCACTTCATTGTGGGCCGTGACCACGCGGGCGTGGGGAACTACTACGGCACCTACGACGCGCAGGAAATCTTTTCGGCGTACACCCCGGAGGAGTTGGGGATCCGCATCCTGAAGTTCGAGCACACCTTCTACTGCCGCACCTGCGGACAGCTTGTCAGCCCGCGCACCTGCCCGCACGACGCTTCGCACCACCTGGTGCTGAGCGGCACCAAGGTCCGCGAGCGGCTGCGCGCCGGGGAGAAACTCCCCAGCGAATTCACTCGGCCCGAGGTGGCCGAGGTGCTGCGCGAAGCGTATACCACTCAGGATTAATCTCTGTTCTCTCTCAATGGGCTCCTGACCTTACCGGAGCCGTGTTGACTCACACTCAGCCCAAGGAGGGATTCATGCGCCGTACCCTGGCCCTGCTGGCCGCCCTGCTCGCCACCGCCGCTCACGGCCAGTCCGCCACGACGGTCCGCCTCGGTTTTTTCCCCAACCTCACCCATGCCCCCGCCCTGGTTGGGCTGGAGCGGGGCACCTTTCAAAAGGCGCTGGGCAACGTGCGGCTAGACGCGCGCGAGTTCGTCTCCGGGACCACCCTGATGGAGGCCTTTGCTGCAGGTCAGCTGGATCTCGCCTATGTCGGTCCCGGTCCGGCGATCAACGGGGCCACGCGCGGCATGCCCCTTCAGATTGTCGCGGGAGCGAGCGAGGCGGGGGCTGTCCTCATCGCGCGCAAGGATAGCGGCATCAAGACGTACAAGGACCTCGCTGGAAAGCGGGTGGCGGTGCCCAGCCTGGGCAACACGCAGGACATCAGCCTGCGCCACCTCCTGGGTGAACAGGGCTTGAAGGCACAGACGGACGGCGGCAACGTCACCGTGACGCCCGTTCCACCCGCCGACATCGCGGCGGCTTTTGCCGCCAAGCGGGTGGACGCGACGCTGGTCCCAGAACCGTGGGGCGCACTGCTGGAATCTCAGGGTCATCGCCTGGTCGGCAACGAGAAGACGGTGTGGCGCGAAGGGGAGTACCCCACCACGATCGTGATCGTGAATGCGCGCTTTGCCCAGGCCAACCCTGCGCTGGTCTCAGCCTTTCTTAGGGCCCATGCCGACGCCGTCACCTTCCTGAACAAGAACCCAGCGGCGGCGCAGCGGGCCGTAAACAGCCAGCTTGAGAAGCTGACCGGGCAGAAGCTCGACCTGCGGGTGTTGCAACGCGCCATGACGCGTACGCGCTTCACGACCGCCCTCCGGGCTGAAGCGCTCAACGAGTACGCGCAGTTGAACGTGGAAGCTGGGTATGCCCGCAGCGTGCCGGACCTCCAGCGCTTTATCAACACCGCATTCCTGAAAAAGTAAAGACATGACGAGTCTCTCTTCGCTGGACACCACCTCCGCTCCCCGCCGTCCCCGGGGCCGGGTGCTGCTGTGGCAACTGCTGGGTCTGCTGCTGCTCCTTGCGCTGTGGTGGCTGGTGACCGATGTCCTTAGGCTCTATCCGCCCTACGTGTTCCCGAGTCCCCGAGCCGTCTGGACCGAGATCAGCTACGGGCTGTGGGGCAGTGGCCCCCAAGACGGCAAGCTTCTGGCCGCCATCGGCAACAGCCTGCGCCGGGTGCTTCTTGGGTATGTGGTCGCCGTCCTGCTTGGCGGCGTGATCGGGCTGCTGATGAGCGCCTGGCGACCCCTGCGAGACACGCTGGGCGCGTACCTGACGGGCATCCAGAGCGTGCCCTCCATCGCCTTTGTGCCCTTTGCGATCCTGTTTTTTGGACTCAACGAACGGGCGGTGCTGTTCGTGGTGATTCTGGAGGGCTTTATTCCCGTCGCGCTTGCTGTGTCCGGGGCCCTGCTGAACGTGCCCCCGGCGCTGCGTCTTGCCGGGCGAACGCTGGGCGCTCGGGGCCTGGGGCTCACCACGGGTGTGCTCCTCCCCGCCGCGGTGCCCAGCATCCTCACCGGACTGCGCACCGCCTGGAGTTTTGCCTGGCGTGCTCTGGTGGGCGGCGAACTGCTTGTGAGCGCGAGTGCCAGCCTAGGCGCACAGCTCGAAGTGGGGCGCAACACCGCGAATATGGCGCTCGTGATCGCCACCATCCTGATCATCGGGATGATCGGCGGCCTGTTTGACGCGGGGCTGCGTGGGCTGGAAGGCCGCGTTCGCCGTGACTACGGCCTGGAGGTGCAACAATGACGGCCACGATGACCCGTTCCACCACCAGTGCCGGCGTCGCTCCGCAGGGAGTTCCCCTCACGCTGGACCGCGTGACCTACCGGTACGGCCGCGGCCACGCGGGTGTGGGGCCCCTGGATCTCCAGGTGCGGGCCGGAGAGTTCCTGTGCGTGGTCGGGCCCTCCGGCAGCGGCAAGAGCACGCTGCTGTCCCTGCTCGCGGGCTTTTTGCACCCCCAGGCAGGTGAGATTCGCCTGGGAAACACGCCACTTCGGGGCCCAGACCCCCGCCTGACCCTGGTTCAGCAGGAGCCCGCGCTCTTTCCCTGGCGTACGGTTGCTGGAAATGTCGCCTTTGGTCTGGAACGTCAGCGCCTTCCGCGCGCGGAGCGGGCCACCCGCGTAGAAGACACCCTGAAGCTCGTGGGCCTAGGCGGCTACGGCCCCCGCCGCGTGCACCAGCTCTCGGGTGGCCAGCGGCAGCGCGTGAGCCTGGCCCGTGCCCTGGCCGTACAGCCCCAGCTTCTGCTGCTCGACGAGCCCTTCAGCGCCCTGGACGACCGCACGCGCACGGTCCTTGCCGACGAACTGCTTGCCATCTGGTGGGCGCGCAAGATCACCGTCGTCTTTGTGACCCATCACCTCGAAGAGGCCCTCGCCCTCGGTCAACGCGTCGTGGCCCTGCGCGCCGGGGAGATCGCCCTTGACGCAGCAGCCAGAGAACTCAGCGTAGGGCAACTACGGGAGATGCTGGAAGGGTAGCGCTTGTCTCAGGGGGCACCTCCCTGCGCCGCCGCCAGCGCCTCCCAGTTCACGCGGCGGCGCCGCCACTCGAAAATCAGCACCTTGGCGACCTCGTCCAGCACGCGGGCCAGAAAGACACCCCACACGCCCAGTGGGGTATACAGGCCCAGGAGAATAGCCAGGGGCAAGCCGACGACAAAGGCCCCGACGACATCACCCGTGATGACGCCCTTTCCGTCACCGGCGCTGGGAAGCACGCCGCCTCCCAAAATCATGTTCCGCACCTTGATGACCTGCGCGGCGGCGTTGATCAGGATGCCCCCGGCGGCGATGGCCCGCACATCTGCGCCAACGGCGGGAAACAGCAGCGGCAACAGCAGCGCGCTGAGGGCAAAGAGCAGACCAAAGCCCAGCCCGGTCAGCAGGCCGGTGCGGGAGACACGGTTCAGCCAGCCTCGCGCCCCAGAGGCGTCCCCCGCGCCCAAAGCGCGCCCGATCAGGACCGTGGCCGCGCTCATCAGGCCAAAACTCCCCACGATGAAGATCCCCTCCAGGGTGCCCACGATCTGACTGGCCGCCAGCGCCTGCGTGCCCACCCGCGCGAAGACCGCGGCGTAGAGAAAGCCCCCCAGGCTCCACAGAAACTCGGTCAGGCCGATGGGCGCAGAGAGGGTGAGCAGCGGCCCAGCAACAGCGCGGCGCGTGCCGGGGCTGGGCAGGCGGAAGGCGGCCAGGCGGCGCGGCCCGTACACCAGCCCGGCCAGCAGCAGAGCCTTGAGCGTCTGCGCGAGCACCAGCGCCCAGGCCGCGCCCACCACCCCCAGCGGCGGGAGCGGGCCGACCCCGAACACCAAGCCCAATGCGGCAAGGCTCTCCACCAGGACAGTGACCATCGTGGCGACCATCGGCGTTCGCGCGTGGCCCAGGGACCGCAGCGCGCCACTCAGAATCCCGCCGATCACACCGGGCACCAGGGCCAGCATGCTCACCTGGAGGTACGGCACGGCCAGGGTGGTGACGTCCGCCGCGCCGCCCGCCCACCCCAGCAGGCCCGCCGCGCCGGGAATGACGAGCACAGTCACCAGCACGGCCAGCAGCGTGCTGACGGCCAGCGCCACCGCCAGCGTTCCGTTGACGCCCGCCTGGTCTGCCGCCCCGGCGCGCCGAGCGATCAGAATGCTGGTCCCCGAGCCCAGCGCCCCCAGCGTCACGAAAAACAGGAAGCCCACACTCCCCGAGAGCCCGACCGCCGCCACGGCCACCGCCCCCAGCGACCCCACCACCACCTGATTCACAAAGGTGAGCACCAGTTGCAGCACCATCTCCAGGCTGACAGGAACGGCGATGGCGGCCACCTCGCGTGCGGGCGCGCGGGCTTGAATCGATTCAGAGGGGAGAACAGGAGCAGCAGACATGTCGGGTCAGGGTACACCTCTGGCCGTCACCGAACGTCAGCCGAATGACGGAAGAGACCTCCAGCCTTCCGCCCGCAGGTCTCTATTCCGTCTGCTTGTCCTCCCGCACCTCCTGCGCGGGGACCTCACGTGGGTTCACCGTGTTCAGCACACGCTCGAAGGCGGCGACCACCTGATCGATCTGCTCCCGGCTGATGGTGATGGGCGGCAGGAAGCGCACGACGAGCGGCGTGGCGGCCAGGGTGAGGACACCCTCCTCGTGTTCGAGGGCGGCGATGTAGGGGGCGCTCTTTTCCTTGAGTTCCACGCCGATCATCAGACCCAGGCCACGTACCTCGCGGATCTTGGGGGAGCGAATGGCGCGCAGCCGCTCCATGAAGTAGGTGCCCTTCTCGCGGGCCTGCTCGGCCATATTCTCGCGCTTCATGGCGCGGATGGCGGCGATGCCAGCGGCCATCGCGAGCGGATTCCCGCCGAAGGTGGTGCCGTGACCACCTGCGGGCATGCGGTCCGCGACCTCCCCCGTCATCGCAAAGGCCCCCACCGGCACGCCGCCCGCCATCGCCTTGGCCAGGGTCATGCCGTCGGGCACCACGCCGAAATGTTCGGAGGCAAACATCTTGCCGGTGCGGCAAAATCCCGTCTGAATCTCGTCGAGAATCAGCAGGGCACCCTTTTCGCGGGTGATCTCGCGCGCTGCCTGAATGAACTCGCGGCTGACCGGACGCACGCCGCCCTCGCCCTGTACGGGTTCCATGATCACAGCGGCGGTTTGGTCCGTCACCGCGGCGCGCAGTTCACCGACATTCCCGTACGTCACAAAGTCTACGTGCTTGTTGTCGACCGCCTCCCCAAAGGGCTCGCGGTACTTCGGTTCCCAGGTAAAGGCCAGCGCCCCCAGGGAGCGGCCCGAAAAGCCGCGCTTCATGCTGACAAAGCGCGAGCGGCCCGTCGCCGTGATGGCGAACTTCTTGGCCGCCTCCATCGCCTCGGTGCCGCTGTTACACAGAAAGACGCGCTCAAGACCCTGCGGCAGCACGCCCACCAGTTCGGTGAGGAACTCGGCCCGCCTGTCGTTGGGCAGGGTCTGCGGCATCACGATCAATCGGGCGGCCTGTTCCTGAATGGCCCTCACCACGTCGGGGTGGCAGTGACCGATATTCGCCACGCCGTACCCGGCCACGCAGTCGATGTACGCGCGGCCCCCCTCGTCCCAGACCGTGGCGCCCTGGCCGCGCACCATCACGACCTGATGCTTGTTGTAGACGCCGGAATCAAAACGCATCTCGGCGTCGAGCCACTTGCTTGCCTTCGCGTTCGTGCTCGTCATGGATTCAGTGTAGGGGTGCGGAGCCGAAAATGGGCCGGGGTGTCCAGCGGGGTGACCCCGGCGCAGCGCACCCGGGCTGCCGTGCTCGCGTCACCGCAGCCATTCCTCGCCGACATCCTCGACGGCGCGGCCATCGAGATCGTCCACCTCGTCGCGGCGGGTGGCCCAGGCAGGAAAGGGGTAATTCACCAGGACGGGGTTGGGAACGTCCGGCTGCGAAACGAGCATGGTGCCCGGCTGAAGGATGCCCGCGCGAGCGCGAAAGCTCTGCGGCAGAAAGCGGTACTCGGGGCGCTCGGCTTCGGCCAGGTCCAGGCGGCCCACCACACGAATCGCCGCGTTGGAGACAATGCGCCGCTCGACTTCAGAGGCGGTCTGCTGAGCGCCGATCAGGATGATGCCCAGCGAACGGCCCCGCTCGGCGATCTCCAGCAGCACGTCCTTGATGGGGCTGCCCTCGTCGCGCGGGGCGTACTTGTTCAGCTCGTCCAGCACCACAAAAACCGTGTCCTGCCGCCCGTAGCGTTCCTTGTGCTCGAACACCTCGCGCAGCAGCACCCCCACCACAAACATCTGCGCGGGGCCAGACAGGTTGTGGATGTCCACCACGCTGAGCTGCGCGCCCCCCAGCAGGTTGGGACGGTAGCGGGCAGCCTCAGCGGGCGTTAGGTCGCCGCGGATCAGGGGCGAGAGGTGTTTTTGCACCCCCCGCAGGCGCCGGGTAAAGGCGCGCAGGGTTCCCGGCGCCTGCTTGAGCACCCACTTGGGGTCACCTTCGCCGTCGCGCTCTTCGAGCAGCTTGAATTCCAGGTACGAGATGAGCTGGTCGAGGGTGCGGATGTTGACGCTGCCCATGTCTCCGAATTCCAGGTCCTCGGGAGGCGTCTCGCTGCGGTCTACCTGCCAGTCGTCCACGTGCAGACCGGTGCCGGGCGTTGTCTGCCCCGCTGCCAGGCGCGCGAGCTTCTCCTCGACGTTGCCGATCACGAAGCTCAGGTTGAGGCTGCTTCCGGCATCCGCAAACACGTAGGGCAGCATCCGCCGCTCGCAGAACTCGCGCAGGCTGAAGATGAAGGGAGTAACGCCCTCCGAACGCTGGTCGGTGTGCGGCACGATGGCCCCATTCCCGGCGCGGGGCGGCGCAAGAAACTGCGTGTCGCGGAAGGGCGTCATGGGCAGGCCCAGCAGGGCATACCGGTCGCCGCTCAGGCCCTTTTCGGCACAAGCCGCAGCTTCACGCCCCCGAACGTTGCTGTTGGGCTTGTCGAGAAAGAGCAGGTCTTCGCCCTTCACGTTAAAGATGATGGCGCGTCCACCCGCCGTGCCCGCGGTTCGTCCGCCGCTTGCCTGCGCCACCCGGTCCATCACGCCGCTGCGGAAGATGGAGTGCAGCAGGAAAAGGGCGTAGCTCGTCTTCGTCGCCACGCCGGAGATGCCGCTGATGTTGATGTGCCCGCCCTGTTCGCCGTTCACAAAGCGGAAGTTGAGCGGCAGGGGCTGTCCGTCGGCAAGCAGGCCCGCCGGAAAGGCCGCCTCCTTCATCTTGTCGGCGCTGAGGGCCATCGCCAGCGCGTTTCCCTGGGCCCGGCGCACCTCGTCACCCGGCTGCGGCGGAATGAAGTGCTCGGGGTCCACCCGCGTCACCAGCACCCGCGCCGCGTAGCTGACCGAAGCGGGCAGCACCCCCGCCACCACGTCCTCCACGTCCGACTCAAAGGTAACGCCCTCATGCCGCTTGCGAACATTGTCCACCAGCCCGTAGAAGTGCACGCTGCGGCCATCCGGCCTGCGGGTTTCCACCACCACCAGATCATCTAGGCCTACGCTCGCGCCCGCCGCCACCGCGAACCAGAAGACAGTGGGCGTGACGTCCTCGGTGCCCAGCACCCGTCCCAGACGCTCCACCGAGGTCACGCGACCACCCCCGACCCGTACTGCGCGGCGAGGTGCATGCGGATACGCCGGGTGACGAGTTCCAGGCTGCCCAGCGCGCGGGTCATGGCCTGCTCGAGCGCGGCGGTTGGAATCAGGTTCTGGGGCGCGCGGGGGTCCTTGTGCGGCTGGCTGGCGAGGCGGCACAGCAGCGCGCCCGACAGGTCCGCGATGTCCCGCACGCCGCGCGGCACGAACTCCACATCCTCGGGGGCGTGCATTTCTAGCCGCATCACGCCCGCGAGGGGATGCTGGTAGAAGGGGGCCTGACACAGGCGGACATACCAGGTAAAGCGCTGCTCGCGGCCTCCCCCGCCCTCACCGCGGTCGCCCACCGAGAAGCGCAGAATGGGCGTGCGTTCGCCCGGCTTCAGCTCGGTCAGCAGACCGATGCGGTCGGCACCCAGGTAGTCGGTGTGGAGCGTCTTGACGTAGCCCACCACCGCGCGTCCGGCCTCGCCCACCCGCACCGGACCGTCTTGCAGCACCAGCGTGTCCGGCAGAGCGTCCGGCTCCGTCTCATCGAGGGGCAGGGGCGAAGCGAGGTCCGCGCTGAGCTGCTGCTCGGCATCCAGCATCAGGCGCTGAATCTGACTCCGCGCGCCTTCCACCTGCGCGCCGCGAAAGGGCTGCGGCTGGTACTCTAGGCGTCCCGTGTGCGGGTTGCGGGGGCTGAGCTGGGCCGGTTCAAGCGGCACGTCTCCGCTGTAGGCGAGCACTCGGCGCGCGGCCACATCCTGCAGGCTGGCCTGCCGCGTTCCGTGCGGACAGAGGTCCACTGCCCCCACGACGTAGGCACCAAAACCGGCCACGCTGAGATGGCCTGCCTCATCGTCCAGCAGCAGCCGGGCTTCCATGCGCGGCTTGCCGTCCACAACCAGGACCCGCCGCACCCGTTGCGGCACCCCGCGGGGAGGAAGAGCGGCCCAGCGGTTGGTCTCGGCATCCATCACCAGCCCCGCAAACGGCTTTAAGGTCAACTGTCCGTCGTGGGTATCCACCGGCCAGGGGTCAAGGCGAATGCGCATGGAGCGCATTGTAGGCCTGTTGCCCCCACCATGAAGACAAAAGAGAGACAGCCGCAGCGAGGCCAGCTTTTGTCCTCGTGCGGCTCAGCGTTTGTGCGGCGAAACACCCAGAACAGGCAGCGCTTCGGCCCCGCGTCCTGCGTGCTTCTATTCCTCGTGATACCCGCTCAGCGCTCGCAAGCCCGCCTCGTCCGTCAGGGTCAGGCAGCGGTAGGCGGGCGTGAGGAGGCCGTCGTCTCGCATCTCGCCGATCAGCTTGCTGACGCTTTCACGGGTGGCGCCGGTGCCTTCGGCAATCAGTTCGTGGGTGGCGCGCACAAAGCGCATTCCGTTGCCGTGCCGCCCGCCCAGGCTGCTGTCCGCCAGATTCAGGAGGTAACGGGCGATGCGTTCGCGCAACTCACCGTCCTGGATATGAACGCCGTCGGTCATCACGCGCTGAAGCTGGGCGCTGAGGCTGCGGGTCACCTCCCACAGTTCGGCGTTGCCGAGGCTCTGGGGATGCAGGGCCGTGACGCTCGCGTCAGACAGCGCTGTCACCTGGTGCCCGCGCGGCAGGCCGTGCAACACCTCCTCCCCAAAGATGTCCCCCGGCCAGATGTGCCGGACGGTGAGGGTGCGGCCCTGGGCGGTCAGGCGCACTGCGCGCAGCAGGCCGCTTTCCAGTCGGTAGAGGTTGGGCGCGGGGTCGCCCGCGTGATACAGCGTGTCCCCCCGGCGCAGGGGGCGGCGGTGGGCGGTGTCGAGGGGGGCAGAAAGGTGGGCAGACAGGGTCATGGCACGCTCCTCAAGGGGCAGGGGGCAGGGCGTTAGCGTTCTCACTGTACGAACCTTGAACAAAGCGAAACCGTTCTGCCTCCACTTTGTGAAGTCCTGCTCAACCCGCGTGAACGTCCCGTCAGCCGAAGACCTCGAGGCCGTCGAGCACCGTGCTCGCGTGGGCCTCGACGGTGAGGGCCGGATCGCGGTTGTACCCGCCGGCCAACATGGTCACGACCGGCACGCCTGCCCTTTTGGCCCAGCTCAGCACGGTGCGGTTGCGTTCCCGCACGCCCTCCAGCGTGAGGGCGAAGCGCCCGAAGCGGTCCCCGGCCAGGACGTCGACCCCCGCCAGATACAGCAGCAGCCCCGGGCGAAAGTCATGCAGGGCGGGCAGCACCTGCTCGCGCAGCACCCGCAGGTACTCGCTGTTCTGTACGCCGTCGGGCAGGCCCAGGTCAAGGCTGCTGCGCTCCTTGCGAAAGGGATAGTTGCGTTCGCCGTGCACGCTGATGGTCAGGGCCCGCGTTTCCCCGGCCAGCAGCGCCGCCGTGCCGTTTCCCTGGTGGACGTCGAGATCCAGCACAGCCACCCGCTGCGCCCAGCCCCCATCGAGCGCCACCCGGGTGAGAATGGCCGCGTCGTTCACCAGGCAAAAGCCTTCGGCGCGGTCCCGAAAGGCGTGGTGGGTGCCGCCCGCGAGATTTGCCCCCCAGCCCAACGCCAACGCGTCGTGCAGGGCGGCCAGGCTGCCACCCGCCGCCCGCCGGGCCCGCTCCACCACCTCCGGGCTCCAGGGCAAACCAAAGGCGCGTTCCTCGGCCGCCGTGACCTCTCCGCGCCGCCAGCGCCGCAGCCAGGCCGGGTCGTGGACGCGCGCGGCGTCGGCCCAGCGCAGGGGCGGCGTGTCCAGCACGGGCAGCAGCCCCCTCAGCCGCTCGGCCACCCCCGCGTACTTGTAGGCCGGAAAGCGGTGTCCCTCCGGGAGTGGGAAGGTGTAGGCGGCAGGCGTGTAGGCCCGAAAGGGGTGAGAGAAGGCAACAGGCGCGGACACAAGTTCTAGTCTCGCCCACACAAAGGGCAGGCGCAGCAGCGCCCCATACCTTCTTCGAGCCTTGAACAAGACGCGGCCTTCCGTCCGGGTCCTCTCCCCATCCCGTAGGCTGGTCCCATGAGTGACTCTCTCCCCCTGATCGTGAGCGCCGGGGAGGCGCTGACCGACCTGGTGACGGCTGGAGAAGACCTGTGGCGCGCGCATCCGGGGGGTGCAGGCTGGAATGTGGCGCGGGCCTGCGCGCGGCTGGGCGCCCCCAGCGCTTTTGCTGGAGCGGTGGGCGAGGACAACTTCGGGGACGATCTCTGGCGCGAGAGCGCGGCGGCAGGCCTTGACCTGCGCTTTCTTCAGCGGGTCCCGCAGCCCACCCTGATGGCGGTGGTATACCGGCTCGACCCGCCCGCCTACCGTTTTCTGGGCGAGAACAGCGCCGATCTCCACTTTGATCCCACTCGCTTGCCACCAGGGTGGCTGCAGAGCGCCCGTTGGCTGCACGTGGGCGGGATCAGCCTGAGCCGCTGGCCACTGGCCACTGCCCTGCTGGAACTTGTCGGAGAGGCGCGGGCCTGTGGGGTACGCATCAGCTTCGACCCCAACGCCCGGGTCACGCATCGCCACCCGGACTACCCCGCCGTGTTCGAGGCGGTCGCGCGGCAGGCAGACCTGATCAAGCTCAGCGACGAGGACCTGCGCTTCTTCTTCCCGGTCCTGTCCGAAGAGGACGCGCTACGGCAGCTGCGTGGTCTGAATGCCCGCTGCCCCATCGTCATCACGCGTGGGGCCAGGGGCGCGACCCTGTATCAACCGGCGGGCCGCGCAGACGTACCCGCCGTGCCCGTGCAGGTCGCCGATACGGTTGGGGCGGGAGATGCCCTCTGCGCCGGGCTCCTGGTCAGCGCCACCGAACGCCCCGAGGCGCTGTGGACAGAACACCTCCGGCTGGGCTTGCAAGCCGCCGCTGCCGCCTGTACTCAAACCGGCGCCTACGCGCCGACCCGCGCTGATCTCGCCGCGCTGCCCGGCTAAGGAGGAGCGCTCAGCTCACCAGGCGCACGTCGTCCTGCTCGGTCATCAGGGCCAGGAACGCGTCGACGTAGTGGGGATCAAAGTGCCGTCCGGCCTGCGCGCCGATCTCCTGTAGAGCGCGTTCGCGCGACCAGGCGGGTTTGTAGGGGCGGGCACTGGTGAGAGCGTCGTAGACATCCACGATCGCAAAGAGGCGAGCGGCCTCGGGGATGTTTTCACCGCAGAGCCCCGCAGGATAGCCGCTTCCGTCCCAACGTTCGTGGTGGTAGCGCACGAGGTCGAGCGTCTCGGCGGGCAGGAAGTGCAGGTCCTGCAGCAGGTCATACCCCTGGGTGGTGTGGCTTTGGATGATGCGGCGTTCCTCGGGGTCGAGGGGACCATGCTTGTACAGGATGCGGTCAGGAATCCCCAGCTTGCCCATGTCGTGCAGGTAGGCTCCCCAGCGCAGCGCCTTGACCCGGTCCTCATCCCAACCCAGCGCCCGCGCCAGCCGCACGCTGAGGCCCACCACTCGGGTGGTGTGGCCACCGGTACCGTCGTCGCGGCGTTCCAGTGCTGCCCCCAGCGACCGGAGGGTGAGGTCATTCGCGTCCCGCAGATCCTGCATGGCCTGCCACTGCCCGAGCTGCGCCCCCAGCAGCCGCGCGAAGGCTGCCGCCGTCTCCCTTTCTTCGTCCCGCCATACCCGGCCAGCGCGGGCCAGGACAAGTAGCCCCAGGTGCCGCTGCGTGCCGTCGTACACCGGAAGGACACACGTATGCCGGCGGTCTTCCGGGCGCAGCAGGGTCAGCACCTCGGCCGCTACCCAGTGGTCGGCCTGCACGCTGCGGCTGTCATTGGCCGCCGTCAGCGCTCGCGTCACCTGCCCTCCAAAACCGCCCTGCCCCGCGAGGATACAGGGCACTCCCTGCTGATAGGCCACAAAGGCGATGTGCGGCGCGACGCGCAGGCCGCCCAGCACCTCTACCGCGACGCGAACGATGGCATGCGTGCCCTGAGCGGAGGCGAGACGTTCACTTCCGACCTGCAACGCGCGCGTGACCTCACGCCTCCAGGCCAACTCGCGCCGCGCCCTCCAGTCGCGCACCAACAGGAACCCCAGCAGTCCAAGCAGGATCAGAAAGAGCCACGGCGGAGGAAGGAACACGGCGCTACGCTACCACTTTTGTAAAGGTAAGCTAAAGTCCACTCGTGTCCCGCTTGGCGGTGGCCAGCGGCAGGAGGTCGGGTTCAGGCAGGCTGGGGGTCGAGGAGGCGGTTTTGGGCGTCCACCAGAACCACGCGCGGCTCGAGGGTGCGGGCTTCTTCCTCGGTAAAGTTGCCATAGGCGGCGATAATCACCAGGTCGCCGGGACGCACCAGGTGCGCGGCGGCTCCATTGATGCCGATCACGCCGCTGCCGCGGGGCCCCTGAAGGGCATAGGTGCTCAGGCGGTTCCCGTTGGTGATGTTGTAGATGTCCACCCGCTCATGGGGCAGGATATCCGCCGCGTCCAGCAGATCCTGGTCGATGGTCACGCTCCCGACGTAGTCGAGGTCCGCCTGCGTGACGGTCGCGCGGTGAATCTTGGCCCTGAACATGATGCGTTCCACAGCCCGGCATTGTACGCGCTGGGGACACGGGGGGACGTGACGGGCATCCGGATTCCTCCACCGCCCTTGTGCTCGCTCCTAGTCCTCGGGCGGCGTTCCGTCCACGAACACCGTCTTCTGACCAGTGTAGTGCACCTGCCCGGCTGGTGCCCCGCGCGGCCGCCAGACGTGCTTGATCCGGGTATAGTCTACCGGCACATTGCTGCTGCCACGCGCCTTGCTGTGGGCGGCGGCAAGCTGCGCGGCATAGAGGATGTCGGGAAGAGAGAGGTCGCGCCCCCCCGTACGGACCAGAACATGGCTGCCGGGATAGCCCTGGGCATGAAACCAGTAGTCCAGGCTGCGCCCGATGCGGTGCGTCAGGGCCGCGTTCTCCTTGTTGTTGCGGCCGACAAGCACTTCGAAGCCGCCCGGCGTGGTGAAGCGCAGACCGTAGGGACTCTTGGCGGGCCGCTCGGCCTGAAGGGTCGCGGAGAGCGCCTCCAACTCTTCCAGGCTCGCCGCTTCCAGCTGCGTGAGCCGCTCCTGCGCCTCCGCCAGCTCGGCGCGCAGGGCGGGTTCACGCTCGGCGAGCCGCTCGTACACCTCCTCGCGTCGGCGGGCGCGGGCATAGCGTTTCTCGGCATTCTGCACCCCACTGAGCTGAGGATCGAGCGTCACCGCCACCTCACCGCTTCCATCAAAAGCCGGGAGCAGGGCAGACGCCGCACCCGGCTCCAGGGTGTGCGCGTAGGCCATCAGCAGGTCGGCCTCAGCGCGGTCCTGGGCAGCGGCGTCCACCCCTGCCTCGGCACGGGCCACGTCCGCAAGCTGGTTCTGAAGCAGGGTCACCCGCTTTTCCAGCGGCTCGCGCAGCGCCTTGCGAAGCTGCGCAGCCTTTTCCACTCGCGCCGCCTCGCGCGCTCCCTCCTGCATCACGCCCTCGCTGACCGTGGGATCATGCACCAGGGAACGCAGAGCAGCGAGCGCCTGGGGCCAGCGTTCGCCTGGGGCCTCGGAGGGGTCCAGGCCTGCGCGGCGCACGAGTTCGGCCCCCAGCAGCGGCCCCAGCCCGTCCAGCCGCTCGCGCCACCGCCCAAGCGGCACACCCGCGAGGGCCTGCGCCTCCGCCTCGGTCAGGGTGCGGGGGTCAAGCTTCTCATAGGGGGGCGGGGGCGTGTACGTTCCGCCCGTTCGCACCGTACGAAAGCGGTTGCGGCTCCCCGTGATCTCGCGCGCGGCCTGCAGGATGCGCCCGCCGAAACCCTCTCCCCCTTCGAGCACCAGCAGATTGGCGTTGCGGCCCGTCACCTCGAAGACGAGACGGGTGGGCGGCTGGTCCACAAAGCCCGTCTCGCCCGCAAAGTGCAGGGCGAACACCCGGTCGAGCTTGAGCTGCTCGGCTTTCACCAGGTCGCCGCGCACTCGGTGAGCCAGAAAGCGCTGAAACGGATTATGCGGCTCGCCGCGCAACCGCTCGCGTGACACGAACACCACGGGTTGGGGCGGGCGATAACTCAGCACCAGGTTTCCGACCCCGTCGAGCAGCAGGGCGGCCGTCGTCTCGTCGGGAAAAACCCAGCCCAGATGGCGGGCGGGGAGGTGCGGCGCGAGCTCACGCAGCACCCGCGCGAGCATCAACCCTTCCATGTGGAAGCCTCGGAAACGGGAAGTCGGCAGCGGTTCACCGGGGCATGGTAGCGGGCCGAGAAGGAGAGGCGCTCAGATTCCGCTGTCCCTGCGGCCTGAGGGGGGCAACCCAGAAGGGGTAAGCCACCTCCAACGCTGGGTCCTGCTCCGCTGCGGGCTGAAGGTAGACCTCACGAGCGGGACGCACTGGAAGGGTGCTTTGCCACTGGAGCGAACGCGCAACTTCATCGTGGGCCCTCAAGATGGTTTGCACCCGCCTCTGCTGCTCTTGGGTGAGCGAGACATAAACCTCCCGGTAGGCAGGTTCTTGCCGGACCGCCATGCCTTTACCGGGTGTCACCCGACCGCAACAAGGAATACAAACTTCCACTGGTCCATCCGCATCCGCACCCACATGACCATAAAAAAGAACATAGGGCGCCGCAGCAAATGGTATGTCCTGAGCAGCTAAATGCTGCTGTAAACGTTGAAACGTTGTAACAATAAAATCTGGCAAGGCTTCTATATTAACCCTTCCTCGAAAACCAAGAACCTGTACCGATGGGACTTCGCGGTCAAAAATCTCAAACATTCGGACCTCCTGTTGACTGAGATGGGCAGTGAGGTAGGCAACAAGACCCTCCTTTTCACTCATCGACTGCTGCAGGCTCTGCCAGTAGCGCTCCAGCACCTTCAGCTGGTCTCCGCGAGGCGCTTGCAACAGTTCTTGAATCTGAGCAAGAGGCATCTCCAATCGCCTGAGTACTCCGATGAGGCGCGCCTGTTCTAGCTGTTGGGCAGCGTAGAAGCGGTAGCCAGTCTCTGGATCAACATCAATGGGTCGCAATAAGCCTAGAGCGTCGTAAAGCCGAAGGGCCTTAGAGGAGAGGCGAGCCAGCCTTGCAAAATGGCCGGTCGTAAGGCGTGGTCCTGAGTGTTCGGTCACGGCCACAGTCTGAAGGTCGCCCCAAGGGCAGAGTCAACGGATCAAGGCAGCCCACCAAAAGAGGCAGGCCCCCGCAGGAAGCCCGCCTCTTCCCTCTTCGCCTTTAGAAGAAGTTTCCGATGCGGAAGTAGAATTTGCCGTTGCCGCTCTGGGGGCTAAAGCCGTAGTCAAAGCGCAGGCTGGGAAGGCGCGCGCCGCCAAAGCCCAGGTTGAGCTGAACGCCAGCGCCGACCCCGTAGTTGAGCTGGAAGGTCTCGCCGCTGTTCCAGGCGTCGCCCGCGTCGGCAAAGAGCACGCCGTAGAGGCCCTGGGTAAAGGAGTTGCTGAGGTTGAAGTCGTAGCGGTATTCGGCGCTCGCGGTGAAGTAGTTGGTGCCAAAAAGCTGGTTGTTGTCCAGGCCGCGAATCTGGTAGGCCGCCGCGGGGGAGCTGCCACCGCCGACGCTGTATCCCGTTCCGCTGGCCGGATTGCCCAGAATGCTTCCCGCGTTGACCCGCACCGCCAGGGCCTGTTGGCGGGTCTGCACACCAAAGCCCTTGTCGAGGGTGCGGCCCAGGCCCAGGTAGGTGCTCGCACCGCCCTGCACGTCCGTCCAAGCCACCGGGGTCGTGCCGGACACGCCGAAGTTGTAGGACGCCTCGGTGTTGGCGCGCACGCCGCGGCTGGGGAACTCGGGGTTGTCGGTGGTGTCGTAGTTCAGGGTACCGCTGACGTTGGTGATGCGGCTCGTCGGCGGAAGGAGCGCCTGGGCCTGCGCGTCGGTGTAGCTGCTCTGCTCGTCTCCCTTCAGGGGTTCGAGGAAGTAGGTGCGGTAGCTGAAGCCCGTTCCCAGCGATGCAGCCAGATTCTGGGTAAGGTTGCGCCCGGCCCGCACGCTAAAGCCGGTGCTGCGAACGGTGTACTGACGGCCGGTGTCCACGGCGCTGCCGCTGCTCTTGTCGTTCAGGGTGAGGTTTCCGGCCACCGAGCTGCCCACCGAGGTGCTGAGGCTGGTGCGGTTCTCACGGAAGTCGAGGAAATTCAGGTCCAGCCAGGGAATGGTGTAGGACACGTTGCCGTACCAGTTCTGACCGGCGTCATTCTGCTGAGCTCCTGCCGTCACCGCGAGGTTGTGACCGAGGCCAAAGACATTCGGGTTGGAATAGGAGGCTTCGCCGCTAAAGCCGGTCAGGCTGTCGTAGCCCGCACTCAGGCCCAGCGGGATACCCTGGCTACTCTCGGCCAGCGTGAGGACGTAGGTGACGTTCTCCGGATTCTGGGGATCGCTGCGAACATTCTCGCCCACGACCTGCACGTAGCCCAGGCGGCTCACGCGCGCGAGGCCGGCGCGCAGGTCATTGAGGTTAAAGAGGCCGCCGGGAGCGGGCAGCTCGCGCAGAATGACGCGGTCCTGGGTCCGGTGCCGCCCCTGCCACTGCAGCTCGTAGCCGCTGAGGCGCACCTCGCGGATGTTAAAGGTAAGGGTTCCCTCGTTGAAGGTGATCGCGTCGCGGGTGCTGATTTCAAACCCCGCCTTGCGGTAGACGTCGCGCAGGGCCAGGAAGTCCTCCTGGGCGAGCTGCGGGGAGTACACGTCCCCCACCTTGGTCTTGATGGCGGCGGCGAGCGTCGCCGTCGGCACGCGGGTGTTGCCCCTAAAGACGATCTGCCGCACCGGACCGCTGGCCACGTCTGCCGCGCCAAAATACACCGCGACCTGGCCGGGGTTTTGGGGGTCGGCCTGCAGCGCGAAGCCCACCGGCTTGCCCGTCTTGTTGGCGAGGGTCCGCACGTCGGCGCGCAGGCGCTCCACCGAGAGGGGCTCTCCCACCCTGGTCTGGAGGGTCACGCCCGTGGGGTCGATCCCGTCAAAGTTCACACTGGCCGCGCGGCCCTCCACCACGCGCACGCGCAGCACCCCGTTTTCCAGCGTGCTGGCCTGAACATTCACGCCGCTCTGCACGTAGCCGGCGGCGTCATACGCCTGCTGAAGCTGCTGCACGGCCCCGTAGTAGGCGGGCACCGTGAACTTGCGGGCGTCGTAGAGCGGCTTAAAGATGTTGGTGACCGTGGAGGCGGGCAGCAGGGTCACGCCCTCGACCTCCACCCGAGTGAGGGGAGCCGTCTCGTCCACCACAAAGCTGACGGTGACGGTGCCGTCCGAGTTGGTTTTGGTGGTCGCGCTGATGCTGGGCGTAAAGGGGAAGCCCTCCGAGCGGTAGTTCTGCGCCAAGGCTTCCTTGGCCTGGTCAATGCGCTGGGTGTTCAGCGTGGCGCCGGGCGCGATGTTCAGCAGCTCCGCGACGCGTTCCTTAAAGGCTTCGGGGGCCAAAAAGGTCAGGCCGCTCACCTCCACCGTCTTGATGGTGGCATTGGGCGTGACCCTGATCACCAGCGTGTCGCGGCCACCAATGGTCCGCAGTTCGGCGGTCGCCGCCTTGAAATAGCCGCTGGCGAGCACGTCCTGCTCAACCTGGCGCAGGTTGACACTGGAAAGGGGCGCGCCGGGCTGAATACTCAGCACGGCCTTGACGTAGTTGGCAAGCAGGTCGGTGGTGCCGTTCACGACCACGTCCTGCACCGTTCCGGCCTGCTGCGCGAAGGCGACGGGAGCGGCGAGGAGGAGGGTCAGGGCGAGCGTGTGGGGGTGTCGCATGCGTCTCCTAGTGTTGCACAGTGGCCCTTTCTCCTGGCGAGAGAAAAGGCGCAGGTGCCTTGCGTCACCTTTCCTGCTCGGCGCCTGAGAAGGGTGAAGGAATGTTGACCGGGTCTCCACCTCTCACGCGCCCGGGAATTCTCGCGCTGGACTTGAGGCCCGCGAGCAAACAGGCCACAATGCCGAACGTGATCCACCCCCTCAGGAGCTGCAGATGAGCTCTCCTCAAGCCCAGCCGGGGAGCGTGTCCGCGTGAGCCTGCCCGACGTCCTTGCGGGCATTCGCGCGGCCGAGCGGGCGGCGGGGCGCGCTCCCGGCAGCGTGCGCCTGGTCGCCGTCACCAAGGGGCACAGCCCGGACGAGATCCGCACCCGTATCCTGGCCCATGCCGCGCTCCAGCCCGGCGGCTTCCCGCTGGCCGAAAGCCGGGGGCAGGAGCTGCGCGACAAGGCGGCCGAACTTTCAGCCGAACGGCCCGAGATCGAATGGCACTTCATCGGGCCGCTGCAGCTGAACAAGGTGAAGTACCTGCGCTCAGTGCGGCTTGTTCACTCGCTGGAGGACGTGCGGCAGGCCCGCGCCCTTGCGGAGGCGGGGGCGAAGTGGGGCCACGCACCCGCCGTGCTGCTGCAGGTGCACAACGGGGAGGCGCAGAAGCACGGCATTCACCCGCAGGCGCTGCGCAGCGTTTACGCTGAAGTGGTGCAGACCGGACTGGACGTGCGGGGGCTGATGGTGATGGCCCCCGAGGGGGACGCGGACGCCGCGCGGCGGATCTTTAGGGACACCGCCGAGCGCGCCCACGACCTCGGCCTCCCGGAACTCAGCATGGGCATGAGCGGCGACTACCCGCTCGCCGTGCAAGCAGGCGCGACCCTGGTGCGCGTCGGAAGGAGCCTTTTTTCATGAGCCAGCACATGAATCCGCACAAGCACGAGCCCCTCACCCCCCTCGACATCAGCCAGCGGCAGTTTCCGGGGCGCCCCGGCGGTTACGACCGCGCGGGCGTACGGGCCTTTTTGGAACAGGTGGCCGACCAGGTCGAAGCGCTGCTGCACGAGCGCCAGGCCCTGCTTGCTCGGGTGGAGGACCTGGAACGCGAGCTTGAAGAGCGCCGCCAGGCAGAAGATGAGATCCGGCGAGCCGTGGTGGCGGCCGAGCGCATCGGGCATGACCTGCGGGAGAACGCGGCTCGGCAGTGCGAACTGCTGCTCTCGCAGGCGCAGCAGCGACGAGAGGCGCTGGACCGCGAGGCGGAGGCCCGGCAAGCCGAACTGGAAGCCAGCCATCAGGCCCGAATGCAGGAACTGGAAGCCGCCTTCCGCGGGCGCTTTGCAGACCTGGAAAGCGAGTACCACCAGCTCACCCTAGAACGCGACCGAGCACACGCCGAGCGGACCGTGTACCTGGAGCGCGCCTTTCATGAGCGCCACGCCGAGCTGACGGCCCGCCTGAGCGCTGTTCGCACCGAGTACACCCAGTTTGTCAGCCAGTACCGCGCCCTGGTGCAGTCCTTTGCCGAACTCAGTGCCCGCCATCTCCCCGCCGAGGAGGACCTGAGCCTGCCGGCCACCACGCTGCCTGGCCGCCCCGCTTCGCTGGCGCTGGATGTCCCGCTGGCCGGAGAGGACTCGAATGGCCTTGCTCGGCGGGACGAACAGTCCTTTGCCTAACTGGGCGCCGGGAGCGTTCAGCGCTCCACCTGAGACCAGGAAAAGCCGCCACCCTCGGCCATTCGGCGCAGCAGGCGGCGGCGTTCTGTCAGGGCGGCAAAGCGGGCCTCGACCTCTGCGCTGGGGCGGAGCGGCAACCCGGCTTCGCGCAGCGGCGTGAGGTCGGGCAGGGGCGGGGGCGCGAGGTTGAGCCCCGGCCGCAGGCGGCGGTAGGTATCCAGGAGGCTGTCGATGGACGCGCGCACCACCCGCAGCCGCTTGGGCGGGGGCACGTCCAGCGCAAACTCGATCAGGTGCAGGGCTTCGTCGAGGGCGGGCAGCGCGAGTTCCAGGGCCTCTGCCGGAAGAGCGGTGTGAAAGCGGTGGAGGGCAGGGTAGTTCCAGTGCTGCACGTCCAGCGAAAGCAGACTCGCCTCGACATCGTCGAGCAGGCCCTGGAGGCCCTTGGGATGGTCATGCCAGGCGGTCAGCACCAGACCCTGTGCCGTCGCGCCCGACCGGTGCAGCCGCAGCGCGAAGATGCGCCGGGCCTCTTGGGCCTGCGCGAGCGGCACGATAAAGGTGATCGCAAACGTGATCAGAATAAAGCCGTTGAGCGCGGTCAGGTCCGTGAGCAGTCGCCAGCCGGTGTACACCGCCCTCAGGTCGCCCAACCCCAGGGTGGAGAGGGTATAGCCCACGAAATACACCACGTCCCAGGGGTCCGCAGGCGTGCCGGTCGAAGCCCCCACCAGCGCGCCGGGCCTCGACAGGAAGATCAGCGTCCACCCCAACCAGGTGAGCAGCAGCCAAACCACGAACGTGCCGATCACCAGGGTCAAGCCCGACCAGACCAGCGGTCCGCGGCGGCCCGTAAGGCGCGAAACTCCCCGCAGCGCGGAATGCAGCGCGTGGTGTACCGAGCGCGTCAAGGGGCTCTCGCCGGACTGCATGGCACCAGCCAGGGCTTCTCCCAGCGCCAACAGAATGAGCAGCGTGCCGGGAAGCCACAGGAGAAAACCCACTCCTGCATTCTGCCAAACGGTGAGGCGGCCCGAGGTCCAGCTGCTCTACGCTAGACCCATGGCCCTCCCCACATTCACGCTGCCCCTTCACGATCCGGCCTTTGTGCGTGACCCGTATCCCCTGCTGGCCCAGCTTCGTGAAGAAACCCCCGCCTTTCGTGATCCGGTGCTTCAACGCGTCTTTTTGACCCGGTATGGGGACATCGCGGCGCTGCTGCGGGACCGCCGCTTTGGCCGCAGCGTGCTTCACCGCTATTCGCGGGATGAGCTGGGCTGGCCGCCCCCTGACCCTCGCCAGGCGAACTTTGACGCCTTTAATACCAACCACCTGCTGGACAGCGAGGGCGACAAGCACACCCGCCTGCGTTCCCTGGTGGGTCTGGCCTTTACGCCCCGGCGGGTGGAGAGCCTCACCGCGCGCATCACGGCGCTGCTGGACACGCAGCTTCGCCAGCTGGCCGCAGCGAGCAGCTTCGATCTGGTGGCCGACTACGCCGAGCCGCTGCCCGTCACGGTGATCGCGGAGCTGCTGGGCGTGCCCGAGTCCGAACGCGGGCAGCTCCGGCCCTGGTCGGCGGCCATCGTGCGCCTGTACGAACCGACGTACACCCCGCAGGAACAGGCCGCCGCCGAACGGGCCGTGCTGGAATTCAGCGCCCTGCTGCGTGACCTCGCGCGGGCGCGGCGTACCGTACCGCAAGACGACCTCATCACGGCCCTGGTACAGGTCGAGGCAGAGGGCGACCGCCTCACCGAGCAGGAGCTGATCGACACCTGCATTCTGCTGCTCAACGCCGGGCACGAGGCGAGTGTGAATGGCCTCACCGCCGCCGTGCTGGTGCTGCTGCGGGCGCGGACGCACTGGGAGGAATTGGCGCGCGCGGCCCCGCACGCGGAGAGCCTGCCATTTTTTCGCAGCGCGCTGGAAGAACTGCTGCGCTTTGACACGCCGCTTCCCCTCTTTGAGCGGTACGTCCTGGAAAGCCTCACCCTGCACGGTGAACCCCTGCGGCCCGGGGAGAAAGTGGGGCTGCTGTACGCGAGCGGCAACCGCGATGGACGCCGCTTCGAGGCCCCTGACCGGCTCGACCTGACCCGAACGCCCAACCTACACCTCACCTTTGGCCTGGGAACGCACTACTGCCTGGGCGCGCCGCTGGCCCGTCTGGAGCTGGCCCTGAGCCTGCGGGCACTGGCACGGGCCTTTCCACAGCTGCGGCTACGTGACCCCGAGGCCGACCCGGACTACGTGGGCGGCTTCGTGATTCGCGGGCTCCGAAGGCTGGACGTGGTGCCGGGGTAACACCGGGGAAAACACGTGGGGCAGCTCCGGCCAACGGCCTACCGCGCTGGCCACCACCCCTCGCCAAGCGCACCTGCGGCCGCTTCTGCGCGGGCTTCCTCCTCGCGGCCGAGCACCCACAGCGCCCCCACGCGAGCGGGGCTCCCTGGAAGGCTACGGGATAGGGCTTTGGCCGCAGTGCGTGCCGCCTTGGTCGGGCTGCCCAGCTTTGCCTGCGCTTGCGCAAGAACCGCCAACAGGTGCGCTTCTGCCTCCTGCCCGGTGAGTTCCGCGACCCTCAGGCCCTCGGCCAGGGCACGCAGGGCCGCTTTGGGCTCGCTGAGCAGGATCTCGCCGAGCAGAGTGACAGCCGCGACCAGGGCGGCGGCGTCCCCCTCGGCACGGGCCAGGGCGCGGGCGTGCCGAGCGCAGCTGAGGGCATCTCTCTGTCCGGCCTGCCACGCAGCCCGAGCGCGCAACACAGCGGGGCGCGCCGTATCCGGCTGCCCGCGAAGCTCGGTCAGGGCCTGCGCGGCCTGCCCCAGCCGCAGGTAGGCCGCAGCACGCGTGAGCGGATCGGCTGCCCAGCGCGCGGCCAGCGTGGGCCGCCCCCAGCGCAGGGCCAAAGCCGCCGCCTCATCCCGCTCTTGCGGGGCGGGCTGCCAAGCCTGCAGGGCGGCAAGTGTGGTCTGGTCCCCGCTCACGAGCGCAGCCCGCAGCGCGCCAAGGGACCCTAGGGCGGCCTCCATACCACCCAGCATAGCGGGGCCGCCGGTTCCCGGCAGGACCTAGGCGCTCATTCCGAAATCGAGGCCCAAGAAGCGCCACAGCGAACGCCGGGGCACCCGCAGCCCGCTGGGGTGTTCCACCGCGATCAGGCGGCCATCACGAATCCAGCGGCGCACGGTTCGTTCATGAGTTCCGGTAAAGTCGGCCACCTCGCGAACCTTGAGGAGCTTCGGGAGCGTCTGGAACTGTTCGGCAAGCGTCACGGGAACCTCCGAAAAGCAGACGGGGCCGCGCGAAAGCAGCCCCGACGACGTTCTGGATTGTGACCGACCAGCAGCGTACCCGGGCCGCCACCCGCCAGGGGCGGCAAGACCGGTAGACGAGCAGGCAGACAGGTCAACTTGTCGGCAGCGTACCACACCGCAGGTCAGCAGGCCGTCAAGCCTAAAGGCCAGGTGGAGGCGGGGCGTTCCCCACCCAGGCACCGCCTCGCCTCACGTACCGTAGGAACGTGAGTCTCCTCGCGCAACTGTCCGGCACCCTGATCAACGTCACGACTGTCCTCCTGGGTACCCTGCTTGGCCTCACGTTGGGGGGGCGGCTGCCCGAGCGTACCCAGCGCACGCTCCTTCAGACCCTCTCGTTGGTGACACTCTTTATCGGGCTGGATATGGCCGGTCACCTCAACCGCGTGACGGGAGGGAGCATTCCCGGCGTGATCCTCGCGCTGATCGTCCTCGCGCTGGGTGCCGTCGCCGGGGAGGCGCTCGGCATCGAAGAGGGCCTCTTGCGGCTGGGCGACACGCTGCGCCGGCGCTTCCGGGGCGGGGGGCGCTTTACGGAAGGCTTCGTGGCCGCCAGCCTGCTGTTTTGCATCGGCCCGATGACGGTCGTCGGCGGGCTGCAAAACGGCCTGACCGGCGACGCCTCCACCTATGTGCTCAAGGCGACGCTGGACGGCATCGCGGCGCTGGCGCTGGCAGGAGCGTACGGCATCGGCGTAGGCTTTAGCGCCCTGACGGTGCTGCTGCTGCAGGGTGGCCTCAGCCTGGCGGCGGGTACGTTTGCAGCGGGCCTGCTTGGCGGAGCGGACCCAACCGTGCTCAGAACCAACCCCTATGTGCTGCTGATCACAGGCGTCGGCGGCCTCACCATTCTGGGCATCTCGTGGAACCTGATGCTCTCCGGCCTGGGTTGGGAAGACCGCCGGGTCCGCGTCGGCAGCCTGTTGCCCGCGCTTCTGCTCGCGCCGCTGGCGCTGTGGGTCGCGGGGCAGTTCTAGGCCTCCCAGCGCACACGGCTACCGCTCCGGCGCACGCTTGCTCCACCCTGGGTTCAGCGGCGCCCGGTAGAGAAACACCGGGACCAGAAAGAGCAGCAGAGCCCAACCACCCAGCCCAGCGGCAGCTTTCGGGCGGCGCTTATACCGAGAAGAAAAGAACACGGAGCCTCCTTGTTCGGGGATTACCAAATTTGGCCTTTGCCGAACCACTCGTCTACCGCGCCCCCTTGACCCGCGCTGCCCACCACGTCCGCACCCACTCGCGGAAGGCGGGGTACTTGGAGCCGAGGAGAACCCGGACCTTGCGGTCCTTTTCTGTGCGGAGGGCAGCGATGCGGGCGTTGAGCCGCGCGGCCTCCTGACGGCCGATCACTTCCCTTCCCGCCTGCGCGGAGGCCGCCTCGCTCTGGGCCAGGCGACGCAGCGCCGCGACCTGTGCGGGCGTTAAGGCCAGGTCGCGGGAGAGGCGCCGGCTCGCTTCGCGGCCCGAGGGCAGGACAAAGAGGCGCACCAGCACTGGGCTTTGTGGCCAGGGATCGGCGGAAAGGGACGCGGCCTGCACGCCGGGGGGCAAGAGCAGCAGGGCGAGAACCAGGAGGAGAGGATTCATCTCCCCAGGGTACGCCCCAGCCAGCTGAGGCGGCGGTCAGGGACGGCTCACCCGCCTCCCACGCGGGCAGAAGGAGCTTAAGGGCACATTTAGTTCCGTCTACCACAGCGTTTTCTGAGTCTGACTATCAGTGACCGGTCAGCTTCGGTCCGTACGCTGGCGACCATCACAAGGAGGCAGGACATGCGGAAAACTCCCGGTAGTCACCTCAAAGGCCTGCTGGCTGTGACGGCCCTGCTCGGTCTGAGCGCGGCCACCGCCGCCGGACCAGGCAGGATCAGCGCGCAGAGCATCATCGTGAACCCGGTGCAGACCGGTTTGGACGTGCAGGTGTGGGTGAACAAGGACGCCAGCGGCCGCGGCAACCCGGTCTACCGCAGGGGCGAAAGCATCCGCATCGGCGTTCAGACGAACGCTGACGCCTACGTGTACCTCTTCAACGTGAACGCGAACGGCGCTGTCGACCTGTTTTTCCCCAACCGCTACGAGGAGAGCAACTTCGTGCCGGGGGGCGTGACCCGAGTCTTCCCGGCGCAGGGCGCGAGGTACACGCTGACTGTGGGCGGCCCGAACGGCCAAGACCGACTTCTTGCCCTGGCGAGCACGCAGCCGCTGAATCTGAACGACATCGCCCGCTTCGTGGAGGAGGAAGGCTTCGCGCAGGTGCGCGTGCAGGGGCCGGAGAACCTAGCCCAGGCGCTGAACACCGCCCTGACCCCCCTGCCGCAAGACGGCTGGGTAACGGACGTGGTGACGTTCCGGGTGGGCCAGGTGGGAAACAAGCCGGGCGCCACCGGCACCGTCACCACGGCGCCCACCCCGCCCGCCCCGCTTCCGCCCGCTCCCGAGCAGCCCGTGACACGCATTCAGCCCGGCGAGAAGGCGGACGGCTCTTTCGACCAGGCGATGGTGGAGGCGTATGGCCGCCTAAAGGGACCGGAATCCCTGGGTGAGGCCACAAGCTACGCTGCGCCCTGGGGCGACGGCCTGTGGCAGAAGTTCCGGGGGGTCGCGGCCTACGGGGACGCGGTGCTGCTGCACGCGAACGGCTCCAGCCGTGCCTACGCTGTCCACGGCCGCATCCTCGAACGCTACCTGGCCCTCGCCCGCGCCGAAAACGGCGGCACTCGTCCTCCCAGTCGGTTGGGCTGGGCAGCGGGCGACGAAAAGGTCATCCCCCGCAACCTGTACGGCACCAGCGGTCTCTACGGCTTCTTCCAGAACGGCGCGCTCTACAGCACCGAGAAGTACGGCACCTTTTGGCTGCAAGGGAACGTTCTCCGGACGTACCAGGGCCTGGGCGGCAGCGGCTCCTTCCTGGGCTTTCCCACACGCGACCAGTACCTGCTGAACGGGGCCTGGGCCGCCGACTTCGAAGGCGGCAGCCTCCGCACCGTGAACGGCGTGGTCAAGGTGTACCGCAAGTGACGCTCTTTCGCTGACCCTCCGCGCTGGAGGTGACTGGCTCGGCCCCACCTCCGGCCTGACTTCTCCCGCGCCCTGCGCCGCAGCAGGCCGGGTTTCAATCGGCGCGCGGCCGGGCGGTGAGCCCCGCCCCCCGCGCACGGCCCTTCGCCCCCCAGTTCCCCAGGTGTTCCAGCAGAACAGCGCCCCCAGCCGGGAGTGGCGGGGGCGCTGTTCTGGGCCCGTCAGCTCAACTTTGCCTTGAATTCCTCGTAGCCGAAGGTCTTGACCCGCTCGTACCGGCCGTCTTCGTGCAGAATGCCGATCTCCGGATGCTTGACGCCGTTGAAAAAGGTTGTCTTGACCATCGTGTAATGAATCATGTCGTCAAAGACCACTCGGTCCCCCACGTCCAGGGGATGGTCAAAGACGTATTCGCCCACCACGTCCCCGGCCAGGCAGGTCGTGCCGCCGATGAGATAGGGGTGGTCGCCGGGTGCGTAGTCGTTGGCCTCCCGGTGCGTTTCCTGCCCTTCGCCGGGGTCGCGCGCGCCCAGGATGCGGGGGCGGTAGGGCATCTCCAGCACGTCAGGCATGTGGGCACTCACCGACACGTCCAGAATGGCGATGTCCTTGACGTTGTGCACCACGTCGAGCACGCTGCTGACCAGCCAGCCGGTCTGCCAGCCGAAGGCGCTGCCGGGTTCGAGGATCACGTGCACGCCCCATTTCTCGCGAAAGGCGCGCACCACGCGGATCAGGCGGGCAAGGTCGTACCCTTCGCGGGTCATCAGGTGACCGCCACCAAAATTAACCCACCGCATGCGGGGCAGAAATTCCCCAAAGGTGCGCTCCACGACCTCCAGCGTGCGCTCGAGCGTGTCAGCGTCCTTTTCACAGAGGGTGTGGAAGTGTAGGCCGTCGATGCCGTCGAGCAGCTCCGGCCGAAACTCGCGCCGCGTCACGCCCAAGCGGGAAAATGGCCCGGCCGGGTTGTAGAGGTCGGTTTCCACCTCGGCGTATTCGGGGTTGATGCGAATGCCCACCTGAAGTTCCTTCCCAGCCGCGCGCGCGGCCTCCACCTGGGGCCGAAACCGCTCCCACTGGGAAAAGGAGTTGAAGACGAGGTGGTCAGCCAGTTCCAGGATGTGCCCGAAGTCCTCCTCGCTGTAGGCGGGCGCGTACACGTGAACCTCGCCGCCCAGCTCCTCTTTCGCCAGCCGGGCCTCGTTCAGGCTGCTCGCGGTCGCGCCGGTGATCCCGTACTCGCGCAGCAGGGGAAACGTGCTCCACATGGCAAAGCCCTTAAAGGCCACGATGATCTGCGCGCCGCTCTCGCGCTGCACGTACGAGATCAGCGCCAGATTGCGCCGCAGCCGCGACTCATCCAGCACAAAGGCCGGGCTGGGGATGGCCTTCCAGTCGATCGTGTCCGTGGGGGTCACGGCGGGCAGGTGAAAGTCGGTGACGGTCATGGGAGACAGGGTAACGGGTCTGGGGCGGGAGGCAATGTTCAGCCGCCTGCGGAAGGCCACGGCGTGTCACCCCACGAAGCGCAGTGCCCCCGGTAGATCCTGAGCCTCGGCAAGGACGGGCACAACGGTACTCGTGCTCACCTGAGCGGCGTAGCGCACGTCCTCGCCCAAGCCCAGGCGAGCGAGGTGCTGGCCGTGGCCGCTGCTGCCCAGGGCCTCGACCGGATTGGCGGCGTTGCGGCGCACGGTGAGGGCGATCCGGGTGCCGTCGTCAATGCTGAAGTCAGCCAGCGCGAGCAGATATTCGGCGAGCACCCCGGCCGCGTACACGTCTTCCAGGCTCACGCGGGCATCCGTCCCGGCACACACGACCGCGATCTCCTCGGTGGCGAGCGCGCGGGCGCGGCGGGCGGCGGCGTGCGCGTTCGTGAGGGCAGCGAGCAGGACGTGCTTACCCGTCTCGGCGGCGACGTGGGCCGCACCCGTGCCGTTGGTCGTGTTCATCACGACGGTCTTGGCGGTGAAGTTCTGCGCGGCGGCCTCCACCGGGCTGTTGCCAAAGTCGAAGCCGGGAAGGGGCAGGCCACCGCGCTCGCCACCGAGCAAGACGCCCTCGGCACGCAGGGAGAGAGCCTTTTCGGGAGTGGCCGTCAACAGGAGGGCGTCCGCGCCCCGTTCGAGGTACGCAATGGCGGTGGTGGTCGCACGCAGCACGTCCACGACGAGGACCACGTCCGGGTAGTTCCCGTGGGGCAGGAGGTCCACCCGCAGCCTCAAGAGAGCGCCTCCCTCAGCCGAGAAAGACCGGCCTGGGGTCCGTCCGAGCCAAAGACACTGCTGCCCGCGACAAGCACCGTCGCCCCCGCCTCGGCCAGCAGGCGGGCATTCTGGGGCGTGACGCCGCCGTCGACCTCCAGCTCAGCGGCGCTCCCCAGCTCGTCCAACCAGCGGCGCAGGGTCCGCACCCGCTCCACACTGCCTGGAAGAAAGCGCTGCCCACCGAAGCCGGGGTTCACGCTCATCACCAGAACGAGGTCCACATCGGCGAGAACGGGGCGCACGGCTTCCAGCGGCGTGCCGGGGTTGAGGGTCACGCCTGCCCGCTTGCCAAGCTCGCGAATCAGGCCAACGGCGCGGTGAACGTGGGGCGTGGCCTCCACATGCACGGTCATCCCGTCGGCCCCGGCCTCGGCAAAGTCGCGCAGATATCGCTCGGGCCGCTCGATCATCAGGTGCACGTCCATAAAGAGGGCACTCGCCCGCCGGGCCGCCGCGAGGATGGGCAGCCCGAAACTGATATTGGGCACGAACAGGCCGTCCATCACGTCCACATGCGCCCAGTCCGCGCCCTCGATCGCGCGCAGTTCCTCGCCCAGCCGAGTGAAATCGCACGAAAGGAGGCTGGGGGCAAGCTTGACACGCTCCCCCAGAAAGGCAGGAGAGGCCGCTTTCTCGGAAATCACGTTCAACATCTTAACATTCCTCATTGAAAAGGCGCAGAGGTGGCTCTCCTCAGTCCCCCTAACGTGCGTTTGGTTGCCCGTGGCATCATGCGAGCAGACGGAGGTTTCCCATGAAGGCACCCGATCTCTCAGCGTGGAAGGCGCTGGCGCAAAAGGACCTGCGCGGCGCGGACCCCGACACCCTCAACCGCATGACCCCCGAGGGGCTGACCCTCAAGGCGCTCTACACCTCTGCCGACCTCGTGGGCGTTCCCGCCGATACGCTGCCCGGCCTGCCGCCCTTCATCCGCGGACCGCGGGCCACCATGTACGCGGCCCGGCCCTGGACCATCCGCCAGTACGCGGGGTTCTCCACCGCCGAAGAATCGAACGCCTTCTACCGCCGGAACCTCGCGGCGGGGCAAAAGGGCCTCTCCGTGGCCTTTGACCTCGCCACCCACCGCGGCTACGACTCCGACCACCCGCGCGTTGTGGGCGACGTGGGCAAGGCGGGGGTCGCCATCGATTCCGTCGAAGACATGAAGATCCTCTTCGAGGGGATTCCGTTGGGGGAAATGTCGGTCTCCATGACCATGAACGGCGCGGTGCTGCCGGTGCTTGCCGCCTTTATCGTGGCGGGCGAAGAACAGGGCGTGCCGCGCGCGCAGCTTTCGGGCACCATCCAGAACGACATCCTCAAGGAGTTCATGGTGCGGAACACGTACATCTATCCGCCCGCACCCTCCATGCGGATCGTGGCCGATATCATCGCCTTTACAGCGCGGGAAATGCCGCGGTTCAACTCCATCTCCATCAGCGGCTATCACCTCCAGGAGGCGGGGGCGAATGCGGCGCTGGAACTCGCGTACACCCTGGCAGACGGGCTGGAGTACGTGCGGGCCGCGCTGGCCAAGGGGCTCGACGTGGACGAGTTCGCGCCGCGCCTCTCCTTTTTCTTCGCCATCGGCATGAACTTCTACACCGAGGTGGCCAAACTCCGGGCGGCCCGCCTCCTGTGGGACGAGCTCATGGCGGGGTTCGCGCCGAAAAATCCGATGAGCCGCGCCCTGCGCACCCACTGCCAGACGTCCGGCTGGTCCCTCACCGAGCAAGACCCCTACAACAACATCGTTCGCACGACGATCGAGGCGATGGCGGCGGTGTTTGGCGGCACGCAGAGCCTGCACACGAATGCCTTTGACGAGGCGATCGGCCTGCCCACCGACTTCAGCGCCCGCATCGCGCGCAACACGCAGCTCATCCTTCAGGAGGAGACGGGCATTCCGCATGTCGTGGATCCCTGGGGCGGCTCGTACCTGATGGAACGTTTGACCTTTGAGCTGGCCGAAAAGGCCCGCGAACTCATGCGCGAGGTGGAGGAGCTGGGCGGGATGGCAAAGGCCATCGAGGCGGGCATTCCCAAGCTGAGGATCGAGGAATCCGCCGCGCGCAAGCAGGCCCGCATCGATCGGGGCGAGGACGTGATCGTGGGGGTGAACCGCTACCGCACTGCCGACGAGACACCCGTAGAGGTGCTGGACATCGACAACGTGGCTGTGCGCGAGGCGCAGATTCGGCGGCTGAACCGGGTGAAGGCAGAGCGTGACCCGCAGGCCGTCGCCGCAGCCCTCAGGGCTCTGGAGGAGGCTGCCCGCAGCGGCGAAGGCAATCTGCTTGCCCTGAGCATCGACGCCATGCGCGCCCGCGCGACGGTGGGCGAGGTGTCGGACGCGCTGGAGCGGGTATGGGGCCGCCACCAGGCGGAGGTGCGGACCCTGTCCGGCGTGTACGCCCAGGGCTACGCGGGGGACGAAGACTTCGCCGCCCTGCGAGACGAGATCGAAGCCTTTGCCGGAGCGGAAGGCCGCCGCCCGCGCATCCTCGTCGTGAAGATGGGCCAAGACGGGCATGACCGGGGCGCCAAGGTGATTGCCACCGGCTTTGCTGACCTAGGTTTCGACGTGGATGTCGGCCCCCTTTTCCAGACGCCGGAGGAAGCGGCGCGGCAAGCGATTGAAAACGACGTGCACGTCATCGGCGTGAGCAGCCAGGCCGCTGGCCACCGAACGCTGATCCCGCAACTGCTTCAGGCGCTGCGGGACCAGGGCGCCGGTGACATCCTGGTCGTGGCGGGCGGCGTGATTCCGCAGCAGGACTACGCGGCGCTGAAAGCGGCGGGCGTCGCCGGCATCTTCGGGCCGGGCACACCGATCCTGCACTCGGCACGCGAGGTGCTGCGGCTGCTGCGGGAACGGCACAAGGAAACGCCGCTGACCCCCTAATCAACCTCCTGGATCACCCGCCCCGTTCGGTCAACAACTGGTCCACGATAAGCGCCCCGCCCAGAAGCGCGGGAATGCCTCCCCCCGGATGAACGCCCGTCCCCACTCCCCACAGCCGGGGGCCTAGGCGGTAGGGCTGGGGATGGAGGGGACCACGCCGCCAGGGGGGCAGGGCCGCGCCGTAGATCGCGCCGCCGGGATGTCCGCCCGCCGCGTAGTGGCTGGGAGACAGGGCCAGCACCTCCCGCGCCGAGGTGAGCAGACCGGAAACGCCGAGCGCGTGCTCCACCCGGTTCACCTGGGCCCGCACCCAGGGATGCTCCGGCCCCAGGTCCAGCCCGGTCGCGGGCGCGGTGAGGAGCACAGCCAGACGCACCCCCTCTGCGTGGACGAGGGCCAGGGTGTCGGGAGGCAGCGCGCCGGCCCGCAGCGCCGCACGAAAGGTGCGAAAATCCGCCGGTGGCAGCACGGACGTGGGCGGCAGGGGGGCAGGAGCGGGCAGCGCGGCATAGAGGGCCACACCACTGACCGTCCGGCGAGCCACGGGGGAGTGGACCGGTTGTCCCAACAGCGCGGCAAGGCGGGCCGGGTCCAGCGCGCTTACCAGCAGGTCATGACGGCAGACCTCTCCCCCCTTCAGGGTCACGGTGGCGTTCCGGGCGTCCACGTGAATCACCTCTGCGCCCTCCCGAACCTGCACACTCCGCGCCCTCCCCAGGTCGAGCAGCGTGTCCAGCAGCCCTCCCATCCCCCGTGCGGGCCGAAAGACAGCGTCTGCCGTGAGGGCGGGAAGCAGCGCGTACAGGGCGGGGGCGTCCACGGGCGCGAGTCCGGCATTCAGGGCATGCGTGCGAACAGCATGCGCGAGGGCGGGGGGTAGGCGGCGGGCACGCACCCACCCTTCGGCGGTCAGGTGCCCCCCGGTGGCATACAGCAGGGTGGCACTCGCTGCCCGAAACACCGGATCCGTCAGGCGCGGCGGCGTGGTGAGCAGCGTGCCGAGCTGCGGAGCAAGGGCCCGTGCAGCAGCACGGTAAGCCTCCCACGCGGAGTGCAGCGGATGCTCCTGGGGAACGGGCAGCGGCACCGACCCAAACGGCGTGTGATGGACACCCAGCCCACCGGGGAGCGGCCGCAGGTCAAGCGGGTCTGCCTCGCCCAGGCGCTCCAAAAAGGCGCGCCATACCTCCGGGAAGGTCAAGAGACTCGGCCCGGTGTCGAAGGCGAGGCCGCCCGCCGTCACCCGCCGCAGCTTGCCGCCCGCTCGGTCCCGCTCGTACACCGTGACGGCGTCGCCCCGTTCCCCAAGCAGCGCCGCGAGTGCGAGCCCCGCCAGACCACCACCGAGAAGGCCGATGGTCCGTGCACTTCGCTCGCTCACGGCTCCAGCCCCCGCGCGAGCAGGTACACCAGCGGCACGCCCGCCACCGTCCCCACCAGCCAGGGCGTCACGATGCTCAGGAGGTAGAGCCGCGCGGCCCGTACCGGCGTAGGACGCAGAAGCAGCGCGAGCGCCATTCCCCCGCACACCAGCCACAGGGCGGCGGCGGTGAGGCGGCTGACCGGCCACAACAGCCCCCCGGCGAGCCCGAACCATATGAGCGCGTAGAGGGCTGTGCCGCGCGCACCCAGGGTGGTGGCAACGGTCCGCGTTCCCGCACAGCGGTCAGCGGGGATATCCTGTACGGCATCAAAGGCGTGCTTGCCCACCGCATAGGCCATCAGCGCGGCGAGGGGCAGCTCGGGCAGCGGCCGCCCCAGCACAAGCGCCGGGAGCGCGAGCGGCAGCGCATAGGCCACGTTGCTGAAGCCGTCGAGAAAGGGGCGGCCCTTGAGCCGCAGCGGAAGCAGGCTGTAGGCCGTAAAAAGCCCGGCTGTAAGCAGCAGCAGCGCCCAAGCCGCGGGGGGCAGCAGCAGCGCCAGCGCAAGCAGAAAGGGCGCGTTCAGGGCCAGGATACCCCTCAGGAGGGGTCTGGCTTCTCCCAGACCCAGCCGCGCCCCCTGCCAGCCCCCCTTCCGCGAGGAAAGCGCGTCCTCCTCGCGGTCGGCCAGGTCGTTTAGGCCGTAGATCAGCAGGTTAAAGGGAAGCGTGAAGTACACCACCAGCAGCAGCAGGCCGGGGTGCACGGTCCAAAGGTGCCCGGTTAGCCAGAGCCCCATCACCAGCGGTCCAACCGTATTCACCCACAACGCGGGGCGCGACACAGCGAGCAGCCGGGACAGGGGAAGGGAAGCGGGAAGGGTCAGGCGGCGCATGGCGGGGAGACGCGGCAGCAGCGGGGGCCGCGCACGGGCCGCATTGTAGAGGGGCCGGGTGCCGGGGTGCCGGGACAGATGGCAGGGGTCGCCTGGCGAAATACTTACGGTTAAGGCGGCGCGGCTGTGTCCAAATAAGGGTCAGATGTCCCACCCGGCCACTGATCCCTCCATGGCCACCGCGCTCTTCACGGCGTCCCAGGTGGAGGCTCGGACCGGCATTCCGGCGGCGACCCTGCGGCAGTGGGAGCGGCGCTACGGGGTTCCCGCGCCCGCCCGGAACACGAGCGGCTACCGTCTCTATTCCCTGCATGACCTGGCGCAGATCGAGGAGATGCAGCGGTACCTGCGCGCGGGGGTTTCCACAGGCCGAGCGGCGCAGCTTGTCCGCGCCGCTGGCCCTCCGCTGGATCCCACACCCAGCGCACTGGCCACCGCCCTGTTGGCCGCCTTACTCGCCTCTGACCTGCTGCGGGCCCGAGCTCTGCTGTCTGAGGCCCACGCCCGTCTCAGCGTAGAGGACGTCCTCCTGACGGTGATGTCGCCCGTGCTCGTCGAGCTGGGCCGGCTGTGGCAGCGCGGGGAGGTGCACATCGCGCAGGTTCATCAGGCGAGCGCCTTTCTACGCTCTAGGATCTCGGCCCTCCTCGACGTGGCTGGCCTGGGAACCTTCGGGCCACATCTGGTGGCTGCGGGCGCACCCGGCGAGCAGCACGAGATCGGACTGATGATGGTAACGCTGGTGCTGTGCCGCCGAGGAGCGCGCGTCGAGTACCTAGGTCCGGACCTGCCGCTGGGCGACCTTGCCGCCTACGTGCGGCAGCGGCAGGCAGAGGGCGTGCTGCTCGCCCTTAACGGGGACTGGGCGCTAGAGGGCGTCGAGACACAAAAGGCCGACCTGCTGGCCCTAGGCGTGCCGGTCTTTTATGGTGGCGCGCTGCTCAACACCCGCCCCGACCTCGCGGCAGCCCTGGGGGGAATCTACGCAGGACCCGACGCGCTCGCCGCCGCTGACACGGTCATCCTGCGCCTGCGGCGGGAATCCCCGTTCGAGGACACACGTTAGAGGCTCTGCGGCAACTCCTGAAGGTACCTGAGGGGCAGGGTGGTGTTTCCCTGCTTAAAGGCCGCGAGGTACCCGGCGACGGTGCCGCCCGCACGCTCAACCAGCCGCGCCAAGGCCTGGGCGGTGCCGCCCGAGGCCACGACGTCCTGCACGATGGTGACGCGCTTCCCCCTCAGCCGGGCGGCGTGCGGACCGTCGAGCCACAACGTCTCGGCCACGCCCAGGGTCATGCTGGGCACGTCCTGAATCAGAGGATCTTGCATGTATGTCCGGCGTTTCTTGCGCGCGACCACGTAGGGAATGCCGCTGCGGTCACTCAGCTCGTGCGCGAGGGGCAGCGCGTTCGTCACCACGGTCAGCAGCATCTCGGTTCCCCCGGGAATCAGGGGCAGCAGGGCCTGGGCGGCAGCGTTGGTGAATTCGCTATCCCCGATGAACTCCACCAGGGGCACGCGGCCCACGCTGCCGACGCGCACGGTGGGAAGCTCACGGGTCACGTCACCAACGGTGATGCGATGGGCGGACTGTTTCATAGGAGCCATTCGTCTACCCTAACCGACTGACCCGAACCCGAACAGGCCTAGTCCGCCGCTTCTGCCTGCGCGTACTGAAGACGGTGCAGCCGCGCGTAGTAGCCGCCCTTTTCCAGCAGTTCGCGGTGGCTCCCCTGTTCCACAATCCGGCCCCGGCGCATCACCACGATGCGGTCACAGTGCTCGATGGTGCTCAGGCGGTGCGCGATGATGATGGAGGTGCGCCCCTGCATGACTTTTTCCAGCGCGTGCTGAATGCGCAGCTCGGTCTCGGTGTCCACATTCGCGGTCGCCTCGTCGAGCACCAGCAGGATGTCGGGGTTCTGAATCAGGGCGCGGGCAAAGGCGAGAAGCTGCTTCTGGCCCGTCGAGAGGGTCGCGCCGCGCTCGCGAACCTCGGTCTGGTAGCCCTCCGGCAGCGAGAGGATAAAGTCGTGGACGCCCACGTACCGGCACGCCTCCACCACGCGTTCATGCCCGATGTCGGGGTTCCCCAGCGTCAGGTTGCTCTCGATGGTGCCGGCAAAGAGAAACACGTCCTGAAGGACGACCCCCACATGCCGTCTCAGGTCATGCTGCGCCAGATCTCGTACGTCGGTGCCGTCAACCTTCACCGCACCCCGTTGCACGTCGTAGAAGCGGCTGACCAAGGCCGTCACACTGGTCTTGCCCGCGCCAGTCGCGCCGACAAGGGCCACGCTCTCGCCCGGCTGAATGTGCAGGTCGATCCCCCGCAGAATCCAGCGGTCGTCGCTGTCGGGTGTCTGGGCGGTCACCGCCGGGTCATAGGCAAACCACACCCCCTCAAACTCCACCCGGCCTTGGAAGTTCTCCAGCCGCTTGGCTCCCGGCTTGTCCGTGATCTCTTCGGGCGTGTCGAGCACCCCAAAGATGCGTTCGCTGCTCGCCATCGCAGCTTGCAGGTTGTTAAATACGTCCGCCAGGTCCTGAATGGGCTGGAAAAGCTGCTGTGTCCACTGCACAAACGCAAAGAGTGTCCCCACCGTGACCGCGCCGGCCACCCCCGTGCCCACCGCATCCGCCCCGAGAAGCTGCCGGGCCGCGAAGTACAGCACGAGCGCGACGGCCACCTGCCCCAGCATGGCGACCGTGGGCATAAAGAGGGAAAACCAACGAACGCTGTTCTCATTGGCCCGCAACAGGTCGCGGTTGGCGTGGTCGAAGTCCAGCGCGGTGCGGGCTTCACGCCCAAAAAGCTGCACCGTCAGCATTCCGGTGATGTTCTCGTTCAGGCGGGTGTTGACGATGGCCTGTTGCAGCCGGGTGGTGCGAAAGGCGTCACGCAGCCGCGCCCGAAAGAAGTTGGTGGCCACAAACAGCAC